>DASSMQ010000018.1:0-6596 GCA_035688805.1 Candidatus Limnocylindrales bacterium
GCGCAGATCGTCGAGACCGCCCAGCGCACCGGCGCGGACGTGCTCGGCCCCGTGCCGCTGCCGACCCGGATCGAGAAGTTCACCGTCCTGCGCTCGCCGTTCATCGACAAGGACTCGCGGGAGCAGTTCGAGATCCGCACGCACAAGCGGCTCGTCGACATCCTCGACCCTAGCTCGAAGACGGTCGACGCCCTGATGCGACTCAGCCTGGCGGCTGGTGTCGACATCGAGATCAAGATGTGATGACGCCCGCGCATTCCCGGCGCATGGCTGCGTTGCCGCCTGCGCTCCCTCGCTCACGCACCCTGGGGTGCGCTCGCTCAGGTGCTCAGCAGCGCCTTGCCCTGCGCTCGGGCCTGCGCGGGCATCGGGGGTCGGTGTCATGAGTATCGGATTGATCGGGCGGAAGGTCGGCATGACCCAGGTCTTCCAGGATGACGGGACGATGGTGGCCGTGAGCGTGCTGGCCATCGAGCCGAATACCGTCACGCGTCTGCGCACGACCGAGCGCGATGGGTACACGGCGGTCCAGCTCGGCACCGAGTCGGCGCGCAGGATCAGCAAGCCCGAGGCGGGCCAGCTCAAGGAGCTGCCGAAGGCGGCCCGCTCGCTGGCGACGATCCGCGAGTTCCGGGTCGACAGCGTCGACGAGTTCTCGGTCGGCCAGACCGTCTCGATCGGCGACCTCTTCGCACCCGGTGACGACATCGATGTCTCCGGCGTATCGAAGGGCAAAGGCTTCGCCGGCCAGATCAAGCGCCACAACTTCCGCCGCGGGCCCAAGACCCACGGCTCGGACCATCACCGCGAACCCGGCTCGATCGGTCCTGGCACGACGCCGGGGCGGGTCTACAAGGGCCTCCGGATGGCCGGCCACATGGGCGACGAGCGGGTGACCATCAAGAAAGCGCGCGTCGTGCGCACCGATCCCGACCGCAACCTGCTGCTCGTCAAGGGGAGCCTTCCCGGCGCGCGGGGGTCGCTCATCCTCGTGAAGAAGGCCTGACGATGCCGTCGACCCCCCTCTACGATCGCACCGGCAAGACCGTCGGGACCGTCGAGCTCAGCGACGAGCTCTTCGCGGCCCCGGTCAACACCGCTGTCCTGCATCAGGTCGTGACCGCGCAATTGGCGGCGCGGCGGACCGGCACGCACGATAGCCGCACCCGCGGCGAGGTCCGCGGCGGTGGGAAGAAGCCCTACCGCCAGAAGGGCACCGGCCGTGCCCGGCAGGGGACCCCGAGCGCACCGCATTACCGCGGTGGTGGTGCCGTCTTCGGTCCGCACCCGCGCTCGTACGAGCAGCGCCTGCCACGCAAGATGAAGCGCCTCGCCCTGCGCGGCGCCCTGACCGCCAAGCTCGGCGACGAGCAGCTCAAGGTCATCGACACCTTCGGGCTCGAGTCGATCAAGACCCAGGACCTGGCAGGCGTGCTGCGCGCCCTCGACGCCGGCGGCCGTATCCTCGTCGTCGCGCCGGCGCGCGACCAGAACCTCGAGCTCTCCGCCCGCAACCTGCCCAAGGTCGACGTCATCCTGGCCGACTCGCTCAACGTGGTCGATCTGATCGACGCCGATCTCGTCCTGATCGAGCAACCGGCCCTCGCCCGCATCGAGAGCGTGTACGGCGGCGCGACCACGGAGGTGTCCGCGTGACCGCCCTGACCGCACCCGAGATCATCCTGCGACCCGTCATCAGTGAGAAGTCGATCGACGAGTCAGGGCGAGGCAAGTACACCTTCGCCGTCCACCACGACGCCAACAAGATCCAGATCAAGGCGGCCGTCGAGGAGCTCTACAAGAAGGAGGCCGTGACGGTCGTCGCGGTCAACGTCCTGACGACGAAGGCGAAGGAGAAGCGCCGCGGCACCAAACGCGGCCGGATCGTCGGCCACACCACCGCGTGGCGCAAGGCGATCGTCACCCTGGCCCCCGGCCAGAAGATCGAATTCTTCGAGGGGGTCTGAGCGATGCCGCTGCGCGATTACAAGCCGACCTCACCGGGACTCCGCCAGATGACCCGATCGACATTCGAGGAGGTCACGACCAAGGAGCCGTACAAGCCGCTGCTCGAGCCGCAGAAGCGCGGGTCGGGCCGCAACAACCAGGGCCGCCTATCGGTGCGCCATCGTGGTGGCGGCGAGAAGCAGCACTACCGCCGCATCGACTTCAAGCGCGACAAGACCGGCGTGCCGGCCCGGGTCGCGACGGTCGAGTACGACCCGAACCGCTCGGCCCGGATCGGCCTCCTCCACTACCGCGACGGCGAGAAGCGCTACATGCTCCTGCCGCACGGGGTGAAGGTCGGCGACATCGTGGTCTCGGGACCGGATGCCGAGGCGCGCCTGGGCAACGCCCTGCCGCTCGCCAACATCCCGCTCGGCACGACCATCCATAACATCGAGCTGACCCCCGGCAAGGGCGGTCAGATCGTCCGTTCGGCCGGCACGTCCGCCCAGCTCCTGGCCAAGGAGGGGGCGTACGCCACGGTCCGGATGCCGTCGGGTGAGATGCGCCGCGTTCCGCTCGGCTGCATGGCCACCATCGGCCAGGTCAGCAATCTCGATCACGAGAACCAGAACCTCGGCAAGGCCGGCCGCGCCCGGCACATGGGCCAGCGCCCGGAGGTCCGCGGGGTCGTCATGAACCCGCGCGACCATCCGCATGGCGGTGGCGAGGGCAAGTCCCCGACCGGGATGCCGCCCAAGACCCCCTGGGGCAAGCCCGCGATGGGCTACCGCACCCGGCGGTCCAAGACGACCGGACGTCTCATCGTCCGATCGCGGCATCGCAAGTAGGCGGGGAGGGTAGGAGTCGATGTCCCGTTCCATCAAGAAGGGCCCGTTCGTCGAGGCCCGCCTCCTCGGCCGCATCGAGGACATGAACAAGCGCAACGAGAAGAAGGTCGTCAAGACCTGGTCGCGCGCGTCGGTGATCTTCCCGACGTTCATCGGCCACACCATCGCCGTCTACAACGGCAAGAAGCACGTCCCGGTCTACGTGACCGAGAACATGGTCGGCCACCGGCTCGGTGAGTTCAGCCCCACCCGCAACTACCGCGGGCACGGCAAGCACACCGAGCGGTCGACGGCGCTGAAGTAGGCCCGTCGATGCGTGTGTCCGCCACCGCCAAGTACCAGCGCGCCTCCACCCGCAAGACCCGCCTCGTGACGCAGGCTATCAAGGGCAAGCGGGTCGAGGAGGCGACGGCCCTGCTCCGGTTCATGCCGCAGAAGGCCGCGTCTGACGTGGCGCGCGTGCTCAAGAGCGCCACTGCCAACGCCGAGAACAACCACAACCTGTCCGCGGAGGACCTCGTCATCGTCGACGCCATCGCCGATGAGGGCCCGACGATCAAGCGGTTCCAGCCGCGGGCACAGGGTCGGGCGTTCCCCATCCACAAGCCCATGACCCACATCACGATCGTCGTCGCGGACCAGGAGGCCTGACATGGGACACAAGGTCCATCCGTACGGCTTCCGCCTGGGTGTCTCGCGCACCTGGACCGCGAAGTGGTACGCCGATAAGGAGTACACCACCTCGCTCAAGGAGGACATCGCCATCCGGACGCTCATCGAGCGCCGGTTGGCCAATGCCAGCGTGAGCGGGGTCGAGATCGAGCGTGGCATCAACCACGTGACCGTCACCATCCACACCGCCAAGCCAGGGATCGTCATCGGCAAGGGCGGGGCCAATGTCGAGGTCCTGCGCCAGCAGATCGGCGCGCTCAGCAACCGCAAGGTAAAGCTCGAGATCAAGGAGATCCGCCAGCCGGAGCTCGACGCGCATCTCGTGGCGATGAACATCGCGGGGCAGCTGACCCGGCGGATCGCGTTCAAGAAGGCGATGAAGCAGGCGATCCAACGCTCGATGAAGGCCGGGGCCAAGGGCGTCAAGATCGCCGTGGCCGGTCGGCTCGGTGGCTCCGAGATGGGCCGCCGGGAATGGGACAAGGAAGGCCGCATCCCGCTGGGAACGCTCCGCGCGGACATCAGCTACGGCCAGGTCCATGCCCACACGACGTATGGCCGCATCGGGGTCAAGGTCTGGATCTATCGGGGCGACCACGCCCAGGAGCCGATCCGCCGACCCGAGCTCGCCGGCGCCCAGGCCCCGGCCGGGCAGGGGGTCTAGGCCATGTTGATGCCGCGACGCGTCAAGCATCGCAAGGTCATGCGCGGTCGCATGTCCGGCGTGGCCAAGGGCGGCCATTCGGTGGCGTTCGGCGAATACGGTCTGGCCACCCAGGAACCGGCCTGGATCACCAGTCGCCAGATCGAGGCGGCCCGGCGCGCGATGACCCGTTCGGTCAAGCGCGGCGGCAAGATCTGGATCCGGATCTTCCCGGACAAGCCGGCCACCAAGAAGCCGGCCGAGACCCGGATGGGTTCCGGCAAGGGCGCGCCGGATCACTGGGTGGCGGTGGTCAAGCCCGGCAGGATCCTGTTCGAGATGGCCGGCGTCGACCACGACTCCGCGGTCGAGGCGATGCGTCTGGCCGGTCACAAGCTACCGGTCGCGACCCGCATGGTCGTGCGCGAAGGCGCCAAGGAGGCCTGACGGGATGGACCTCAAGAAGATCCGCACGCTCTCGGACTCCGAGCTCGAGGACGCGTTGCGTGAGGCGAAGCAGGACCTGTGGGGAGCGCGCTTTGCGCTCTCGACACGACAACTCAAGGACTACAGCACGATCCCGCTGACGCGGAGGACGATCGCGCGGATCCTCACCGTCCAGCGCGAGCGCAAGCTCGGCAAGACGGCCTGACGGAGATCACGCGATGACAGGAGCGACCACCACAGTGCAGGGCAAGCGGAAGACGAAGGTCGGCCGCGTCGTCAGCGACCGGATGGACAAGACGATCGTCGTGTCCGTCGAGCGGCTGGCACGCCACCGGCTCTACAAGCGGGTCATCCGCTTGACCACGAAGTTCAAGGCGCACGACGAGACGAACGACGCGCGCATCGGCGACACCGTCCTCATCGAGGAGGCGCGCCCGATGTCGGCCACCAAGCGCTGGCGTCTCGTGAGCGTGGTCCAGCGCGCCGGTGAGCACGGTCTCCCCGGCGAGAGCGTGGTGGCCGAGGAGGCCGCCGTGACCGAGGCCATCCACGCGGCGGCGCACCCCGGGCGGACCCGCGCCGGAGACGGCGAGGAGAACGAACCCGCGGCGGACGGTGAGGCCGCGACCGAGGCACCCTCGGAGGAGACCGCCGGGGGCGAGGAGCCCGTCGCATGATCCAGCCCCAGACGCGACTCAAGGTCGCCGACAACACCGGGGCCCGGAGCATCCAGTGCATCCGGGTGATGGGCCGTTCGCTGAAGACGACGGCCGGGGTCGGTGACGTGATCATCGCCAGCGTCAAGCAGGCCATCCCCAACGCTGCCGTGAAGAAGGGCGACGTGGTGCGCGCCGTGATCGTCCGGACGAACAAGGAGTACGGCCGGGCCGATGGGAGCTACATCCGCTTCGACGAGAACGCGGCGGTCCTCATCAATAACCAGGGCAATCCCCGTGGCACGCGCATCTTCGGGCCGGTGGCCCGCGAACTGCGCGACCGCAACTACATGAAGATCGTGTCACTCGCCCCGGAGGTGCTGTGATGGCCGTCCGGACCAGCGTCTCCGTCCCGCCCAAGGTGCCCGAGATCCGCAAGGGCGATACCGTCGTGGTGCTGTCCGGCAAGGATGCCGGCAAGCGCGGCGTGGTCGAGCGGGTGATCCGCCGCCAGCCGTCGCCGCACGGCGGCCGCAGCATGTTCCGGCGCGGCTCGTCGGCCGGCGGCGTGAGCGTGGTCGTCGAGGGCGTCAACATCGCCAAGCGCCACACCAAGCCACGCCAGACCTCGAGCACCACCGACCGCATGCCGAAGATCCAGCAGGGCGGCATCCTGGATATCGCCCAGCCCCTGCCGATCGGCAAGGTCATGGTGGTCTGCAGCCACTGCGGCAAACCGACCCGCATCGGCCATCAGACGCTCGACAACGGCAAGCGCGTCCGGGTCTGCCGCCACTGCGGCGAGCAGCTGGAGGTGAAGTCGTGACCAGCCGCCTGCGTGAGCGCTATGGGACCGAGGTCGTGCCGGCGCTCCAGAAGCAATTCGACTATCGCAACCCGAACCAGGTCCCGCGCGTGAGCAAGATCGTCGTGAACATCGGCCTCGGCGAAGCGCTGTCCAACGCCAAGGCGCTCGATGCCGCCCTGGGCGACCTCTCGACGATCACCGGTCAGAAGCCGATCGTGACCAAGGCCAAGCGGTCGATCGCCCAGTTCCGGCTCCGGACGGGCAACTCGATCGGCGCGAAGGTGACCCTTCGCGGCGAGCGGATGTGGGATTTCCTGGACCGCTTGACGACCCTGGCACTGCCGCGGATCCGCGACTTCCGGGGCGTGCCCGGCAAGTCGTTCGACGGCCGTGGCAACTACTCGCTCGGGATGCGCGAGCAACTCGCCTTCCCGGAGATCGACTACGACAAGGTGGACCGTCTCCGCGGGCTGGAGATCAGCATCGTGACGACGGCGAAGACCGACGAGGAATCGAAGAAGCTCCTCGAGCTCCTCGGCATGCCCTTCGCCTCGTAGGCGCGGGGAGGGAGA
>DASSMQ010000019.1:0-33580 GCA_035688805.1 Candidatus Limnocylindrales bacterium
GCGGCGCCCCCACCGGATGTGGCGCCTACCCCAGTCCAGGCCGTTCCTGCTACGCCGGCACCGACCCCCGATCCCACCCCCGCGCCGACGTCCGAGCCGACCGGCGACACGATGGCGCGACTTCGGGACGCCAAGCGCCGAGCCCGCGACCGCTGAGCTCTTCGCTCGGTGATAGCCTCCGGGTCGTGCCACACGTCCCCCGGGCCCGGATCGGCGCTCTCTGCCTGCTGACAGTCCTGTCGCTCGGCGCGTGCGGGGCCGTCGAAACTGGCCCGCCCGCACCGACGCCGACCGACTTCGGAGGGATCGTCAGCGCGCTGTCCAAGGAGAAGGTCACGGTGAACGGTGCGGTGTCGGGTGACGCTGGCTGCACCGATCCTGCGCTCATCCCGACCGCCATCTCGGTCACGGCCGGCGGCCTCGACCAGGCCAAGCCCGTGCGGATCTACCTCTACATCTTCCGCGACGATGCCTCGTTCCAGAAGCTGCGGGCGAACATCGATGCCTGCGCACGTTCGTACGTGACGGACGCAGCGACCTATGAATCGGTCGACCAGTCGCCGTTCGTGCTGGCCGGTCAGGGGCCGTGGGCCCCAGGGTTCAAGGCGGCGATCCGAGCCGCACTTTTGGGGGCCGCCGGCACCGGGGACTAAGGTCCGGTCCCCCGACCGGGACCGTCCCACCTTCCCATGGCTGATGGGACGTCCGAGCCACGGTCCGCGGAGGTGCGGCTCGGGAAGCTGCGGTCGTGCCTACCGCGACCCGCTCTGCCCGCTCGCTCGTCGCCCTCGGCCTGATCGTCAACCTCCTCGCGGCCAGTGCCCCATCGACGGCGCTCGGTGGGCAGGGTGGGACCACACCGGCGCCCCCGCCCGTTAGCCGGCCTGCCGCGGCGAGCGACGTGCGCCTCACCGCCCACTCACAGGAGCGACGCGACGCCACGGCCGTGGAGCGCGTGACTCGGGCGCTGTCGCTGCGGGCCGACTGGATCGCCCGCCCTCGAGCGGCCGTCCCGCAGCCCAAGGCGGCCGTCGTGGCCACGAAGGGAGCGGCGAAGCCGACGCGCACGGCGACGACATCGACCTCCTTCAGGGGCAGCAACCATCTGTGGATCCCGTCGCTGGGGATCTCGCGGTCGACGACCTTCTACTCGTGCTCGTCGTCGGCCTACCCGGGCAACCGCGTCTATCGCTGGGGTTGTGCGGGAAGCAACAACGTCTACCTGTTCGGTCACGCGTATAGCGTGTTCAAGCCACTCCACGACGCCTACGTGCGAGGCCGGCTGCGGACCGGGATGAAGGCCTACTACGCCGACGCCTCCGGTCGGGTGCGGACCTATGCCGTCTCGTGGTGGAAGTTGACGACGCCGGACAAGGGCGATTGGGCCTATGCGAGCCTCGCTCGGCCGAGCATGACCCTCCAGACCTGCGTGGGGGCGAACAGCCAGTACCGGCTGATCGTCCGCCTCACTCGCGTCGGCTAGCCTCAGCCGATCCGCAGCCCTAGGATGCGACGGGCGATGACCAGTCGCTGGACCTGGCTGGTGCCCTCCCCGATCTCGGTGAGCTTGGCGTCGCGCATGAAGCGTTCGACCGGATAGTCGGTCGTGTAGCCATAGCCACCGTGGATCTGGATCGCGGCGTTGGTGGCGCGGGCACTGACCTCCGAGGCGAACAGCTTCGCCTCGGCGGCGACCAGCCCGAAGTCGCGTCCCTGGTCCTTGAGCCAGGCCGCCTTCCAGACGAGGTCGCGGGCCGCTTCGATCTCGGTCGCCATGTCGGCGACCATGAACGCGACCCCCTCGAACGAGCCGATCGGCTTGCCGAACTGCTCGCGTGTCTGGGCATACGGGATGCTCGCGTCGAGGGCCGCCTGCGCCAGGCCGACCGCCAGGGCGCCGATCGAGATCCTCCCTCCGTCGAGGATCTTGAGGAACGTCCGGAACCCTTCGCCGACGTCGCCGAGGAGGTGGTCGCCCGGGATGCGAGCGTCCTCGAACCGGAGCTCGCCCGTCGCCGAGGCGTGCAGGCCCAGCTTGTCCTCGAGCCGGCCAACGCTGAACCCCTTGATGTCGGCGGGCACGATGAACGCGCTGATCTCGGCGGCGCCGCGGTCCGTGGTCCCGGTCCTGGCGGTGATGACGTACGTCCCGGCGTGCCCCGCGTTGGTGATGAAGCGCTTGGCGCCGTCGAGCACCCACTCGTCGCCGTCGCGGCGAGCGGTCGTGCGCGTGCCACCCGCGTCGGAGCCCGCTCCGGGCTCGGTCAGCCCGTATGCACCGAGGACCTGGCCGCCGGCCATCGGCACGAGGAACCGATCCTTCTGCTGCTTGGTGCCGGCCAGGTGGAGCGGCCCGCACCCGAGGCTGGTGTGGGCCGCGACGATCAGCCCGAGCGATCCCCATACCCGGCCGATCTCCTCGACCGCGATGGCGTAGGCCAGGGTATCGAGGCCCGCCCCGCCCTCGTCCTCGGGGATGGGGATGCCGAGCCAGCCGAGTTCGCCGATGCGTCGGACGACCTCGACCGGGAACCGGCGCTCGCGCTCGTGCTCGTCGACGATCGGGGCGACCTCGGTGACCATGAAGTCGCGCACGGTGTCGCGCAGCAGGACATGTTCGGGCGCGAGGTCGAGGTCCATCGCCGGCGAGCCTAGCACCGCCGACGACCGCCGGAGACAGCCGCTCGCGCCGCAGCGGGTCGACGGCACCGGTGCTAGCCTTCGCGGACCATGCCCGAGCCGCGACGCGTGCCCAGCGCGCCCGACGCCCCGTCAACCCCGCTCCGGCCGGCCCTCCGTGCAGTGGTCGACCACGTGGACGGCGCACCCGGCAGCCCGACCCTGCGACGAGACCTGCTCCTCCGCCTCCGACACGACGGACCGAGCTCGCCGGAATCACTGGCGGCCAATCTCGGTGCGAGTCGGACCGGGGTACTGCAACAGCTCCACGGGCTCGAGGCGGCGGGGCTGGTCAGCCGCCAGGCGGTCCGACACGGCGTCGGTCGGCCCCGACATCTGTACGACGTGACCGCCGCGGCCCAGGACCTCTTCCCGACCAATTACGAGGGCCTGGCCGAAGGCCTGCTTGCGGCCATCCGCGCGATCGGGGGCGAGGGCCTGGTCGACGACGTGTTCGAGGAGCGCCGGCGGATCACCCGCGAGCGCGTCGGCCGTCGGCTCGCCGAGCGGTTGCCGGCCGCGGCGCCGATCGTGGACCGGGCGCGCGAACTGGCGATGATCCAGGACGAGGCCGGCTACCTTGCGGAAGCGATCGTCGGGGCCGACGGGGTCATCCGGCTGGTGGAGCGCAATTGTGCGATCCACCACGTCGCAGCCGACACGGCCGCCGCCTGCCAGGCCGAGCTCGACCTGTTCCGCGAGGTGCTCGGCGCCGACGTCCAGCGCGAGTCCCACATCGTGGCCGGCGACCGCTGCTGCACCTACCGGATCGGCAGCCCCACGGACTAGGCGCCGGGTCGCCGGGGATCAGGCCTCTTCGCGCTCGACGACCACGCGCGACGGCGGCGCGAGACGCGGGGCCGGCACGTCGGACACGTTCGGGACGAACGAGGCGGCGAGCGACGTGGCCGCCACCTGCTCCTGGTCCTCGACCGACAGGATCCCCAGCCGACCGAGGCTGGCCATCTCGTCGCGGATGTAGGTCTTGAGCATCTCCGGCCCGTCGGTGTTGATGGTGAACCGGATGTCGTTGCGCCGGAACGTGTCGAAGATCCAGCGGAACTCGTCCCAGCCCGAAACGACGCGCGTGTTGAGGTTCGAGGTGGGGCAGATCTCGAGCACGATGCCGCGGTCGCGGATCATCCCCATCGCCCGCGGGTCGTAGGCGGCCTTGACCCCGTGGCCGATGCGGTCCGGCTCGAGCAGCTCGACGACGCGAGCGATCTCGTCGACCGGGCCAGCCTCCCCGGTGTGGACCGTGATCCCGAGTCCGTACTGGCGGGCGCGTCGGAAGAGGCGCCGGTAATCCGCGACCCGGAAGGTCGTCGCCTCGGGCCCCGCGATGTCGACGCCGACGACGCCTCGATCCCGCCAGGCGATGGCCTTCTCCGCGATGATCTCGTTGAGCTCGTACGGGAAGGCACGGTCGAGGCAGAAGATCAAGCCGGGCTTGACCGGGTACTCCAGGATCGCCTTGTCCATGCCGCGCACGGCGGCCGCGATGATGTGGTCGAGATCCTGCTCGCCACCGCGGTTCCGCTTCATCGGGTTGAAGCGGAGCTCCATCGTCGTGACGTTGTTCTTGCGGTACGCGCCGCCGACGACCTCGTACACGGCACGTTCCACGGCGATCGGCGAGCTCTGGATGAGCTCGGTCCAGTGGAACAGCTGGAGGTAGCCATCGAAGCTCTGGGAGCGCTTCGAGACCGTGATCATGTCCCGGAACTGCCAATAATCCTTGGTCGGGAGCTTGATGCCCTGGGCGTGGGCGATGCCCCACATGATCGCCGGGGTGACCGCACCGCCGAGGTGGCAATGGAGCTCCGCCAGCGGGATCTTGCGGGCGAGCTGTCGGGTCACGCGTCGAGGATAGCGTCAGTCCCAGGACGCCGCGGCGCGACGGTGGCGTCGACCACCGATCGCCCAGCCTGGGGCGTAGGCGATGCCACCGACGATCACCAGGCTCAGGAACGCCGGCACGGGGTTCGCCTCCGCCGACCCGCCCACATTCGGGATCAGTAGACCGACGCCGACCGTCAGCGCGCACCCGAGCACGAACCCGACGACACCCTCGCCGACGTGCTGGGGCGCAGTGATCAGACCTGCGATCACCGATCCGAGCAGGAGGCTGAGGGCCGCCGTCGTCGCCTGGCCCGGCTCGAGCGTTTCGTCGACGATCGCGACCAGGACCAGGATCACCGCCACTGTCACGGCGATGAGGACGATCGGCGACGTCCTACGCCCAGCTCCTGACGGGGGGCTTGACACCGCCGACGACCGGTGGGCCTGGGCGAAACCGACCGCCGGGGGCGGCCCAGCGCCTCGCTGCCGGCCCTCGGCGACCTGGGGCTCGCCTCGGAGACCCCGGACGTCGGGGGCGAGTCGCCGGAGCTCCTCGATCGCTTGACGGACCGGCTGGAATGCGGGCCCGAATGCGGCACTGATCGCCAGCAACGTACGGGCGACCGCGGATCGTGCGCTCAACCGCGCATTCGCGATCGCGCGTAACGCGGGTCGGAGGATGGAGGCCAGCCCGGAAAAGAGCGTGAACATCATGGCCGCCAGCGCGCGACGGATCGGGGCGACCGCTTGGACGACCAGCGACGCCACGAGCCCGATGCATCCCCGCATTGCCCCGAGCACGCCCCGCACCACGGCGAGCGCGGCGCGTACGGCAGCGATGACGGGTCGCAGGGCGGCGACGAGCGCTCGCTTGATCCATCGAACGACGTGCACCACGGTCAGCCAGCTCCAGCGCACCGCCCGACCCACGATGGCCATCGATCGCCCGACGACACGGGCTATCGCACCGGCCACTACGCGGACGCCGGCCGCGACCCTCGCGGACACGGCCTCGAGGACGATGCCGATGACGCGCATGGCCGGCCAGATCCGAGCGAAGGCCCATCGCGCCGCGTCGCCGATCGCCCGACCCGCGCGGCCCGCACCAAGCACCATCAGGCGGCCGATATCGACCGCGACGCGAGCCAAGGCTCGCAGCGGCGGCGCGACGATGCGCACGACCCAGCCCAGCAGCACACCGATCTCGCGCAGCAAGGCCCGGAGGCCCGTTGCCGCGTAGCGCAGCACGATCGTGAGGAGTCTCGCGACCGGCGCCAGCAGGCGGCCGAGGAAGCGGACGAGGGACGCCAGCATGGTCGTGACTACCTGCAGCCCCATCCGGAACCGGCGCCACGCCCAGCGGATGGCATCGCCGATAGCACGCAGGACCCAGTCGATCGCGCGGGCGATCGCCTCGATCGCTCCGCGCAGCGCCAGCCACGCTACGTAGAACGGCGCGACGATCGCCACGAGCAGCCGGTTCGGTTCCTGGTCCTTCGACGCGCGCATGTCCTGCTGACGCCCTACACGTGCGGACGTTTCGGACCGGGAATGTACGCCTCGTCCGTCGTCGAGATCAGGTGCCGTCGGCGCAACGATGCCGAGCAAGCTCGGACGAGGCGTCTACCCAGCGAGTGGTATGACGCGTCCCTCAGCGTCGATCGTTGCCTGCCGGCGACGCAGTTTCAGCTCGGCGCCGGGCACCTGATCGCGGGCGTGGTAACTCGAGCGGACGAGCGGCCCTGACTCGACATGCTTGAACCCGAGTGCCAAGGCGGCCTGCTTCATCTCGGCGAACTCGTCGGGGTGGTAGTAGCGCTCG
Organism: Candidatus Limnocylindrales bacterium; assembly: GCA_035688805.1. Taxonomy (GTDB): domain Bacteria; phylum Chloroflexota; class Limnocylindria; order Limnocylindrales; family CSP1-4; genus SPCO01. The sequence goes on from DASSMQ010000019.1 coordinate 6,344, forward strand.
AGCGGTAGATGCTGTAGCGACGGCCGCAGGTACTGGCCGATCGTGAGGATGTCGACGTCATACGCGCGGAGCGCCTCGAACGCATCCTGGAGCTCGTCGCGCGACTCGCCGAGCCCGACCATCAGGCTCGACTTGGTGTGGACGGCGTAGCCGATCTCGTCGGCCATCTCCTTGGCCCGCCGCAGCACGTATAGCGAGCGGTCCCAGCGTGCCCGCTTGCGGACGGGCTTCTGCAGGCGTCGGACCGTCTCGAGATTGTGGTTCAGGATGTCCGGCCGGGCATCCATCACCGTCTGCAGTCGGTCGTCCGAGCCGTCGAAGTCGGGGATCAGGACCTCGATACCCATCCCCGGTGCACGCTGGCGCATCGCGCCGATGGTCTCGGCGAAGATCCGTGCGCCGCCATCGGACAGGTCGTCGCGGGCGACGCTGGTCACCACGACGTGGTCCAGGGCCATCGCCCCGACCGCTTCGGCGACCCTCCGCGGCTCGTCGTCGTCGAACCAGGTCGGCCGACCGGTCTTGACCGCGCAGAACCCGCACGCCCGTGTGCAGGTGTCACCCAGGATCATGATCGTCGCGGTGCGCTGGTCCCAGCACTCCCCGATGTTCGGGCAGTGGGCCTCCTCGCAGACCGTGTTGAGGCTGAGCCCGCGCATCAGCGCCTTCAGGTCGTGGTAGTTGTCGCCCGAGGGCAGTCGAGAGCGGATCCAGTCGGGGTGGCGGCGCGGCGCGATCGAGCCATCGACCGCTGGCAGGCCGGCCTGGCCCCCTCCCACCGAGATCGGCAGATCGATCGGGCGACCGTGGAGGCTACCGGTCCCGCCCGGGACCGGCGGTTCGAATATCGGCAGGTCGCGAGCCATGCCCGGAGTGTAGTCGCTCATCCGATGCCGGGCCGTTGGGGTGTCGGGCGTCACCTGGCCCCGTCGAACGTCGCATGCAAGCCGGCGACCAGGTCGCGTGAGACGTACCCGAGTTCCGTGGCCGCCTTGGCCGATGACCCCCAGTAGGTGACCCCAAGGCTCGCGCGCAGCACCTCGCCCAGATCCTCGGGTAGGCCGGCCGCGCGCGCGAGTACAGCGGGCGCTCGCGAGCCGATCCGGACCAGGAACGTGGGGATCTCCAGGCGTGGCAGGCGCTGGCCGCCGACGCGCGCGGCCACCACGAGGGCGTCACGCACGCGAAGGTTCTGGCCGCCCAGGAAGTAGGCCTCGCCGACGCGGCCCCGATCGAGCGCCGCGGTGATGCCCGCCGCGACGTCCTCCACGTAGGCCGCCGAGATCCCGAGGTCGGCCAGGGCGAGGTAGCCCAACGTGCCATCGTGGGCGCGGCGCAGCTGATCGCCGACGCCGGAATGGTCGCCCGGGCCGTACGTGACGCCGGGCTGGACGATGACGATCGGCGCTCCGGCGGCCATGCGCTCCTGGGCGGCCCGATGGGCCAGGAACTTGGTCTCGTCGTAGTAGCTGAGGAAGCCCTCGCCGAGGTCGCGTCGATAGCGTTCGTCGACGATGCGGCCGTGCGTGTTGCCGGCAGCGTTGATGGTGCTGACCATGACCAGACGGTCGATGCCGGCGGTCCCCAGCGCATCGAGCATCCGGCGCGTGGCGCCGACGTTAGCATCGAGCATGGCCGGCCGATCACTCGCCGGGATGCCGACCCGGTACATGCCGGCCAAGTGCACGGCGGCATCGCAACCGCGCATGCCGTCGACGATGTCGGCCGTCCTCGACAGGTCGCCCGAGAGAAGCTCGATGTCCAGGCCGGTCAGCGCGTCCGCGCGCTCGGGGTCGCGGACCACCGCGACGACGCGATCGCCGCGCCCGACAAGTCGGCGGACGACGGCCCGCCCGATGAACCCGGCACCGCCGGTGACGAAGACGCGCATCAGGGGCGCGCCGATGATGGTCCCGCAGGCCTCCGGCTGCCGGCGGGACTCAGTAGATCGGGGTGTCCGGCCCGACCGCTTCGAGCCATGCCTTGATGTCGCGCAGGAGCGCCGCTCCACCGGCGCCGTCATTGGCCCGATGATCGACGCCGAGCACCATGTTCATGATCGGCCGGATGGCGATCACGTCCCCGTCGGGCGTGCTCTGGACGACCGGCCGCTTCGTGATCGCCTCCATCGTGACGATGCCGACTTCCGGGACGTTGAGGATCGGCATCACCAGGTTCGTGCCGAGATACCCCGTGTTATCGACCGTGAAGGTGCCGCCACCGAAGTCGTCGATCCGGAACTTGTTGAGCCGGGCGCGGTTGGCGACGTCGGTGATGGCGACGTTCAGCCCATGGATCGACAGCGTGTCGGCGTCGCGGATGACCGGGACGAGCAGACCATCCTCGACGGCGACCGCCACGCCGATGTTGATGCGGCGCTTGGCGAGCAGCCCTTCCTCGGTCCAGTGGGCGTTGAAGGTCGGGTTGCGCTTGAGCGCCTCGGCCGCGGCCTTCACGACGAAGGGCACGTAGCTCAGGGAGATCCCTTCCTTCGCCTGGTAGGCCTTCTTGGCCCGTTCGCGCGTCGCGACGAGTCGTGCCGCATCCACCTCCATCTGGACGTAGGCGTGCGGCGCCTGGAGCGCTCGAGTCATCTGGACGGCGATGCCCTTGCGCATCTGGGTCGTCGGGACGAGGACCTCGTCGGCGCCATCGGGGAAGGCGACGGGGCTGCCGACCGGGACCCGTGCCGAGGGCATGGCAGGGGACGCGGGAGCCGCAGCCGACGGCACGGCCGGCGATGGGGACGGCGTGCCCGCGGCGGACGCTGAACTGCCGTTCTGGCCCATGACCGGGACCGGGGCGGCCCCGCCGGTGCGGATCGCCTCCACGACGGCGAGGACGTCGTCGCGGGTGATCCGCCCACCACCGCCGGTGCCGACGATCTGCTCCGCGCTCAGGCCGTGCTCGCGCAGGAGCCGGCGGACCGCAGGCGTCATCCTGGCGTCGGGATCGCCATAGGCGGGTGCGGCGGCGGCTGCGTGGGCGAGCGGCGCCGGGGCGGTGACCATGCCCGGCGCGCGGGTGGCAGCGGCGTCCGGTGTCTCGTCCGACCCCGCGGGGCCGCGGGCGATCGCGGACTCGGCCGGGGCGCTTCCAGCGGAGGCCGACGGCGCAGGCTCCGCCGGGGCGGACTCGGCCGGGGCGGATTCGGCCGGGGCGGGATCAGCGGACGACGGCGAGGCGGTCGAGGGCGGTGCGGCCGATGTCATCGCGGCGGCCGCGCCGTCGTCGGCGGTGTCGATGACGGCGATCTCGGCGTTGTTCGGGACCGTGGCGCCCTCTTCGGCGAGGATCTCCTTGAGCGTGCCCTCGAACGGCGACGGCACCTCGGCATTCACCTTGTCGGTGATGACCTCGAGCAAGGGCTCGTATTTCGCGACATGGTCGCCCGGCTGCTTCAGCCACTTGCCGATCGTCCCCTCGGCGACGCTCTCGCCGAGCTGCGGCATCGTCACCTTCGCCACGTTCGCTGCTCCTTCGCAGATCTGGTCCCGCGTTCGCGATAGTGTCGCCCATCGGGCGATATCGGTCGAGTCGGACCACCGGCGCACGCCGCCACGGCCGAGGCCCCGGCGCCGCATCATGCGCGAGACATGGACGCAGCCGTCACCGCCCGGCTCCTGCGCGCCCTCGGCATCCGGCCGGGCGAGGGTGCCCTCGTGCTGCGCGTCGCGGCACTGTTCGCGGTCCTCGAGGCGGCCGCTGGGCTGGGTGAGGTCGGGGCCGAGACCCAGCTCGTCAGCCACTTGGGCTCGACTGCCCTGTCCGGTACCTTGCCGTACCTGTTCATCGCGCTCGGCGTCGTCGGCCTCCTGGTGTCGCTCGGTTACGCCGTGACCCTGGCGCGGGTTCCGCGCCACCGGCTGTTCCTGACGATCGTCGTGGGGATCGCCGGGTTGCTGGTCCTCCAGCGTCTCGCCCTGGCTGCCGGCCTCGATGTCGTGGTCCCGGGGATGTGGTTGACGGTGCTCACCGCGAGCGCCATCGACCGGACCATCGCCTGGACCGTGGCGGGCTCCACCTTCGACGCTCGCCAGGCGAAGCGGGTCTTCCCGCTCCTCACGGGCGCGGCGATCGTCGGCAGCTTCACGGGCACGCTGTCAGCCGGTCCGGTCGCCGGTCTCGCGGGCGTGCCCAACCTGTTCGCGATCCAGGCCGTGCTCTTGCTGGTCGCCGGTGCGATGCTCGTCCGCCTGCCTCGCACGCGGGCGCGGGCAACCCGGACACTGGGCCACCAGTCGGTCGTCGACGACCTTCGCGTCGGCTTCGATACCGTGCGGCGATCTCCGCTGATGCGGCTTGTGGCCATCGTCTACGTGCTGCTGTCGGTACTGATGTTCTCCGTGTCCTACCCCTTCTACATCGCCGCTGCTCGCGACGTACCGGAGGCGCAGCTGGCGACCACCCTCGGTCTGCTATCGACCGCGGTCACGGCCACGTCCTTCATCGTGTCGCTCGCATTCGCCAACCGTATCTACGCCCGATTCGGGGTGTCGGCGGGCGCGCTCGCCCTGCCCGTCGTCTACCTGCTCGGGTTCGGTGGCTGGCTGCTGCGGTTCTCGTTCACGACCGCCGCCGCCTTCCGCTTCTCGCAGCAAGTCACCCAGCGGGGCCTGTCCAACGCGGCCTGGAGTGCCTTCTACAACGTGGTGCCGGCCGATCGGCGAGCGCAGGTCCTGGCGTTCAACGATGGCGTCCCGGGCCAGGTCGGGACGGTCCTGTCCGGCGTCCTGCTGCTGGCCGTGGCGAGCCTGTCGGGCCTCGAGCCCGTCTTCTGGCTCGGCCTCGTGACGGCGGCCGCAGGGACCGTCGTCGTCCTCGGGATCCGACGGCGGTACGCCGCCAGCCTGCTGGACGCCCTCCGATCCGGCCTGGCCGAGCAGGTGCTCGAGGGTGGGCCGGGTCTGCCGGCCGCGCTCGAGCGACCAGACTTCCGGGACGCCGTCGTGGCGGCGCTCGGGGCATCGGATCCCGGCACGCGCCAGATGGCTGTCGACCTCCTCGGCCGGGTCCCGGCACTCCGTCCCGAGGAACGGACCCGACTCGATGACCTCGTCGACGATCCCTCGCCAGGCGTCCGCGGCGCCGTGGCTGTCGCGCTCGCGCGGACGGGCGCCGATGACCGCGCCAGCCAGCTGATCGCCGACCTCCTCTCGGCGAGCGATGACGCATCGAGGCTGGCTGGGCTGGCCGCAGCGCGCGCCGTTCCCGACCGGGTCAGTACCGAATCCCTGCGGCCACTCGCGATGGCCGAGTCCGCGCCGGTCCGTGCCGCCTGCCTACTGGCGGCGGCGGCGCATCCCGATGGCGCTGAGGTGACCGCGATCGGCGACCTCATCTCTGCGCTCGACGACGAAGACGGCCAGGTCCGCAACGCCGCGGCCCGCGTGCTTTCGGCCCGCGACGGCGCCGAGGACGCGCTGCTGGACGTCCTCCGGAGCGGGGCCCCGCGGGCCCAGGAGGCGGCACTCACGGCGCTCGCGGGACACGCGGCCACGGCCCGCGACGGGCTCCTCGATCGGGCACGGGACCGGATCGAGCGGGCGGAGGCCCTGCACGTCAGCCGCGCGACCCTCGACGGGTCGCTGGCGGCTCCACCGTTGCAGGCGTTCCTGGCTCAGGTCGTCGATCGGCGCATCCGTCGTGCGGAGGACCAGGCGATCGCCGCGCTGGTCACGGTCGGGGCACCAGCCGCAGGAGGCCTACTGCGGCGCTCCCTGCGATCGGACGATCCAGACGCCCGGGCGCAGGCGATCGAGGCGCTCGACTCGCTCGGCGACCGCCGGCTCGGCCGCGCGCTGACGGCCTGTCTCGAGGCTTCGACCGCGGATGGGCGCGGCGACCCGTCGACGGCGCTCGCCCGGCTGTCGCAAGATGACGATCCATGGCTGCGGAGGCTGAGTCGCCGCATCCTCGAGGTCGATCGGACGCCGCCCACGGCGGAGGAGACCATGCCCGGACAGGATGCCGCCCGAAGCGAGCTCGACACCATGCTGCTGCTGCGCCGGGTGCCCCTCTTCGCCGGCCTCGATCCCGAAGACCTCCAGCGGATCGCGCTCGTCACCGGCGAGCGCGAGTATGACGCTGGGGACGCGCTCATGACCGAAGGCGACGTCGGCGACGAATTGGTCATCCTGACCGAAGGCACGGTCCGGGTCGTCCATCGCGACGCGGACGGATCCGAGCGCTTCATCCGGACCTACACCGCCGGCGACCATATCGGGGAGCTGGCCGTGCTGCGCGATCGCCCGCGCGCGGCGACGGTGGTAGCCGAAGACGGCGGAGCGCGCGGCCTCGTGCTCGGCGGCGAGGGGCTCAAAGCCATCCTCCGCGAACGCCCCGACGCGGCCATGGCGATGCTCGCCACGCTCGCCGAGCGCATCACCCATCAGTAGGCGGATGATGTGATCGAGACGACCCAAGCGCCACGCGATCTGCCGACCGGCACCGTCACGTTCATGCGCACCGACGTCGAGGGCTCGATGCGCCTGGTCCGGGCGCTCGGACCGGCCTGGGACGCGGTGAACGGCACGCACATGGGGCTCGTCCGGCGGGCGATCGACGAGCACGGCGGCACCGTGGTGAGGACGGAAGGTGACGCCATCTTCGCGGTCTTCCCCGAGGCGCGGGCCGGGGTGACCGCGGCGGTCGCCGCGCAACGGGCGATCGAGAGCCACTCCTGGCCGCATGGAGCCGTGGTCCGGGTCAGGATCGGCCTCCACTCCGGTGAGGCGTACCTTGCCGGCGACGATTACGGCGGCTTCGAGGTCAACCGCGCGGCCCGCATCGCCGCGAGCGGGCACGGCGGTCAGATCGTCGTATCGGAGACCACCCGGGCGCTCGTCGAGGATGGGCTCCCCGAGGGGCTGACGCTGCGGGATCTCGGACGCCATGCCCTGCGCGACCTGCCCCGACCCGAGCCGATCCACCAGGTGGACGCGGTCGGGCTGCAGACGACGTTCCCGCCGCTGCGGACCATCGGATCGACCGTGGGCAACCTGCCCGAACGGCTGACCTCGTTCATCGGGCGCGACCACGAGCTGGAGGCCCTCGGCTCGCTCCTCACGTCCCATCGCCTGATCACCCTTACGGGGCCCGGCGGCATCGGCAAGACCAGCCTGGCCATCGAGCTCGCGCGCGCTCACGCGACGGACTACCGGGACGGTGTCTGGCTGGTCGAACTCGACGATATCCACGACGAGTCGCTGGTCCGAAGCGTCGTAGCACGCACCCTCGGCCTGTTTGACGGGCCGGAACGGACGGCGGTCGACGCGCTCATGCCCTACCTGCAGGAACGGTCGATGCTGCTGATCCTCGACAACTTCGAGCACCTCCTGGGGGCAGCGACCGAGGTGCTGATGCTGCTCCGCGCCTCGCCCGGCTCACGGATCATCGTCGCCAGCCGCGCTCCGTTGCGGGTCGCCGGCGAGCAGGATTTCCCGGTCGATCCGCTGGCCGTGGCGACGGCCGAGGACCCGTCGATCGCCCTGTTCATCGAGCGCGCCCGGAACGTGCGACCGAGCTTCGCCCTCGGCACGGACGCGGGCCCGGTCCAGGAGATCTGCCGCCTGCTCGACGGTCTGCCGCTCGGCATCGAGCTCGCGGCCGCCCGCGTGTCGCTGCTACCGGTGACGGCGATCCGCGATCGGCTCCAGGCCCGTCTGCCACTGCCGGGACCCGATCAGCGGGGGGTGCCCGATCGGCAGCGCACGCTCGACGATGCGATCGGCTGGAGCTACACGCTGCTCGGCCCGGACCGCCAGCGCTTGCTGTGCGACCTGTCGGTGTTCGACGGCGGTTTCGACCTCCGACAGGTCGAGGCCGTGCACGACGGCGGCGACGTGCTCGAGCCGATCGTCCACCTGGTCGACCAGAGTCTGGTCGCGCGCGAAGCGGACGGAGCGTTCGAGCTCCGATTCCACCTGCTCAAGACGATCGAGACGTTCGCCCTGCGCGAGCTGCGCGCCCAGGGGCGCGAGGACGAAGCTCGGCGCCGCCACGCCGAGGCCTTCCTGGCCGTGGCCGAGGAGTCGTCGAAGGAGCTCCCGGGGGCCCTGATGCGCGGTGTGCTGCAGCGGCTCCGCCTCGATCACGCCAACTTCCGATCGGCTATCCGCTGGTCGATCGATCATGGCGAGGTCGAGATCGCGCTGCGCCTTGTCGCTGCGCTGTGGCGCTACTGGCAGTTCGACGGCCACGTGTCCGAAGGATCGGCACTTGCGACCGAAGCGCTGGCGATGTCGGGCGCCGAGCTGCCGACCGCCGCGCGGCTCGCCGCCGTCGCCGCGATCGGCGGGCTGACCTATTGGGCCGGCCAGTCCGAGACGGCGTCGAGCTGGTACGCCGAGCAACTCGAGCTGGCGAGGACGCTCGGCGACCAGGTCGCCGAGGCGGATGCGGCCTTCAACGGGATCTACGGCCAGTTCGTCGTCGACGACCTCGCCGGCGCGCGCCAGATGCTCGAAGCAGCGGAGCGACTCTTCCGCGAGATCGGTGACGAGCGGGGCTATGCCCGGACGGCATGGACGCGAGGCACCGCCCTGATGCAGGCGGGCGACATCGAGGAGGCTGAACGCACCTTCCGCGACGGCCTGGTCACGTTTCGCGCGACCGGCGATCCGTGGTACGAGGCGCTCGCCCTCGGCAGCCTCGCGTGGTGTGCATTCGCCAGGGGCGATGGCCGCGCCGCGGTCGACAACTTCGTCCGATCGCTCGCGGTCAGCCATGCGCTGGGCGATCTCGCGTCGGTCACGATCTCGCTCGAGATCGGGGCGATCGCGGCCTTCGAACTGGGCCAAGTCGAGATCGGGGCCGTGCTTCTCGGCACGATGGAGACCGCCACAGCGACATACGGCGTGATGCCACCCGCAGGGATCGCGCGGTTGATCACGGGGCGGCGCGGCTCGGAACAGATCGCCGAAACGCTCGATCCGGCGACCTTCGAGGCCGCCAAGGCGCGTGGCCGTCGGCTCAGCCTCGACGAGGCCGTCGAGCTCATCGTGCGGATGGCTCGGGAAGAGGGCCTCGGGCCACCGGTCCTTCCCGAAGCGACAGGCTGATGAGCGACGATCACGTTGAGGCGATGCGTACACTCCTCGAATGACAAAGTTCGCAGGTAGCGCGCTCACGAGCCTGGCACTCGGGGCATTGCCGCTCGCGGTCCTGGCCGTCCTGGCTGAGCCTGGGTCCTTCAGCCCCATGAACGCCGATCGGACGTTGGAGTTCGCGGTCGTCGGCCTTGGCGTCCTCGGCATCCTGATCGGCGAGGCGCTGCTCCTTCGGATCGTTCGAGCCGATCCAGAACCCGACCAGGGCGCCTGGCGCTACCGGGACTTCTGAGTCCGCTCGGCCGCGGCCCGCTCGGCCACGGCCCGAAACCCCGGGATGCGTCGTGACATGAGGTCGGCCAGCTCGGCGAACAGTCGTTCGTCGATCGCCGAGAAGTTGAAGCAGGACTTGCCCTGCATCCGGCGGCGCAACGCGGGCGAGATCGACGCGGCAAGGTCTGACGAGGCGTAGACCGGCATGAGGTAGACGCTCACGTAGCGTTTGCCGAGTCGCGTCCCCGCGACGTAGCCCCACGGCTTGCCCTCGAGTCCCGGCACCTCGAGGGTCAGCCCGGCCGGCCCGTCGGCCGAGAGGGACAGTTCGGACCCATACGGTCGCAGCAGCTGGCGCAATCGAGCGTGGACGGCTTCGAGATCGGCCACCGCCGGTCGGTCAGTACGCGGCGAGCTTGCGGATCGCATCCGCGATCTTCTCGGGCGACACCATGAACCAGTCCTCGAGGACGTGGTTGTACGGCACGCCGGGCACATCCGGTCCCGCGATCCGGGTGACCGGACCGTCCAGGTAATCGAAAGCCTCCTCGGCCACGAGCGCCGCGACCTCGGCGCCGTAGCCGCCGAACCGGTTGTCCTCATAGACGATCAGGCACTTGCCGGTCTTGCGCACCGATTCGAGGACGGTCTCCGAGTCGAGCGGCCGGAGGGTCCGTAGGTCGACCACTTCGACGCTGATGCCCTCTTCGGCCACCCGATCGGCGGCTTCGAGGGCGTAGTGAGCCATCAGCCCATAGGCGAACACCGAGATCTGCGTGCCGGGATGGGTGACCGCGGCCGTGCCGATCGGCACCGTGTAGTCGGTGTCCGGCACGTCGCCCCGGACGGAGCGATACATCTTCTTGTGCTCGAAGAACAGGACCGGGTCATCGTCGCGGATCGACGAGCGGAGGAGCCCGCGGGCGTCATACGGGGTCGATGGCACGACGACCTTGAGGCCCGGCACGTGGGTGAAGAACGCCTCGACCGATTGCGAGTGATAGAGCGCCCCATGGACGCCGCCGCCGTACGGGGCGCGGATGACCATCGGCACGCTGTACCCGTTGTTCGAGCGGTAGCGCATCCGGGCCGCCTCGGACACGATCTGGTTGAACGCCGGGAAGATGAAGTCGGCGAACTGGATCTCGGCGACCGGGCGGAGGCCGTTGACCGCCGCACCGATGGAGGTACCCACGATCATCGACTCGGTCAAGGGTGTGTCGATGACCCGCTCGTCGCCGAACTCCGCCCAGAGCCCGTCGGTGGCCAGGAACACGCCGCCCTTCTTGCCGACATCCTCACCCAGCACGATGATCGACTCGTCGCGGCGCATCTCCTCGGCGAGCGTCTCGCGGATGGCATCGATGAAGGTGCGCGGCGGCATCAGTCGAGGTCCTCGGCGTAGACGTACCGGGTCGCCGTCGCAGGATCCGGGTCGGGTTGCGATTCGGCGTACTCGGTCGCCTCGTCGACCGCGGCCTTGATCTCCGCGGCCAGACGCTCCTCGATGGCGTCGTCGAGGATGCCGGCGTCGCGCAACTGGGCCCGGAACACGGGCACCGGATCGCGCGTGCGTTCCTCGGCCAGCTCCTCTTCGGAGCGGTACTTCGTCTGCTGGTCGTCCGACGAGTGCGCGGTCAGGCGGTGGACCTTGGCCTCGATGAGGGTCGGCCCGTCCCCGGCGCGTGCCCGAGCGACCGCGTCACGGGCCGCGACGTAGCAGGCCAGCACGTCGTTGCCATCGACCTCGATGCCGGGGATGCCGTAGCCCGCCGCGCGGTGCGCCACGCTCGAGCCCGCCACCTGGCGAGCGAGTGGCACGCTGATGGCGTAGCCGTTGTTCTCGACCACGAAGATGAACGGCAGCTTGTGGATGGCCGCGAAGTTGAGGCCCTCGTGGACGTCGCCCTGGTTGCTGCTCCCCTCGCCCATCGTGGTCAGGGCCACCTGGCCGGTCTTGCGGACCTTGGCCGCCAGCGCGATCCCGACCGCGTGCAGGAGCTGGGTGGCGACCGGCGAGGAGACCGACACCAGGTTGTGCTCGTGCGAGCCGTAGTGGCCCGGCATCTGGCGACCGCCGGAGGATGGGTCACTGGCGGTCGCGTACTGGGCCGTGAGGATGTCGCGCGGGCTCATCCCGAAGGTCAGGCACGTCGCGATCGAGCGGTAGAACGGGGCGATCCAGTCATGGCCGCGCTCCAGTGCCCAGGTGATTCCCACCTGCGCGCCTTCGTGGCCCTGGCCGGAGATCACGAACGGGATCCGCCCGGCCCGGTTCAGGATCCACATCCGCTCGTCGAGGGCGCGGGCGAGGGCGACGTAGTGGTACATCTCGACGACGTCGGCGTCCGTCAGCCCGACCGCCGCGGCGAGTCCGGTGTCGCTTCCCTTCGTCACCGCCATCGTCGTTCGATTCAGAAGTTGATCGACTGACCGTCGACCGCCATCGCCGCCTCGCCGATGACCTCGGACAGCGTCGGATGGGGATGCGTCGCCCGGCCGATCTCCCACGCCGTCGCGTCAAGTTCGAAGGCAAGCGAGGCCTCGGCGACGAGGTCTGTCGCGTGCGGACCGACGATGTGCACGCCCAGGGTGTCCTGCGTCCCGGTGTCCGTGATGACCTTGGCGAAGCCCTCGTACTCCCCGCCGATGACGGCCTTGGCGATGGCCTGGAACGGGACCTTGCCGACCTTGTACGGGGTGCCCGCGGCCTTGACCTGCTCCTCGGTCAGTCCGATCGAGGCGATCTCCGGTCGGCAGTAGGTGGCGCGCGGCTGCTTGGCGTAGTCCATGTCGTGCACGTCCGCATCGCCGGCGATGGTGTGCGCGGCCGTGAGGCCCTCGTGGGCCGCCGTGTGCGCGAGCCACAGGCCACCGACGATATCGCCGATCGCGTAGACGTGGGGTTCCTTCGTCCGCATCCGGCCATTGACCTTGATGACGCCCCGGTCGGTCTCGACCTTGGTCGTTTCGAGCCCGATATCCTCGATGTTGGCCGCGCGGCCCGTCGCGACGAGCATCATCTCCGCGCGCAGCTCGGTCGGGTCCTTGCCCTCGGGGCCGACCATCAGGCAGATGCCGTCCTTGTCCTTCGTGACGGCCTTCGCGTCGAAGCGGGCGTCGGTCATCACCGTCAGGCCGCGCCGCTCGAAGCTCCGCTGGACGAGCTTGCTGACCTCGAGGTCCTCGAGCGGCACGATCTGGGGCAGGTATTCGAGCAGCGTGACCTTGACGCCGACGTCGTGGAACATGCTCGCGAACTCGACGCCGACGGCTCCCGCGCCGACGATGACGATGTCCTTGGGCAGGGTCGACATCTTCAGGACGTCGTCGCTCGTGACGATCTTGGTCCCGTCCGGCTCCAGGCCGGGCAGCGACTTGACCCGCGATCCGGTGGCCAGGATCACGTCGGTCGCCTGGAGGACCCGCTCGCCGCCCTTGCCCGGGGTCCCGTCCTCTCCGGGCTGGCTGACCCGCACCTTCGTGGGGCCTTCCAGTCGCCCGCGACCATCGACCCAGGTCACCTTGTTCTTGGTGATCAGCGACTTGAGCCCCGTCCACATCCGCTTGACGACGGCGTCCCTCCGGGAGGCGAACGTCGCGTAGTCGATGCCGGGCTCGCCCGGGATGGTGATGCCGTAGTCCTTGGCGTGGCGCACCCGGTCAGCGAACGCAGCCGATTCGAGCAGGGCCTTCGTCGGGATGCAGCCGCGATGGAGGCACGTCCCGCCGATCTTGTCCTCATCGACGAGGGCGACCTTGAGCCCGAGCTGTGCCGCCCGGAAGGCGGCGGTATAGCCGCCGGTACCGGCGCCGAGCACGATGAGGTCGAAGTCGTTCGACGATCCGACGGCCATGGATCAGGGCGCCTCGGAAAGCCGCGACGCCGCGGCCATCGACCGGGCGTCGACGGACGGCGTGGGCGGGTGGGTCATCGTGTTCGATGGTACGCGCGCCGTCGCGCGGGGCGCAACCGAGTGCCGGCCCGGCCCGGTGCTATCGTTCCAGACGTGGATCCGACGATCCTGCGCGCGGTCGGCCTGATGCTCGTCGCCTACCTGGCGGGCTCCATCCCGGTCGGCTCCATCGTCGCTCAACGGGTCGGTGGCCCCGACCTGCGCGCGGTGGGGTCCGGTCGCACCGGTGGCACGAATGCCCTTCGAGCGCTCGGCCGGAAGTGGGCCGCGGTCGTCGTCTTGGGCGACCTGGCCAAGGGCGCCGTACCGGTGCTGGCCGCGCGGGTCGTGACCGGGGATCCGCTCGTCGAGGTGCTATGCGGCGGGGCCGCCGTGGCCGGCGCGATCTGGAGCATCTTCGCCGGGTTCCGCAGCGGCCGGGGCGTGGGGACGGGTGTCGGCACGATGCTCGTCATCCAGCCCGCGGCCGTGCTGCTCGCGGCTCCCGTCTTCTTCGTTGCGATCCTGCTGACGCGCTACGTGTCCCTGGGCTCGCTGCTGGGTTCGGCGGCGATGTTCCCGGCCATGTTGCTGATGCTGCTGGTCGTGCCCGCGACGCCGTTGCCGTACGTCATCTATGCGGCCGTCGGGGCGGCCTTCATCTGGCTGGCGCACGCCGACAACATCGATCGATTGCTGCACGGCACGGAGCGCAAGTTCGACCTGGGGCTGCTCGCGGGCAAGCGCTCCAGCGGCGGATAGGCCCGGAATCGATCGACCCGGGTCGGCTGACGGCCCGGGTCGGGGATCACGCTGGTTCGGCGGGCCGTTGGTCGGCCCGCGCCGAGAGGATGGGGCTAGGCGCCGCGCATGCTCCGGAAGCAGTCGCTGCAGTAGACGGGCTTGCCGCTCGTCGGTCGGAAGGGAACCTGGGCCTCGCGGCCACAGTTGGAGCAGGTGGCCGCGAACATCTCGCGCGGACCGCGATCACGGTATCCACCGCCACCGCCGCCACCACCATACGAGCTGCCGCCGGCGGAATAGCCACCACCGGCGCCGTAGCTGCCGTACGAGCTGCCACCGCCCTCGGCGTTGCGGGCAGCCTTGCGGCTGGCGCGGCACGAGGCACAGCGGCGCGGCTCGGTGAAGCCACGCTGCGCGTAGAAGTCCTGCTCGGAGGCGGTGAACACGAATTCCTGTCCACAGTCCGCGCAGGTCAGGTTCTTGTCGCTATACACGAAAACGAAACTCCTCTCGGTAGCCGGCGCGATCCCATCGGGTTTCTCGCGTCAGCCGTGAGAGGAGTCCGAGTTGCGTCGAGCTACGTTCTGGCCACGGACGCTTCCGTGGCGTTTGCCTGCGGGATGGTACGCGCAAGCCCTCCCATTGTACAGCCCGAACTTTCGCTCCCGCCCGAACGGCAGCCGTGCACGGATCCGGCGAGGCGCGCACGCCAGCGGCCCGCCCGGTCTGGCTCTCAGGCGGGCGGCGGCACCGCGTATTCGAGCGCCGCGCCCTCGAGGTAGGTCGCAGCCTCCTGGCGGCGGCGATCATCACTCCAGGCGAGCTCATGACCCATGATCTCCGCCACGCGGAGTGCCGCGGCGGCGGCCACGCTGCCGTCCCCCAGCTCCGGGGACAGGCGCAGGCGCCGGGACAGGATGTCGTCCACGGTCAGGGCGAGCTCGTGGCGCACGCCCCAGGCGACCTCCGCCTCGAGGAACGGGCGGCCCGCCACGAGCGGCCGCAGGAGGTCGAGCTCCCCGCCGAGCGCAGCCACGGCCGTCGCCTCGGTGCCGTGCCGGGCCACGAGCCGGCGGGCCGCTTCGGGATGGGCGGCGGCGATCTCGGGCCGGGCGGCCAGCTCCGCCGCGATCTGGTCGAGGGCAGGCCGGTCGGCCGCACCGATGATCCGCCGATCCTCCGTGTCGCTCGGTCGTCGTCGAGCCTCGGTCGCGCCGAGCGCGCCGTCGATCACGTCCTTGGCCATGACCCTGTAGGTCGTGTACTTGCCGCCGCCGATCCGGACCACCCGGTTGCCGTCGACGGTCACGCGATGCTCGCGCGACGCCTTCACCGTCGACCCACCAGAGGGAGCGATCAGCGGCCGCAGCCCGGCATAGGTGCCGACCACGTCGTCCCGTCGCAGATCGATGTCGAAGAAGTGGTTCGTCGTCGCCAGCAGCTGGTCGACCTCCCAACCGCCCGCTCCGGGCCGGACCGTCCGGCCGTTGTAGGGCGCGTCGGTCGTGCCGATCAGCCAGAAATCCGGCCACGGGACGAAGAAGACGACCTTGCCCGGGACCCGAAGCGCCAGCCCCGTGCTGGCGGGCACTCGGGACCGGGGGACGACCAGGTGGGCGCCACGGCTCGGCAGGATGCGCAAGGCCGCGCTCGCGAACGGATGCTCCCGGTCGGCCGCCCAGACACCGGTCGCGTCCACGACCGAACGCGCCCGGATATCGAACGCCGAGCCGGACATGAGGTCCTGAGCGCGAAGCACTCGCGCCCGGACCGACGGACTCTCGTCGACGTCATCGCCCAGCCCGAGCGCCTTGACCCGGGTGACGGCGACCGGCTCGAGGTCGCTGGCGAGCGCCGTCCGGGCCACGCCGAGGGTCAGGCGGGCGTCGTCCTCCATGCCGTCGTGGTAGAGCAGGCCGCCACGCAGGTCGCGCTTGCGCAGGTCGGGCGCGATGTCGAGCGTCTCGGCCGTCGACAGGCGCCGATGCCAGCCGCCGTCGTGGCGCGCACCGAGGATGTCGTACAGCGTCAACCCGGCGTCGTAGAACGGCTTGTGGATGAACGGCAGGCCGAAGATCGGGAAGAGCAGCGGCTGCAGGGTGACCAGGTGCGGGGCGTTGCGAAGCAGTCGACGCCGCTCGGCGAGGGCCTCGCGGACCAGCGGAAGGTGGAGCTGCTCGAGGTAGCGCACCCCGCCGTGGATCAGCCGCGATGACCGCGACGAGGTGCCCGCCGCGACATCGTCCTGCTCGATGACCGCCGCACGCAGGCCGCGCGAGACCGCATCGAGCAAGGCGCCCATGCCCACGATGCCTCCGCCGACGATGAGCACGTCCCAGGTCGTGTCGGCCAGGCGACCGATGTCGCGTGCCCGCCGACGCAGGGCTTCGGGGACCGCCTCAGCTCCAGTCGTGAGGGACGCGGTCGTGCGGCGGCCGCGCGTGCGCCCGGTCGGGCGCGGGGCGACGGCCGTCATCGATCCTGGTCGGCCGGTCGGCCGTGGGCGACCCGCCACAGCATCCACGCCGTTCCGATGATGAGCACGCCGATCAGCACCGGGCCATGGAAGATCGCTTCCTGGATCGGGGTCGGCAGCAGGCTGGTCAGCACCGCCGCGCCGAGGACCACCGCGACGACCGCGATCGCCACGAGGCCCACCTGTCGCCAGCCCGGCTGAGGATGTGCCTCAACCACGATCGGCCTCCGGCGGGATGCCGATCGGCGCGACCAGCACCTTCCCGGCATGGGCGGCCCCCCGGCGCGTGGCGAGACCCGTCTTGGGTCGATGGAACGTGACCGTCAGATCGGCCCGCACGGCCGGATCAGATGGTTCGCCGCTCGAGAGGTCGACCGCGGTCGGCGTGTCGACCGCGACCACCGGGATGCCGGCAGCGCGCGCCCGCTCGATGAGCTCGACGGCCGAGCGGATCGGGTCACGCAGGGCACCGCGCACCCCGGTGCCCAGCAGCGCGTCGATCACGACCGCAGCCGACTTCTCGATCCCCTGCCCGAACACCGCCACGTCGCGGGCGACCGGGGCATGGACCTTGGCGATGCCACGATCCCGAGCGATGCGATCCCAGTTTCGGGCCGCGGTCGGACCGACCGGCCGGGTATGGGCGGCGACGACCGCGACGACCACCCGAGCACCGTGGAGCGCGAGTCGACGCGCCGCGACGTAGCCGTCACCGCCGTTGTTGCCAGGCCCGCAGAGGATGACGATCGGTCCGGTCCCCCACCGCCCCGTGTCGACGGCCAGCGCCTTCACCGCCGCCGCGACGGCCGTTCCGGCGTGTTCCATGAGCCGCTCCTCGGGCACGCCCAGCGCCTGCGCTCGTCGGTCGGCGCCGCGCATCGCCTCGGCACCGATCGCCGGGAGCGCCGCCCGGTCCGCCCAGCGCCCCCGGAGGCCGCGCAAGTCGATCTCGAACAGGGTCGGGTCGTCGGCGGGGAGGGGGCTCGTCGGGGGCTGGGCGAGGGGCAACGCGGGCATGGCCCCTCAAGCGTAGCCGACCAGCCTCGCACGCATCCCGGCGTCGCCCGGCACATCCTCGAGGTCGATGAGCCCATCTGTGGCGAGCGCCCGGGCGGCCGCATGGACGCGGCCGAGGTCGTGGTCGCCGATCGGGCCATCGAGGGCGGTCCAGGCGCTTCCCGGGCTGGCGCGGAGCCGATCGAGGATGCGGCCCCGGAGCCAGCGGGTCGTGGTCGGGAATGGGGCCGCCGGCCGGCGCTTCGTCGCTGGTCGGGCGTTCGTCGCTGCCGTGGCCCGCGGTGTCGCAGCGAACCGACACCACGGCCGCGCCGGACAGGCAGCACAGCGCGGGTCGCGCGGTCGGCAGACGGTCGCGCCGATGTCCATCAGCGCATGGGTCCAGTCGGCGGGCCGATCCGGGGGCACAGTGGCGTCGGCGATCGTCTGGACCCGCTTGGTGAGCCCCGGTCCATCGGCCAGGCCGAGGATCCGACCGAGGACGCGACGAACGTTCACGTCGACCGCCCCGACCGCGCGCCCGAAGGCGATCGCAGCGACCGCGCGGGCCGTGTACGGCCCGACCCCGGGGAGTGCCTCCAGCTGCTCGATGCGATCTGGGACACGGCCGCCGTGATCGCGGGCGATGACACCGGCGGCTCGCCACAGGGCCACGGCACGTCGGTCGTAGCCGAGGCCCTGCCAGGCGCGCAGGACATCGGCCGGAGTCGCCGCCGCGAGGTCGCTCGCCGTCGGGTACTGGTCGACGAATCGGGCCCAGTGCGCCGCGGCCCGGAGCGCCTGCGTCTGCTGCGCCATCGCCTCCGAGACGAGGACCGCCCAAGGGTCGTTCGTGTGGCGAAAGGCCAGGTCTCGCCCGTGCTCGGCGTACCAGGCGAGGATCGCCTGGCGCGCGGCAACCGGGACTCGTAGGTGGCGCGCCACGTCCGCAGGATAGCCGCGGTGCAGTCCTCGTTGATCGGCCGGTATGCACCGACGAGTAGGATGGACGTCCATCCACCGGGAGGGCTCCATGGTCGTCGACGTGCAGCGATTCCGCGGCTTTCGGCCCGAAGCCATCGACTTCCTGGTCGAGCTTGCCCAGAACAACGACCGGTCCTGGTTCCAGCCCCGAAAGGCAGAGTACGAGGCGCTGATCAAGGAGCCGATGGAGGCGTTCGTCGCGGCGCTGGCCGACGCGTTCGCTCGCCACAACCTCCCGCTCCAGGCCGACCCGAAGCGCTCGATCTTCCGGATCTATCGCGACACCAGGTTCGCCAAGGACAAGTCGCCGTACAAGACCCATGTCGGGGCGTCGTTCCCGTGGGTCGAACGCGTTGACCGGGACGCACCGATGTCGCACAGCGAGCACGGCAATGGCGCGTACTTCCACCTCCAGCCGGGCCAGCACTACGCGGGCGGTGGCCTGTGGATGGCCTCGACAGAGCGGCTTGCGGCCTTCCGCAGACTGCTGCTCGATGACGAGGCGCGCGTGCGCGCGGCCCTCGAGGACCCGGCCTTCCTGGCCGAGTTCGGCCCGGTCGAGAGTCACGAGTCACTCAAGCGTGTGCCGCCCGGCTTCCCGCCCGACCACCCGCTGGCCGACCTCGCGCGGTACAAGGACATCGTGTTCGGTCGCCATCTGTCCGACGACGAGGTGTACGCCGCGGATCTGCCCGATCGGCTCGCCAGGGCGTATGCCACGGCCGTCCCGGTCTTCCGGTTCCTGACCTCGCTCGGTTGACGGCCTCGGCGCTGCGGTTCGGGGCCGCCTTCTGGATCCAACGCACCGGCTGGCCCGGCCTGCGGGACGCGTGCCTGGCGGCGGAGCGTGCCGGCTGGGATTCCGTCTGGCTTGACGACCACCTGCTCTCGGACGAGGCGGAGTCCTGGGATCCGAAGCTCGAGGGCTGGAGCGCGCTTGCCGCAGTCGCCTCGGTCACGTCGCGCGTCCGACTCGGCCTCCTCGTCTCGTCGACCACGTTCCGGAACCCGGGACTGATCGCGAAGCTGGCGACGACGCTCGACCACGTCTCGGGGGGCCGGGCCGTGCTCGGCCTGGGTGGCGGATGGTTCGAACGCGAGCACGACGCATTCGGGATCGACTTCGGGTCGGGCTTCGGCGAACGGCTGGACCGACTCGACGAGGCGACGATGCTGATCCGGCGGTTGCTGGACGGCGAGCGGGTCACCCACGAGGGCCGGTTCTTTCGGCTCGACGACGCGTTGTGCGAGCCACGGCCGGTCCAGGATCGACTGCCGATCCTGATCGGTGGGTCGGGTCGGACGAAGACGTTGCGCACGACCGCTCGCTACGCCGACCTGTGGAACGGGTACGGCGTGCCAGACCGGATCGCGGAGACCTCGGACGTGCTGCGCGACCGATGTGCCGAGATCGGCCGCGATCCCGCGACCATCGAGCGGACGGTGACCCTGCACGGGGTCATCCGCGACGACGCCGCGGCCGCCGAGTCGGCCTGGCAGCCGATCGCCCGGCGACACGGCCTCATCGACAAGGTGGCGACCGACGGAACGGAGCGCGGCCTCGATATCGGCGGGTCGCCGGCAGCGGTCGCCGCGTTCATCGATCGATATCGGGCGAGCGGAGTGGGCGAGGTCGCATTCGTCTTCCGGGACCCATTCGACCTCGAGACGGTGCAGCGACTCGGCGAAGTCCGAGCGCTCCTGGTGGGCTAGGTTCGACCGGTCAGTTCGACGGCCGCCGTGCGGCGCCACAGCTCGACGGCCAGGTACTCGGCGACCACCGAGGCGACGATCGTCCGACCGATGCGGTCATCGCCCGGGCCCAGGATCGGGATGTGGAGGGCGGCCCCTGGGACCGGGTCGTCACCGACGACGATCGTCGCGCCGCCGCGGTCGGCGATGGTCCGCACGACTGCCTCGTCCGTGGCCGCTCCGCGGTACAGGATCGCCCGATGCCCCGGGAACGCCAGGTACACGGCCGTGTGCAGCCAGTCGCCGGCGTCGTGCGCCTCGGCCGGCAGCCGCGGTGCCTCGCGGAACATCAGCGCGGCCTGCTGCACGAGCGCGGCGTCGGACGCGTCGCCCAGGACGTCGATGGCCGGAGCACCGTCGAGGAGCGCCACCGCGTCCTCGAGCCAGCTGTCCCGCGCCTCCATCACGGCTTCCAAGTCGGTCACCGTGATCCCGAGGCTGGCGACGGTCGGTGCCCCGTCCAGCCACCGGCCCGCCAGGAGAGCAAGGACCGCTACGGTCGCGCGGAACGTCCGGGTCGCGACGCCCGAGAGCTCGCGCCCGGCCGTGAGCGGGAGGACGTGATCCGCGGCCTCGGCGAGTGCGGACCCGTGATCGTTGGTCACGGCGACGACCCGACTCCGGCCGCGATGGCGTCGAGCGGCTTCGACCGTCTCGCGTGTCCGGCCCGACGCGGAGACGGCCACGAGCGTGAGGTCCGGTCCGGGCTCGGTCGGTGCGGCACTGGATGCGTACTCGGTCCACGCGGCCACGCCGTGCGACCGCAGCATGGCGGCCACGCTCTCGGCGGCATAGCGCGAGCTGCCCAGGCCGACGAAGGCGACGCGCGACGGCCGGTCGCCGATCCCCTTCAGCAGGTCGGGCGACGCGCGGTAGGCATCCAACAGGTCGGCCAGGGCGCGGGGCCCTCCCGCGATGTCCGCGTCGAGCTGGGCGACCCGATCGACGGTCATGGCGCCTCTTCGATCAACCAGCGCATGCCCTCGGTCGGCGCATAGAGCCAGCTCGGGAGGTAGGTCGCCGCATAGGCGAACTCATACAGCTCCTTGTCGATCTCGAAGGCGCGGAGGAGGTCCAGGTCGAGGTCGGCCGGCACGCGACGCTCGAGCAACCCGGCCCGGTACGCCTCGAGGAACCGTTCACGGGCGCGGCGGTGCCAGGCGTCGAGGTCCAGACTCGGTCGCTCGAGCGACCCCCCGTGTCGGGCTTCTGCACGACGGCGCGCGCTGCGCGCGACATGGTCGATCGAGCGCAGCATCGACGCGAGGTCGCGCATGGCCGGCCGATGGGCGCGCCGCTCGTCGGTGGTCCGCAGCGGCTCGCCCTCGAAGTCGACGATCCTGAACCCGTCCGACGCGATCAGGACCTGGCCGAGGTGGAGGTCACCGTGCGCCCGGATCACCTCCGGGGCCGTCGGCAGCGCGTCGATGGGGCTGATGGCCTCGGCGATCCGGGGCGCGAGGTCGCGGACCAGGCTGCCCGCCTGGGCCGGGGCCACGTCCATGGCGATCGCCAGGTGTCGGTGGGCATCGCGGCCCCAACGGCCGATCTCGTCGCGGGTCGCCGAGCGCGGGGCGATATCGGGGATGCCGTGCGCGTCGGCGACCGCGGCATGCAGCCCGGCCGTCAGCGTGCCCAGATCGGCGGCGACCTCGGTGGCGAACTCGAGGCTGACCTCGCCCGGCGCCAATAGCCAGGCGACGAGCGCCTCGGCGATCGACTCGAAGGCGTCGGTGCCATCAGCGATCCATTCCTGGAGCATCGCGACCGTCGTCGCGCCCTCACGCGTCACGAGCTCGGCGAACCCGGCCAACCGCGGCACCGCCGGGAACCCGGCCTCCTCGGCGAGGAAGGCCGTCATCTCCAGGTCCGGATTCAGGCCGGGCTGGAGCCGGCGATAGGCCTTCAATAGCAGTTGCTCACCGACGACGACCGAGGTGTTCGACTGGTCGACCGCAGGATCCCGTTCCGTGTCGGCGATGCCGTCTGGGGCGAGTGCCCCGAGCGCGGCGGCGGGCCGACAGACGAGAGCGGCGGTCGGTGGGGCGTTCGGCCGCCGCTCGTCAGGCAGCGCAGCGATCGTCCGTCCGTCGCCGATGGCCGCGGCGAGCGACCGCCAGGCACCCTCACCCGGGGTTGCCTCGCGCAGCGGTCGACCGGTCAGCGCGAGGGCATATCGCTGATGCGTCCCGTCGTCGAGGGTGAGGTCCACGACGGCAAGGACGTGCGGCACGGCGGTGTCGAGCGGAACGGCATGTTCCAGGGTCGCCACGGTGATCGATCGACCCTTGGCGCCGAACCATCGCGCCCGAGAGACGGCCTCGAGGTCGAGCGCCCCGATGGCATCGGCGACCTCGCTGCGGGTGGGTGCGGGCATCGGCCAAGGGTACGGTGCCGGCCCGTCCGCGGGCGACGGTGACTGGGCGCGCTGCCAGGCCGTTGCCCTGGCCGCGTCCCCGGTTAGGTGCCCGAGTTGATCATCACGTGCTTGACGAAGGTGTAGTCCTCGAGCGCGTACTTCGAGCCATCCTTGCCCCAGCCCGACTGCTTGACGCCGCCGTGCGGCGTCTCTGCCCCGAGCGTGAAGTGCTCGTTGATCCAGACGTGCCCGAACTCGAGCGCCTTGGCCACCCGCATCGCCTTGCCGATGTCGCTCGTGAAGACCGACGACGCGAGGCCGTAGGGCGTGTCGTTCGCCCAGGCGATCGCCTGCTCCTCGTCGCTGAACCGCTGGACCGTGACGACCGGCCCGAAGATCTCGTCCTGGATGATCTCGGACTTCTGGTCCGGCCCGGCGATGACGGTCGGGGCGTAATAGGCGCCAGCCCGCTCGGGTCGCTCGCCACCGACCACGATCTCGGCGCCGCCGCGTGCGCGGTCGACCATGCCCTGGACCTTGTCGGCCTGGGCACCGGCGATGAGTGAGCCCATCTCGATGTCGTCGCCCTCGAGCGGGTCGCCCCACTTGATGGTCCGGACCTGGTCGGCCAGCGCCGACACGAACCCGTCGTAGACGGCGGGCCCGGCGATCACCCGGGTCGCCGCCGTGCAGTCCTGGCCCGAGTTCCAGTAGCCCGCGAACCGGAGCGTCTCGGCGGCGAGGTTGACGTCCGCGTCATCGAAGACGATGACCGGAGCCTTCCCGCCGAGTTCGAGGTGGAGTCGCTTGACGGTGTCGGAGGTCAATTTGGCGATCCGCTTTCCGGTCGCCGTGTCGCCGGTGATCGACACCATGCGCACGAGCGGATGGGTGACCAGGTCATCCCCGATGTCCGCGCCCGAGCCGGACAGGACGTTGACGACGCCGGGCGGGAAGACCTCGGCCAGGATCTCCGCGAACCGGAGCGCCGAAAGCGGCGTCCGCGCCGACGGCTTGAGCACGACGGTGTTCCCGGTGGCGAGCGCCGGACCGAGCTTCCAGGTGGCCATGTACAGCGGGTAGTTCCAGGGCGCGATCGAGGCGACCACGCCGATCGGGTCGCGCCGGATGATCGAGGTGTGGCCCGCGACGAACTCGTTCGCGGCGAGACCGTCCATCACCCGCGCCGCGCCAGCGAAGAATCGGAACAAGTCGGAGCTCGTGGCCATCTCGTCGATGGCGGCCCCGACCGGCTTGCCGGCGTTCGCACTTTCGAGTCGACCGAGCTCGTCGGCGTTCGCGTCGAGCGCATCGGCGAGCTTCAACAGCAGCAGCGAGCGGTCCTGCGGGGTCGTCTTCTTGTAGCTCTCGAAGGCTGTCGCGGCGGCCTTGACCGCCCGGTCGACGTCCTCCTTGGAGCTCGCCGGCACGCTACCGATGACCTGGTCGTTGGCGGGGTTGATGACGTCGGTGGTGCGACCATCGGCCGCGTCGACGAACTCGCCGCCGATGAACTGCTTGTACGTCTTCACTCGTTCGAGGGTGTCGGTCACGGGAGGCCTCCTGGGCGTGACGGGGTCGTCGGAAGAGTGTTCGTCATCGTAGTCCCGAGCCGGAAGTCCGTCCCGTAGCGTGGGCGACGCCGACGGCCGGCTCCGCGTGTGGCGGCGAGGCACCGGTCGTGATCGCGTGACGCATTCGGGCCAGGTGGCCCTATCCCCCGCGTGTCCGGTGCCGTTGCATGGTCCGATCGGATGGGGCAGCGATGGAGGGTGACCGATATGGGTCGTGACACGGCGGACGTCGTCGTCATCGGGGCCGGGATCCATGGCGCCAGCACCGCGTTCCACCTGGCGGAGGCAGGGCTCCGCGTCCGCGTCCTCGAGCGGCGCGCGATCGCGTCCGGTGCGACAGGACGCTCCAGCGGCATCGTTCGCCTCCACTACGACCGGGATGCCGAGACGCAGCTGGCCTGGGCATCCTTCGCGTACTTCCGTGACTGGGCCGATCGGGTCGGCGGGGAGTGTGGCTTCGTCAGGACCGGGTTCCTGCGCATCGTCCCGTCTCGGTATGAGACGGCGCTGGTCGCCAACGTGGAACGCGGCCAGCGCCTCGGCATCCCGTCGCTCCTCATCACCGCCGACGACGTGGCTCGGTTGGCTCCGGCGTTCGACGTGTCCGACTTCAGCCGGGCCGCATTCGAGCCGGAGTCCGGCTACGCGGACCCCACCTTGGCCTGCACCAGCCTGCTCGCGGCTGCCCGGCGTCGCGGCGCCGAGGTCAGCCACGACGCCGAGGTGTCGGGCATCATCTCGAGCGGTTCGACGGTGACCGGCGTGCGAACCGCGCGGGGCGTCATCGCCACCGAGCGTGTCGTCGTGGCAGCCGGAGCGTGGTCAGCGGACGTCGGTCGGATGATCGGACTCGACCTTCCGATCACGGTCTGGCACCACGACACCGCGTTCGTCGAGCGCCCTCCGGCCGTCGCCTGGCACCCCTCCCTGATCGACGACATCCATTCGCTCTACCTCCGACCGGAGGGACGTCACCTGACCCTCGTCGGTCTCAAGGACGGCAACCGGATCGGCGGGAGGCCCGAGGAGGAGCCCGCGACCGACCCCGCATTCGCCGAACTCGCCGCCGGGCGGGCATGCCGGCGCATCCCCGGGCTCGCCGAGGGTGGCCTCCAGTCGGTCCATGCGGGGATCGACGGGATCACCCCCGATCAGCGGCCGATCATCGGCGCGGCCGGACCGGATGGCTGCTACCTGCAGACCGGC
Source organism: Candidatus Limnocylindrales bacterium (assembly GCA_035688805.1). Taxonomy (GTDB): domain Bacteria; phylum Chloroflexota; class Limnocylindria; order Limnocylindrales; family CSP1-4; genus SPCO01. The sequence goes on from DASSMQ010000019.1 coordinate 31,654, forward strand.
TTCAGCGGAACGGGGTTCAAGCTCGCCCCTGCCGTCGGTGCGTGCGTGGCTGAGTCGATCACCACCGGGCGGGCGACGACCGCGGACGTCTCGTCGTTCGCCCTCGAGCGCTTCGCCAGCGGTGCGACGGCGCCGCGGGAGGAACCGTTCGCCTATGCCCCCGCGTGGCAGTGACCGTTCGGGCGAGCCCTGTCCGTCGGGTCAGTCGTCCTTCGCCCGGCCGCCGCGGGGGCCACGCTTCGTCGAGGCAGCTCGCAACGTGCGGGTCGGCTGCTTGATGTTCGAGTCATCGGCGACGTCCACGCCGTAGCGCTCCGCCGCGGCCAGTACCCGCTTGCGCGCGCGCTCCTTGGCGGCCTTGCTCTCGAATTCGGTCTGGTTGAATCGCGAGATGGCGTTACGGACGTGCGACTCGTCGTTCAGCGGCAGGTGCTCCTCGCCCTTCGAATCGACGTAGGCGAACTGGCTTGACCGCAGCTTGTCCCGGTCCTTCGTGTCGAGGGTGGCCATGACAACCGTCCTTTCCGATCAACGGATGCGATCGTGGCCACGACCGTGCCACGACGAGCGTGACCGTGGCCCCGGACGGCCGCGCCGATGGGCTTACAGGCCCGTTGCGACCCGTTCGATGAGATCGGCCGCACGGACGGTCCCGGACGTCGACTTGATACGTCTGGACATCGTCGCCAGGCGGTCCGCCAGGGCTCGATCGCCGAGCAGCGCGTCGATCGCGCCGGTCAGCTCCTCGTCGGCGAAGCCGTAGGTCGACAGCCGCCGGCCGAAGCCGATCTCGTGGACGCGCTGCGCGTTGTCGACCTGGTCCCAGAACAGCGGCAGCACGATCATCGGCTTGCCGTGGTGGAACGCCTCGGTGACGGTGTTATTGCCGCCGTGGGTGATGACCAGATCGACCATGGGCAGGATCGCCGGCTGGGGCAGGAACCCATCGCCCGTCTGGTTGTGGTGCAGGCGGATCTGGTCGGCCAGGGGCCCCTTCGAGACGATGACCCGGTGGGGGGTCGTCGCCAGCACGTCGACGAGGCGCTGCATGAGCTCGACATCAGCCGAGCCGAGCGACCCCAGGGAGAGATAGATCAGCGCTCCATCCCGCTCGGCCAGCTCGGCCGGAAGCTCCCAGCTCGTCTCGGCGGCCCGCACCGTCGAGTCGAGCCGGTGCCAGGTGGGCCCGAGCGGCCGCGCGCGCTCGTAATCGGCCTCGGCAGGGTAGGAGTACAGGTTGAGGTACGGCGACTCGGCGATGAACTCCGGCCCGAGCTCGCCGTACGTCAGCCCGGGCTCCCCGTGCTCGCGGCAGAACGCATCGAAGTCGGCCCACATGTCGCCATGCGTCCGTCTGACCTCTTCGAGGAAGGCCGGCCAGTCAGCGCGGTCCGCGACCGGATAGCCGCTGCTGAACGGCGCGATCCGAGGGTCCTTCATCTCCATCGGGTTGCACGACACGATGCGGACCCACGGCCGGCCGCTGGCGGCGATGGCCGGGAACGCGACGACGTTGTCCTCGACGATGACGTCGGGCGCCACCTCGTCGAAGATCTCGCGGAGGCGCGGGTCCACGTACTTCGCCCCATCGATGAGGGCCTGCCACGTCGGCGCGATGAAGTCGCCGAGCTGCTCGATGGTCGGCTCGCGAAAGACCGGCGCGGTGTCGCGGATGAAGTCGATCCAGAACTGGCCGGGGACCTCGGGCTCGGCCGGCGGAGGCCCGAGCCGCATCAGCCGCTCCTCGAAGCCCTTCGCCTCGAGCGTGCCTGCGAACGACTCCTCGACGATGAACACGACGCGGTGACCACGGGCGCGCAGGACCTGCCCGATCCCGACGCAGTTGTTGGTCGGGCCGTAGGCGCCCTCGGGGAAGAACACGATCGTGCGCGCGTCGGTCACGGGGACTCCTCCAGCCGGGTGATCG
>DASSMQ010000020.1:0-44320 GCA_035688805.1 Candidatus Limnocylindrales bacterium
GTGCCAGGGGGTGCGGCCGCATGGGCGCCGCCGCGTCCGGGACAGCCGAGTGAGCGCGGACGTGCCGGTCGGCCGGGCATGCCGACCCATCTCGTGCCGCCGTGGGCGGGACGGTCCGGCGAGGGTGACCGCCCGACCTGAGACCTGCAGACCCGAGCTACAGTCCGCTGTACGCGTGAAGTCCGCTGAACCAGAGCGAACCGGAGTAGGTCACCAGCACCATCCCGAACCCCACGACCAGGAGCAGGGCGGCCGGTCGGCCGGCCCATGAGCGCTGGTTCCGGGCGTGGAGGTAGACCGCGTAGATCAGCCACGTGACGAGCGCCGCGGTCTCCTTCGGATCCCAGCCCCAGTAGCGCGACCATGCGATCGACGCCCACCACGACCCGAGGATGATCATGGTGGCGAAGATCGGGAATCCGATGATCACCGCGCGATACGCGACCTCGTCGAGCACCTTGTGCGACGGCAGCCACGCGAATCGATCGTCTCGGCCCTGGACCAGGTACGCGACCCCGGCCGCGAATGACGTGGCGAAGATGCCGTACGACAGGACGGCCATCCCGACGTGGATCGTGAGCAGGGGCGGGTTCTGGAGGGCCGGCACGAGCTGGGAGATCGCGCTCGGCAGCGACGACGCGTACAGGAGCAGTGCGAGGGCGACCCCGGTGGGGATGAACCCGATCGACCGGATCGCGTACCGCCGCGCCAGCAACGAGTACCCGGCGAGCATCGAGAACGAGAACGCGACCGTGAACTCGAACATGTTGCCCCACGGCCCGCGCCCGACGACGATCGCCCGGCTCAGCATCGAGACGCCCAGGATCGCAGCCGCGAGGCCGATCAGCCAGGCGGCGATCCGGGACAAGGGACTGGCCGCGGCCGCGAGCGTCGGCGCCCCAGACGACGAGCGCATCGACGAGGTCACGAACGATCCGGTCACGGCTCCGGCGAAGGTCGGCTGCGGTGCCACCGACACACTCGCCAGTGCGCGCCGGCCGTTCGCGAGCATGACGGCGTGACCGACGTGGGCGGCGAACCCGAGCGCGGCGAGGATCACCCCGACCGGGAACAGTACCGAGGAGATCGTGGCCAGGGTCATCGCGCCGGGCGCACCGTCAGGCCGCCGCCGCCCCGCCGGTCTTGGGCCCGGAACTGGGTCCGATCGCAACGGGCCGCGGCTTGACCTTGAGCACCAGGCCGCAATTCGGACAGGTATCGAGCGCAGCCGGTCGACCGAGACCGCACATCGGGCAGATCACCGCCAGGGCGCTGCCATCGCGGTCGCAACGCAGCGTCCCCGACGGGAAGATCAGTCGATCGGCACGGCAGAACGGCAGGCCCGGCGGGAAGATCGGCTGGCCGTCCGCGCCCAGCTGGGCCTCCTGCGCGCCGGTCTCCGCACGCACCTTCGCGCGTGGTTTGGCGACCTGGTAGACGAGGATCCCGAGGACCGTGAAGGTCAGCAACGGGCCGACGACGCCGACGAAGATGAGCAGGGGCAGGAGGCCGATCACCGAGCCCCAATCGGGGATCACGAACATCTTCGTGATGTCGAGGATCGTGTTCCACAGCCCGTTCAGGCCGTCCATGAAGCTCACGACCGCATGCTACCCGACGAGCGCGGAGCACGATGCGGATTCCCTCGTTTGGCCGTGGCGCCGCGGCCGGGCTTCCACGGCACGCGGGCGGCCTCGCCGGCGGCGTTGCCGGACGGGTCGGCTGGTCGTGACGACGACGCGTCGGAGGGCGGCGGCCTCCGATTGCCGACAGACGGTGACGACAACGCTGGGCGGCCAAGGCGACTGACGAGCCAGGCCGTTCCGGCGACGCGGGCACCGCCCGCGCGGACCGCCACTCGAAGCTCGTGGTCGTCGGTGACCACGAGCAGCCCGGACGCCCCTGTCGGGCCAGCCATCGCTCGAGCGCCGTCGACCAGCGAGACGATCAGCGCATCGGCCGACTGTCGACCGGCGTGGCGCACGATGAGCCCGGAGGCGATGCGCTCGCCACGCAGTCCGCGTTCCGGCGGGCCGTCGAAGACGAGTTCGATGCCCACGCTGGCGGGGATGATCGCACGCAGCCGCCCGATCAGGGCGGCCTGCGGGACGGAGGCTGGGCCTCGACGCAGGGCGGGCAGCAGGTTCGACCCGTCGATGACCAATCGGTCCGTACCGACGAGCGGGTCCTTCGAGCCAGTCACCCGCCCATCGTACGTCCGTGCGGCGCTACGATCGGCTCGTGGCTCTTCTCCTGCTCGTCGATCTGGATGGTGTGGTGTACCGCGGCGCCGAACCGGTGCCTGGCGTCGCGGCGGTGCTGGCCGACCGCGCAGGGCGCGGAGACGACGTCGTCTACGTGACCAACAACTCGATGCACTACCGCACCGATTACGTCGCGCGGCTGTCGGCGATGGGTGCCCCGATCGGCCCCGACCGCGTGGTCTCGTCGGCGCGGGCGACGGCGCTCTACCTCGCCACCCACGAACCCACCATCCGCCGCGTATTGGCGGTCGGGGCGGGCGGCCTCGAGCGCGAACTGCGCGACGTCGGTCTCGATGTCGTGACGGCCACGCATGCTGCGACCCGGATGCACCAGGAGGGGGTCGACGGCTGGACCGCCGCCGGCGGACCGGACGCGGTCGTGTCGGGCCTTGACCCGACCTTCACCTACCTCCGGCTGGCGGCGGCGGCCGACTGCATCCGGGCCGGAGCCCGATACATCGCCACGAACCGCGATCCGGTCTATCCGACCGAGCGCGGCCTGCGACCCGGCGCTGGCTCGATCGCGGCGGCGCTCGAAGCCACGACCGGCGTGACCCCGCTATCCATCGGCAAGCCGGGACCTCATCTGCTCGAGCTCGCCGCGGAAGCCGTCGGACGTCGGGCCAGCGACGCTGTGATGATCGGCGACGGCATCGCCACGGACCTGCCGGCGGCGCACGCGGTGGGCGCGCGAAGCGTGCTGATGCTCACCGGGGTCACGACGCGGGCCGAGGTCGAGGCGCTGCCCGCCGACCAGCGACCGACCGCCATCGCCGCCGACGCCGCCGAGCTGGCGGCCGCGCTCGAGCATCTCGCCGTCGCCTGAAGGCGGATCGACCACTACCCGCCGGTCGCCTCGAGCTCCGGGATCCCGCGAGCCCACCCGTCGAACCGGGCACGGATCGGTGCCAGCGCGGCCTCGTCGGCGAACGCGACATCGAGCGCCCGGCGGTCGATCGCCCAGAGTTCGGGCAAGGTCAGGCCGATCTCCTCGAACGCCGCGACGTACTCCTCGGACAGGGTCAGGTCCGAGACCGTCAGGTCGTCGGTGTTCAGGCTGACGGGCACCCCCATCCGATGCAGTCGCGCGACAGGATGCGCGGCGACCGACGACACGATGCCGGCCTGCCAGTTGGAATGCGGGCACAGGTCGAGGGTGATCGCCCGAGATGCGAGTTCGGCGCACAGCTGCGGGTCGTCGACGGCGCCGGGGCCGTGCGCGATCCGCTCCGGCGCGATCTCGAGCGCCCGACGGACCTGTGGCGCACCGCCCCATTCACCGGCATGGGTCGTGATCCGCAGCCCGTTCGCTCGGGCGACCTCGAAGGAGCGGCGGTGGGTCTCCAGGTCCGGGAACCGCTCCTCCGGCCCGGCGAGGTCCCATCCCGTCAGCCCGTCATCGATGAATCGAGCGGCGGTCTCGGCCAGCTCCACGTTGCGCTCCGGGTCGTGCGAGCGCAACGCCGTCGAGATGAGGCGGACGGTGGCCCCGGTCCTTGAGGCCGCGTCCTTCGCTCCGCGACAGACGGCGGCGATGCCGTCGGCCAGGGACAGGCCACGATCGACGTGGAGGAGCGGACCCCAGCGGATCTCCATGTAGCGGACGTTGTCGGCGGCCTTGGCCTCGACCAGATCCGCACTGATCCGTTCGAGCGCTTCGGCATCCTGCATGAGCGCGATCGGCAGGTCGAACGCTCGGAGCAGCTCGGCCTGTGACCGGCTCGGCATCGGGCCGACCAGGGCCGCCGACATGCCCGTCCAGTCCCGGGGTGCATCGACGGCCCGGGTCCGGGCGATGTCGAGCGCCGTGTCGACGCGCAAGGATCCGTCGAGGTGCAGGTGGAGCTCGGCCTTGGGCATCGCCTCGATGAGCCGGCGTCGAGCGGCGATGTCGGGAGCCAGCATGGGCCGATGCTACGATTCCGCGGTCCCGACCGTCGACACGCGAGCGCGGACGCGTGGCCACCACGGAGGTCCATCTGAGTCGATCGCGCGACCTGTTCGGTCGCTTCATCAGCGGCGTGCTGTGGCTGGCGGCCGTCCTCGCCATCGGCCTGGGGACCGCCGGCGTCGTCGCCGGGTTCGACACGCCCGCGGCCGATGGATCGGACCGCAGCGGTCGGTCGCTCCGCGGCGATGGGATCGTCACGCACGCCCTCGACGCGATCGCTGTCGAGATGACGACCCTGGCCGAGTCGGTCGACGAGCTCGGCCGGAACGGCCGCGGCCTCCTGGCCGCACTGTCGAGCAACGACATCGCGACCGCCGAGACGGCATCGACGGCGGGAACGGCGCTGCTGGCCGACATCGCCACCCAGGCCGACAAGATCCGCGCTGACCTCGCCGCCGTCCCGATCGTCGGGACCCCGTCGGCCGAGTACGCCGTGTCGCCGGCGGTCCGCGATCGCCAGGCCGCATACCGCGGGGCCATGGGGTCCGTCGAGACCATCGGTCCGGCCTGGACCCGCCTCACGGTCGGCTCGCTGAGCGCGACCCGGCTCTCGGGGCTCCTTGCCGACCACGACCGGGCCGTCGTGGCCGCGGCCGAACGGGGCCGCGCTGCCGACTACGCGGCCGCACTCGGTCACCTGGACGATGCCGATGCGGCCATCCGTGAGTCGCGAGCTCTCCGCGACAAGCTGGCGAGCACCGTCGACGTCTCGACCCTCGACCAGTGGCTCGAGCGGAGCGGGACGTACGACAAGGCGCTCCGCGCGCTGTACGTGGCGGTCCGCGCGTCCGGCGGACGACCGACCGACGCGGTCAAGTCGGCCGCGGCCGCGGAGGACGCGGCCAAGCGCCGTCTGCCGCCGGATACACGAGCGCTCGTGCTGATCATGGCCGACATCGGCCGGGGCGGGATGACCGGCGCCGAAGTGGATATCGAGCAGGCCCACGAGGACATCGCCGAGGCCCTCCGCCCACCGTCCGAGGCCCTCCCCTGACGATCGGGGCGCCGGGTACACTCACGCTCAACGTTTCGCGACCGCCGCGGTGGGGGCACATCCGCGGCTCTGTCATCCCGGGAGGATCCTGACCACCGTGCAGCTTCGTGTCGTCACCGACCAGCCGTGGGACGTCGCGGCCGACGTCCTCGTCATCCCGATCGCCGCCAAGCCGGTGATGGAGGGACCCCTCGGCGAGCTCGATCGCCGGTCCGGCGGCGAACTCCGCGCCCTCGTCGATTTCCGTGAGATCACCGGCCGTCGGTACGCGTCCTCATTGGCGAGTTCCGGGGAACTGCCAGCGGGTCGCCTGCTCGCCGTCGGGATCGGCGATCCGTCGACGCTGGACCGGGAGGGCGTCGTCCGGGTCGGTGCGTCGGCCGAACGCCGGCTCGGCGGACGGACGGTGCGGTCGATGGCGCTCTGGCTCTCGCCACTGGCCGACGCCACAGGGCTCGATGGCGGGGCCGAGCTGGCCGCGGAGCTAGCGGTCCGTGGCGTCGTCGAGGGCTCGTACGACCCCAAAAGCATCTATCGCTCGGATGGGTCCGAGGCGGGCCCGCATGGCGAGGCGCCGCTTCGCGGCGACTGGGCGGACATCTCGAGCCCGCCGATCCTCGACGAGCTGATCATCGTGGTCCCGGGCGGGGACGTCAGTGCCATCACGACGGCCGCTGAGCGCGGCATGATCATCGCCGAGGGCGCGAACACCGCTCGGACGCTCTCCAATCGCTCCGCCAACGACGTCTCGCCCGAGGTGCTCGCGGACGAGGCTCGGGCGATCGCCGAGCGGCGCGGGCTCAGCATCGACGTCATCGGCCCGGACCGAGCCACCGAGCTCGGGATGGGCATGTTCATGGCGGTCGGCCGAGGCTCGGACAACCCGCCGCAGATGATCGTCATGCGCTCCGGCGGCGAGGGCCAGAAGGACGCGCTGGGTCGCCACCTGGCGATCATCGGCAAGGGCGTCTGCTTCGATTCGGGCGGCATCAGCATCAAGCCATCCGACCGGATGGAAGAGATGAAGATGGACAAGATCGGCGCCTGCACGGTCATCGCCGCCATCGAGACCGTCGCCCGGCTCGCGCCCGGCACGCCGCTGCTGGCCGTCGCCCCGGCCGTCGAGAACATGCCCGGCCCCCATTCGACCCGACCGGGCGACGTCGTGCGCGCGCTCAACGGCAAGACCGTCGACATCACCAACACGGACGCCGAGGGCCGCCTGATCCTCGGCGACGCGATGACCTGGGCCGAGAAGCTCGGGGCCACCCACCTCGTCGATGTCGCGACGCTCACCGGTGCCGTGGCTCGAGCGCTCGGACACCTGATCACCGGTGCATTCGGCACACCCCAGTCCTTCTACGACGAGGTCGCTGCGGCCGGTGTCCGCGCGGGCGAGCGCTACTGGCAACTGCCGCTCGTCGACGACTATGTCCCGGACATGGACAGCTGGTACGCCGACCTGCAGAACTCAGGTTCCGCCGAGGGATCGCTCGTCAAGAGCGGGCTGTTCCTGCGCGAATTCGCGACGGTGCCCTGGGTCCACCTCGACATCGCCGGCACCGGCTATTTCCGCAAGGCGACCTCATACGCGTCGCGTGGAGCGACCGGCGTCGCCCACGCCACGCTCGTCGAACTGGCACTGGCGGGACGCGCCTGACGCCTCTCGCCTTCGTCCTCGCGATCGCCGGCGGGCTCCTCGGGTTCGCCGCCGACCGTCTCGCCACCCGCTGGCCCGAGCACGACGAGGAGCATCCGCCCGGTCGCCCGATCGACTGGCGCACGATCGTCTGTGTCGGCGTGAGTGCGGCGGCCTTCGCGCTCCTCACAACCCGCTTCCCGGGTGACCTGCTGGCGACCGCGGTCATCGGGGCATGGATCGTGACCCTGGTCGTCGGCCTCGCGACGGACCTCGACCAGCGCCTGCTGCCGGACGAACTGACCCTCCCGGTCATCCCGGTCGCGCTGATCTACGCGCTGAGCGGCCTGGATCCGCTCGTTCGGGGGGAGATCGTGCCCGCCATCCTTGCGGCGGTGCTGATCCCAGCCGTCCTGTATCTGCCGTCGATCCCGTTCGGGGCCGGCGCGTTCGGCCTCGGCGACGTCAAGCTCCTGGCCGGCACCGGGTTGCTGCTCGGCGGGGAGCGTGCCGTGGGCGGGACGCTGTTCGGGCTGATCCTGGCCGGGCTGATCCTGGTGGTCCTGCTCGCGACGCGTCGGATCGGCCGGCGCAGCTACGTGCCGTTCGGTCCGTTCCTGATCCTCGGGGCGCTGTGGGCCGTGCTCATCCGGGTCCCATGAAGTCCGGGACCATCGACCTATCTGGCAGTCCGGCCGAGTCCGGATAGACTTCCCGAGGTCCTAGTGGACCGTCGGGGTATCATCCCGGGGAGCCGGATCGACCGTCGTCCTGCGGCAGTGCCAGCTGAGGGCGGCGACCCACCGGCGGGTGTGACCGTCGACCGCGCCGTGCCCCGCCCTCGGCGCAGACCTACGGAGCCTGCTCGCACGATGACGTCGCCAACGTGATTCGCCGCCGCAACGACCGTCAGGATCGTCCCGACAGCGCGCGCCTCGGACCCACCGGCTGGTCGAGTCCGGTCGGGCAGCCGGCGCGCCGCGGTGTCCGCCGCCACCTGCCGACACTCCTCCTGCTGATCCCGCTGGTCGTCGGTCTCGTCGGTTCGCCCGCCAACACGCGCGTCGCCCAGGGCGACGAGCTGTCGGACGCAAAGGCCAAACAGGCTGCCCTCAAGAAGGAAGTCGACCGCCAGAAGGCCGAGATCGCGGCCATCAACGACCTGCAGTCGGGGCTCGCCGCGGAGATCACCGACACCCGCCAGCAACTCCGCAAGGTCGGGGCGGACCTGGACGCCGTCAAGGCCAAGATCACCCGGATGCAGACCAAGATCAACCAGGTCAAGGCGGTCTACACCGACCTCGTCGCCCAGTTGGCCGACATGGACGCCGAGCTGCAGCGGGTCATCTCGGAAGAGGCGACCAAGCGGATCGAGCTGGCCGAACGACGGGCGCAGCTCGCGGAGCGTGTCCGAAGCGCGTATGACACCGACCGCACCTCGCCGCTCGAGACCTTCCTGTCCGGCCGCACGTTCACCGACCTGCTGGCCGAGATGAGCTACTACATCGACGTCGGCGAGCAGGACCAGGCGCTCGCGAACCAGATCGCCAAGGACAAGGCGACGCTGGCGGCCATCCACCAGACCGTGGCCGATACCCGCGTCCGGACCAACCTGCTCCGCCAGGAGACGGCTGCGCAGAAGCGCGATCTCGACAAGGCGATGCGAGCCCTGAAGGAGACCAAGGCGGCCCTCCGCCAGCTCGAGGCCCAGGTCGCTCGCACCTTGGCCGAGCAGCAGGCCCGTTTTGCGGCACTCGCCCGAAGTAAGAAGAACGCCGCGGCCATCATCCGTAAGGCCGCATCCGATCAGGCCAAACTGGCCAAGCAGATCGACTCGATCATCGCCGCGCAGGTCAGGCGCGGGAACATCCCGAGCCAGTTCAACGGCACGATGCGCTGGCCGATGGACAGCTTCACGATCAGCGGAGAGTTCGGCTGCAGCACGTTCGAGTACTACGCGCCCGGCAACGGCTGCGCCCATTTCCACAATGGCATCGACCTCGTCGGCGCCTATGGGGCGCCCATCAAGGCGGCGGCCGCCGGGCAGGTGGTCTACGTGGGCTGGAACTGGGCGGACGGCAGCGACCCGGCGTGGATCGTGATCGTCGCCCACTCCGGCGACCTGCGGACCTGGTACGCGCACATGCAACCGAAGCGGCCGGTGTCGGTCGGCCAGCAGGTCAAGAAGGGCCAGATCATCGGCTACGAGGGCAGCACCGGCCACGCGACCGGCCCCCACCTGCACTGGATGGTCGAGAAGAACGGCACCTTCGTGAATCCGCGGTTGTTCGTCTAGGTTCACCCGACGTTGACACGCCGCGGGCGGTGCGCCGCGAAGCGTGGGTGCTAGCATCGCGACAGCGGAACCACCACTGACCGGGAGGCGCACCCTGACCGTGAAGCGCACCATGGCGGTCATCCTTGCGGGTGGTGAGGGCGAGCGCCTGTCGATCCTGTCGCAGGAGCGCGCGAAGCCGGCCGTCCCGTTCGGGGGGAAGTACCGGATCATCGACTTCACCCTGTCGAACTGCGTCAACTCCGACATCAACGACGTCGTCGTGCTGACCCAGTACAACCCACGCTCCCTCAACGACCACATCGGCCTGGGCCGGCCGTGGGATCTCGACCGGAGTCGGGGCGGGGTGAAGCTGCTCCAGCCGTACATCGCCCGGGGCAAGGTCGCCGAGTGGTATCGCGGCACCGCGGACGCGGTCCTTCGCAACATGAACGTGCTCGAGCACGACCCCTCGGACACGGTCGTCGTGCTGGCCGGCGACCACATCTACAAGATGGACTACCAGCCCTTCGTCGCCGCCCATCGGCGCAAGCGGGCGGACGTCACGATCGCTGTCCGGCGCGTGCCGCTCGCCGAGGCGTCGCGGATGGGCATCCTGGCCATGGACGAGAGCGACCGCGTCGTCGATTGGCAGGAGAAGCCCAAGCAACCCAAGAGCGACCTCGCCTCGATGGGCGTGTACGTGTTCTCCAAGAAGACGCTCCGGCGCTGGTTGTCCGACGATCGGGTCGACTTCGGCCGTCACGTCATCCCCGACATGCTCGAGGCGGGAGCGCGCGTCTTCGGCTATCGGTACAGCGGCTACTGGCAGGACGTGGGCACGATCCAGTCGTTCTGGGAGTGCAACATGGCGCTCCTCGAGGACGACCCGGAGCTCGATCTGTACGACAAGGATTGGATCATCCATACGCGCTCCGAGGAGCGGGCACCGGCCAAGGTCGGCCCGACCGCCCAGGTCCACCGAAGCCTGATCAGCCATGGCTGCATGATCGACGGCACGGTCGTGAACTCGGTGCTGTCGCCCGGCGTTCGGGTCGAGGTGGGGGCCGTCGTGCGCGATTCGATCGTCATGTTCGACGCGGTCATCCGGGCCGGGGCGGTCGTCGATCGGTCCATCCTCGACAAGGAAGTCGTGGTCGGCCAGGGCGCCATCATCGGCAGCGGCCCCTACGACGACCGCCCCAACAAGCAGGAGCCAACGAGGCTCAACACGGGCATCACCGTCGTCGGCAAGCGGGCGGTCATCCCGCGCGGCGCCCGGCTCGGACGGAACGTGAAGGTCGCTGCCGACGTGCGCACCTCCGACTTCCTGCGCAAGGTGGTCCGCAGCGGCGAATCGGTCGAGATGCGACCGGGCGGTCGGCACGCCCACGATCATGGCCGCGGCACCTACGCCGCCGAACCGGTGGTCGGCGCCGTCGCCAAGCGCTAGGGGGAGCATCGGGGGCGAGCCACGGAATCGGCTAGACTCCGCGCGCCATGCCGTCCCCCGAACCCGGCGCATCGACCGGCGCCCCATCGCCGGCCGACGTCGAGCGCTGGCTCACTGACCTCGATCTCCGAGCGGTCGACCGTGGCGAGCGAGCCGGGGTCGCGTCGTGGGACCTCGTCCTGGACGGTCGCCGCCGGTTCGATCTGCGGATCACGGTCATCCTCGAGCCGAGCCTCGCGCTGATCTGCTGGGCGCAGCTCGCCCCGCCGATCAACGACATGTTCCGCAAGTCGTATCGGAAGCTGCTGCGCTGGAATGACGAGTTCCCATTCGTGAAGTTCAGCGTCAGCGAGGACGAGCGCCCGGTGCTGGCCGTCGAGCTGCCCATCGCCCAGGTGCGCGCTGGCGAAGGCCTGGACGCGCTGGGTCTGGCGCTGGCGCGGATCGTCGGTATCGCCGATCGGCTGCTCGAGGACACCGCGCCATGGCTCTGGATCGGTGGGCGCATGCCGGACCAGTCGGATCGGGTGGCTCGGAACCTCCCGTTCCTTGAGCGGTTCGATGGCCGTCTCGTCGAGCTGGCCTCGGGCGCTGACGAATCGACCACCTCGAACGACGCGCCGAGCACACCGACTGACGCGGAAGCCACCGCATGAGAGCGCCACGTCTGCTTGGGCTCCTGGTCGCGTTGGCCGCGGCACTCGGCGTGCTCGGGAGCGCCCCGCCGGCGGCCATCGCCGCGACACCCGACCTGACGATCGTCACGAACGCCCGCTACGACGTCCAGCCGGCGAAGCACCGGGTCCACATCACGGTCGACCTGACGCTCGCCAACCACAAGCGCGACACGACGACCAAGCGCTACTACTTCGACCACGCCTTTCTGGCCGTCCCGCCGGGGACCAGCGGCTATCGGCTCACCTGGTCGGGCAAAGGCACGCCCGGGGCACGGGTCGCCAAGCGAACGGCGACCTATACCCTGCTGCGGCTCGATCTCGCCCAGCGCCTCGATGGCGGTCGGTCCGCCGTCTACCGCCTGACGTTCGACCTTGTCGACCCGGGCGGCAAGCCGACCCGTGAACTCCGCGTCGGCGATACGCTCGTGTCCTTCCCCGTGTGGGCCTACGCCTCGGATGGGACGGCAGGCAGCACGGTCTCGGTGGTCTTCCCGTCCGGCTACCAGGTCCAGGTCGAGGCCGGCAAGATCCCCAAGCCGTCCACGACCGCCGACGGGCGGACCATCTTCCAGAGCGGGCCTCTGGCCCGGCCGCTCGACTTCTTCGCCTATCTCGTGGCCGACCGTCCCGGGGCATATCGCGATTCGACGGTCAAGACGAACGTGGCCGGCGCCCCGGTCGAGATCCGCGTTCGATCGTGGGCCGACGACCCGACCTGGGCCAAGCGGGTCGGCGGACTGCTCAAGACCGCCATGCCGACGCTCGGGTCGCAGATCGGCCTGCCGTGGCCGAGCTACTCGCCGCCGCTGACCGTCGAGGAGGCGGTGAGCCGCTCGACCGGTGGCTACGCCGGGATCTTCGATCCGTCAGCCGGTACGGTGGCGATCGCGTACTACGCCGGTCCCTTCGTGATCCTCCATGAGGCGTCCCACGCCTGGTTCAACGGGCGGCTCCTCGCCGATCGTTGGGCGAACGAGGCGTTCGCCTCGCATTACGCGGCGACGGCAGCCGGCGCGTTGAAGATGAAGGTGGCGCACGCCGTCGTGACCGCGGCGGCGCGGAAGTCGAAGATCCCCCTCAACGCCTGGGGCGCGGTGGGCACCGAGTCGGTCGCCCAGGAGGACTACGCCTACGCCGCCTCGCAGACGCTGGCGGACCTGATCGCCAAGCGCGCAACGGATGTGGGCCTGCGCCATGTGTGGGCCGATGCCCAGGCACGGATCGGCGCCTACCAGCCGGTCGGCGGTGGGAACGAGACCGTGGACGGCCCGCCTGACTGGCGCGGCTTGCTCGACCTGCTCGAAGCCGACACGACAGCGACGTTCGACGACCTCTGGCGCGAGTGGGTGGCGCGGCCCGAGGATCTGCCGCTGCTGGCAGCACGAGCGGCCGCTCGCGAGCGATATGCGCGCTTCCTCAGCGAGGCTGGTGACTGGCGCCCGCCGAAGACGATCCGCGACGCGATGCGGGCCTGGCAGTTCGACGCGGCCGAGGCGCTGATGGCCCAGGGACAGAGCGTGCTCGACCTGCGCTCGAGGATCGCCGACGCCGCCGATGCCGCAGGCTTGACCGCACCGGCCGCCGTGCGGACCGCGTTCGAGGACGGTGGCTTCGACGCGGCCAGCGGCGAGGGGGACGCCGAACTGCAAGCGATCGACCGGTACGTGGCCGCCGTCGGCCGCCGGCCCGCGACGGTCTCGCCGATCATGTCGCTCGGGCTCTGGAACGAGACGCCCGACGCCGACCTCGTCGCGGCCCGGGACGCGTTCGCCAAGGGAGACATGGCAGGCTCGGTAGCGGCCTCCGACGAAGCCGCCGCGTCGTGGCTCAACGCCGAGACGCTCGGGCAGGGCCGCGCATTCAGCATCGGGGCACTGGCCCTCTTCCTGCTCGTCTCGATCGCCGCATTGATCGCCATCAGTCGAAGTCGACGGCGGCGTCGTCGGTTGCGCATGGCGACCCCGCTGCCTCGACGCTAGGACCGCCCAAGCCGGCATGCATCGTCTACACTCGCCCGCACGCCGGACCCGACGGACGCGCGTTCCGACGACGACGGCCGTCTCGCGACCCCGCCGACGAGGAGCCGACCCAGCCCATGGGTATCCAGCGCGCCCGACCCTCGCACGAGATCCTGTCCGGCGACTCCGCCGACGTCTATTTCGCGCGGGCCGAGGCGATCCTCGACGCCGAGGGCCTCGATCCGCTCGTGACGATGGAGGTCTTCACCCGCGAGGAAGCCGTGCTGTGCGGCATCGACGAGGCGAAGAACCTGCTCGGCCACGTCCTCGCCGACGCCGACCCGGCCGAGACGGTCCTCGAGGCGCTCGATGACGGCGATCGGATCGCGCCTCGTGAGGTGGTGTTGCGAATCCGAGCGCGGTACCGGCGATTCGGGTTGTACGAGACCGCGTTCCTGGGCATGCTGGCGCAGTCGACCGGCTGGGCGACCGCCGCTCGCGAGATCGTCGACATCGCCGCGCCGGAGCCGGTCATCAGCTTCGGGGCACGACACGTCCACCCGGACATCACCGACGTCCTCGACTACGCCGCGATCGTCGGTGGCTGTGTCGGGGCGTCGACGCCCGCCGGTGCGCGTCTGGCCGGATTCGCCCCGACCGGGACCATGCCCCACTCGCTGGTCCTGATCTTCGGTGACACCGTCGAGGCGGCGCTGGCGTTCGATCGGCACCTGGGACCAGACGTGGCCCGCATCGTCCTCGTTGACACGTTCAAGGATGAGGCCGAGGAGGCGCTCCGGGTCGCCCATGCCCTGGGCGACCGCCTGTACGGGATCCGCCTCGACACACCGTCGGAGCGCGGTCGGGTGACCGCCGACCTCGTCCACGAGGTCCGCGCCCGGCTCGACCAGGAGGGCTACGGTCACGTCCGGATCGTCGTCTCGGGTGGCCTGGACCCCGATCGGATCCGCTACTTCAAGGACGCCGAGGCACCGGTCGATTCGTACGCCGTGGGCTCGTTCATCAGCGGGGCGACGCCGATCGACTTCACCGGCGACATCAAGGAGATCGATGGCCGCCCGATCGCGAAACGCGGGCGCATCCCGGGCGTGACCCATTCGCCGCGTCTCCGCCAGGTCGACATCGCTCCGTACCGGGTGCCGGTGGGGTAGGGCCCGGGTCGCGACGTCGGTCGTCATGCCTGGTTCGACGTCTCGCAGGCGCATCGAGCTGGGGCGCCGCACCTGGCACCTTGAATCGGCCGGATCGATCCGTGTGCACCGAGTGACCGTACGGGAGGTCGGAGCGGCTGAGGTGGCTTGCCGTTGGGTCTCTGAGGTCCGTTTGCGTCACGGAGTGACCCAAACGGCAGCCGAGAGGCCTCGAACGGGGCCTCCCGGCGAACCTTGTCCTCCTTCGACCTCCCGAATGGTCACCGGGTGCATGACGCGAGGCTGAGGGCCGGAGCGGGGACTTCCGCGTCTACGGCTACCTGACCCGCCCTCACCCATGTCGTCTACGACCGTGCGACGATGCGGCCGTGCACGACGAGATCGGCGACCAGCCCGAGCAGGAGACCGCGTATGACCTGCTCCAGCGTGGCCAGGCGTTGCTCTCCTCGCACCACCACGCTCAGGCTGCGATCGTGCTCGAGCGAGCCGATCGGCTGGAGCCGGGCAAGGCGTCGATCCTCGAGGCGCTCGGTCGGGCGTACTTCAACTCGGGTCAGCACGAGCCGGCGCGGGCGACCTTCGAACGGGTGCTCGAGCTCGATCCGTCCGCTCCGTACGCGCACTTCGCGCTCGGCCAGAGCCTCAAGAAGCTGGGTCGTCGGGACGAGGCGGGGACGCACCTCCGGTTGGCGGTCGCACTGAGCCCGGATTCGACGCTGTATCGCGACGCGCTCGCTCGCTTGGGTCCGGCCGGCCAGCAACCTCGGGACGTGCCGGGCGACTGAGCGGGTCGCCCGAGTCCTGCCGGGCTGCCAACCAGGACGCCCGGTCGTGCCGGGGCGCCGGATCGGTGAGGGTCAGTCAGCCCGGTCCCTCATCCGCGCGAGCCAGAACAGACCCACGATGGACTTGGCGTCTCGGATCTCGCCGCCCTCGGCGGCCGCGACGGCGTCCCGCCACGGGCGCCACTCGAGGATCAGCCGTTCATCCTCGTCCGGCCCGAGTCGACCGTCGGCGTCGGCGGGACTGAGATCGGTGGCAAGGAAAAGGTGCATGAGCTCATCGGTGAAGCCCGGTGCCGAATAGAACGAGCCGAGCGCCTGCCATGTGCCCGCCCGCAGACCGGTCTCCTCTTCGAGCTCGCGCCGTGCCGCCGGCAACGGATCCTCCTTGGTGCCATCGTCGGCGACATCGAGGCCGCCGGCCGGGATCTCGAGGAGCGCGGCGTCGGCGGCCAGCCGCCACTGACGCACGAGCGCCACCCGATCGTCGGCATCGAGGGCCACGATCGCGACGGCTCCAGGGTGACCGGCGAAGTCGCGGATCGCGCGAGTCCCATCGTTCCGTTCGACCGTGTCGACGCGGAACTCGATGAATGCCCCCCGGTGGACGACGCGCCGCGCGACGACGCGTTCACGAAGTCCGGCCCCGGAGGGATCCTCCGGGGCCGTCGGCTTGCGGTCAGCGGGTCGATCGCCCAGGCGATCAGGCCGCGGCGGTGGCGGGCGGTCGCGCGATCGCTTCGCCGGTGTCGCTGTCGAACACGTGCACCTTGTCGAGCGGCAGGGCGAGCTCGACGATGTCGCCGGGGCGGACGCGGTGCGACGAGTTCACGATCGCGACGACGTCCTGATCCGCCGCGTTGACGTGCAGCAGCTCCTCGTTGCCGAGGTACTCGACGACGTCGGCGCGGGCGCGGAACGAACCCTTGTCGCTGCCCGCCTGGCCGACCTCGAGGTGCTCCGGGCGGAACCCGACGACGACCTTCTGGCCGTTGGACATCGCCTCGCGCCGGCCCGCCGGCACCGGCATGGACCAATCGCCCGGACCCTTGAGCTGGCCGTCGGTGACGGTGACGTCGACGAAGTTCATCGACGGGCTGCCGATGAACCCCGCGACGAATCGGTTCGCCGGCTGGTCGTAGAGGACCTGCGGGCTGCCGACCTGCTGGAGGATGCCGGCATTCATCACGGCGATCCGCTGGCCCATCGTCATCGCCTCGACCTGGTCGTGCGTGACGTACACCGTCGTGGTCTTGAGCCGCTGGTGGAGGCGAGCGATCTCGGCGCGGGTCTGGACGCGCAACTTGGCATCGAGGTTGGAGAGCGGCTCGTCCATCAGGAACGCGGCCGGCTCACGGACGATCGCCCGGCCGAGGGCGACGCGCTGCCGCTGCCCACCGGAGAGTTCCTTCGGCTTGCGCTCGAGAAGGTTCCCGAGCTGGATCGTCTCGGCCGCTTCCTTGACCCGTCGCTCGATCTCCGCCTTGGGCACCTTGCGCAGCTTCAGCCCGAACGCGAGGTTGTCGTACACGCTCATGTGCGGGTAGAGCGCGTAACTCTGGAAGACCATCGCGATGTCGCGATCCTTGGGTGGGACGTCGTTGACCACCCGGTCACCGATCTTGAGGGTGCCGGCGGTGATCTCCTCGAGACCGGCGATCATCCGCAACGCGGTCGTCTTGCCGCAGCCCGACGGGCCGACCAGGACCATGAACTCGCCATCACCGATCTCGATGTTCATGTCCTTGACGACATGGACGTCGCCGTAGTCCTTGACGACGTGGTCGAACGTGATGGTCGCCATCGGCGCATTCCTCCATCCCCGTCGTCATCGCGGGTCCATGCATCCGGGTCGCCCGAGGGCGATGTCCCGCCGAGGCGGGCAGCGGACGGACCCCGTACGTGGCGGCGCAGGGTCAGCGCATCGTACGGTCGGTGTCCCCCGGATGCAACCGTTCGGTGGCCCTCGATCCGCGACCGGTCGTCGCTCCCGAAACGACATCTGACGAGACGGGCGTCCGCCGTCGACCCCCGTGCCCTCCCGGTTGACCATCGGACTGCCGCAGCCGGGCCGACCGGCTCTGGTGGCGTTCGCATCGGCCATGCGGAATGCGCTCGGAGGTGTCACATGACCGTGCCGATCCGACGGGACCAGCGTCAGACCATCGCCTTCGGGATCATCCTCATCGCCGTGGGAGCCGGCATCCTCGGAGTGAATGTCTTCCCACATGCAGGTGCGGTCATCCTGCTCGCCGTCGGGCTCTTCCTCCTGGCGGACGGCGTCATCACCCGCCAGTACGCGCCCCTCGTACCGGGCGGCATCATGGCCGGACTCGGCGCCGGCGTGATCGTCGGCGAGCTGCCGGGCATGTCCGATGCGGCCAACGGGGGCTGGGTCGTCGCGGGCATGGGCCTCGGCTTTCTGAGTATCTGGCTCATCGCCCGTGCGCTCCGGCTGTCGGTCCAGAGTCCGTGGCCGCTGATCCCGGCCGCCATCTTCCTCACCATCGGCGGTGGGTTGCTTGTCGCCGGGGCCGCCAGCTGGGCCGCCCAGGCCTGGCCGATCGTCCTCGTCGTGATCGGCCTCCTCATCGTCGTCGGGGCACTGCGCAGCCGACCTGGAGGTCCTGGCCCCGACGGCGGCTGACCGGCTCCAACGTCGGCCCGCAGAGGCGTTTGTCGACGGCATAGGCACGGATCGCGGCATCGAGCCAGCGTTCCCATTCCGGCTGCGTCATCGGCCGGAGGGTTACCATCCGCCGCAGGATACGAGGTCGGTCTGCGTGCGTGTGGAAAACGTGATCAGGGAAGCCCAGCCGGCTGATGAGGACGCGGTCGCTCGGCTCATCACCGCCTACCTGACCTGGGCGCACGACATCCTGCGGCGCGACTTCGGCGTCGAGGAGCCGCCCGTGGACGTCGCGGATGTCCGCGCGACGGTGTCGCAGCTTCACCGGCCAGCAGCCGCCACGTTCCTCGTCGAGCGGGACGGACGAGCGGTCGGGGTAGGCGCGGTCCGCGGTCTCGGGACGGACGCGGCCGAGATCAAGCGGATGTACGTCGAACCCGCCGTGCGCGGCGATCACCTCGGGTCGCGCATCCTGGACCGACTGATCGAGACCGCTCGGGACGCCGGGGCGAGCGTGGTTCGACTCGACACCTGCGAGTTCATGACCGACGCGCAACGGCTGTACCGATCGCGTGGGTTCGTCGAACGTGACCCCTATGAGGGAACCGAGATCCCGGAACGCCGACGTCGGTACTGGCTGTTCTTCGAACGGCCCCTGTGAGCCGTCAGCTGGCCACCTCCTCGGGGCCCATCAGCTGGATGCGTCGCGTCCAGGCGGCCAGGCTCCGCAACAGCGTCCGGATCTCGTCGCGAACCTCCTCGTCGACGAGCTCGCTCTCGGCGTCGAAGTGGTCTGCCGCGAGCGGGACCATGACCTCGGGGAGTGGCAGGACGTATCCGTTCGTGTACGCCAGGCCGTCGCGGAGGTGGGCCTGGGCGCGTGCCGTTCCGCCGCGACCCGTGCTCGCACCCATGATCGCGACCGGCTTCCCGGTCAATACCGATCGCCGGGCCGGTCGAGAGGCCCAGTCGATGGCGTTCTTGAGAACGCCGGGGACGCAGTGGTTGTACTCCGGGCTGGCGATGAGCAGGGCGTCGGCGTCGGCGATCGCCCGCTTGAACCCCGCGACCGGCTCCGGGTCGCCTTCCGCTTCGACGTCGGCGTCGAACAGCGGGATCCCGTCGAGCGCGAACGGGACGACGGTGATCCCCGCTGGCGCCAGCTCGACGGCGGCCCGGATGAGCCCTCGGTTGAACGACAGTCGGCGCAGGCTCCCGGCGATGCCGAGGAACGTGAGTGGTCGATCCGCGCGGGTCATCGCCATGGCGCAGCCTCCGTGTCGGTGGGGACAGTGGCTGTCAGCCTGACACGCGGCGCGGCCCGGCGCAGACAGCACCGCCTGCGGGGCGTGGGTTGGGGTGGCCTATGGGGCTCGAACCCATAACCTTCGGAGCCACAATCCGATGCTCTGCCGATTGAGCTAAGGCCACCGTGGAGCGACGCGCCGTCGTGCGCTCAGAGCACCGACGCGAAGCGAACGGAGGATACCCGGAATAGAGGTCGTCCTGCATTCGGTGGTAGGGTCCGCGCACAGGCGCCACGCGGGATCTGCCTCGCCGCGGAGCCGATCGATGAGTTGCCTTGTGACGCCGTACTGCGAGCACTTCGAGCCCGACCTCCGGGTAGACGCGTCGCTCCGGGTCTGTTCCGCATGCGTCGAGATCGGCGGAACCTGGGTCCATCTCCGCCAGTGCCTCACGTGTGGGCGCACGAGCTGTTGCGATCTCAGCCCCAACCGGCACGCCACGGCCCATTTCCGCGAGACGGCGCATCCGATGATCCGGACGGCGGACCCCGGCGAGGACTGGCAATGGTGTTATGAGGACGATCGCCTCTACCAGCCAGCCGAGCGAGGTCCTGCATGATCGAGAGCATCACTCCCGGCCCGCACGGTCCGCTGGCTAGCGTCCTCGAAGTCCGCCGGGGCCCGGATGACGCTCACACGGGGGGCCTCGAGCACCGAGAGGCGTTGATCTACACGCTCGGCAAGGCGGCCGAGCTCGAACACCTGGTGATGCTCCAGTACCTGTTCGCGGCGTTCTCGCTCAAACAGACGGTCGAGGAGGGGCTCACGCCCGAGCAGCTCGCGGCCGCGCAGCGCTGGCGCACCACCCTGCTGGCGATCGGCGGCCAGGAGATGCTCCACCTCGCGCTCGTCCAGAACCTGCTGACGGCAGTCGGTGCCGCCCCGCGTCTTGCCCGACCGAACTTCCCGATGCCCGCCTACGCGTACCCGGCCGGCGTCCGGATCGAGCTGGTGCCGTTCGGAGAAGCCGCCCTCCGCCATTTCGCCTTCCTCGAGCGGCCAGATGGGATGCACGTGGAGGATGCCGAGGGCTTCGAGGCGATCGCGCAGGCCATGGCGCTGCCCCATGACGGCCCGGACGAGATCGTGCCGCAGCTCCAGGAGTTCGACACCATCGGGCAGCTGTATCGCTCGATCCAGGCAGGGCTCGAATATCTGGCGCAGGGGCTAGGCCCGGAGCGTTTGTTCATCGGGCCCCCGAGCGCGCAGGCGACCGAAGAGCATTTCCGGTGGCCGGAGCTCGTCGCGGTCACCGACCTCGATTCTGCGCGGCACGCGATCGACACCATCGTCGAGCAGGGCGAGGGAGCCCGCGGGGAGTGGCGCGACGCCCACTTCGGGCGCCTGCTGGGCATCCTCGACGAATATCTCGAGCTCAAGGGGGCAGATCCGGGCTTCGAGCCCGCCCGACCGGTCGTGGCGGCCAACGTCCGGCCGCAACAGACCGGGGTGGTCGTGCCGCTGATCACCGATCCGGGCACGACGCGCGCCATGGACCTGCTCAACGTGGTCTACGAGGTGTTGCTCCAGCTGCTGTCCCGCTACTTCGCCCATACGAACGAGTCGCCGGAGCAGCTCAAGGTACTGGCCGACGTCTCGGTCGGGCTGATGTACACGGCCATCGCACCGCTCGGCACGGTCGTCACCACGTTGCCCGTCGGGCCCCACCTGCCAGGCTCCACCGCCGGCCCGGGATTCGAGCTCTTCTACCAGGTGGACTACCTGTTGCCGCACCAGTCGGCGGCGTGGATCCTCATGGAAGAGCGTCTGCGAGATGCCGCGGCGTTCGCTGTGCGATGTGGCCAGCTGTGCACGCCCGTCCTGATGGAGCCGCTGGCCAAGGTCGCCCGGTCGCTCGAGCGATACGCCGATCAACTCCGCGCCGCGACGTGACGCCGGTGCGGGGTGCCGCGGCGCCATAATCCCGCCATGCTGGGCGAATCCACGTCCGTTGAGCACGGAGCGTTCCCACGGCCGGGAGACGGGGGTGCGCTCGATCCCCTCGTCGGGCCCCAGTGCTCGCTCGCGGTCCAGATGCGCCGGGCGCCGGGCGCGATCATCGGGCGGAGCGCCGAGCTCGAGGCGATCTCCGTGGGATTGCGTGAGGCTGCCGGCCATCTCGCCGCAGTGACCCTCGAGGGCGAGCCGGGAATCGGCAAGACGCGCCTCCTCCTCGCGGCTGCCGAGCTGGCGAGGGCGAGCGGGTTCACCTGCGTCGCGATCACGGCCGACGAGGAGATCCGAGGGCCGTTCCTCGTCGCGCGCAGTCTGTTCGCGTCGAGCGCGATCCGTGACACGGCCATGGGATCGCCGGTGGAGACCGCGGTCAGGCGAGTCGTCGAGGCGATCTCCGGGCGTGACGAGCCGGGGTTCGAGACCATGTCGCCGGACGCCAAGCTCCTCCGCGCCTTCGACCTGGCGGGCGTCGCGATCTCGGCGCTCGCCGGGATCCACCCGCTGGCGCTGTTCATCGACGACGTCCAGTGGGCCGACGACGACACGCTTCGCCTTCTCCGCTACGTCGTCCGCAGCGATGCCGAACGGCCGATCTTCCTGTTCCTCACGATCCGGCCGGACGAGTTCGCCTCGGTCACAGAAGCGGTGAACTTCGTGGCCGACATGGAACGGATGGGCCTCGTCCGGCGCCTGCGGCCCGGACGGTTCAGCTCGGTCGAAACCGCGGATCTTCTCAAGCGCGTTCTCGGCGGGTCGGTGGAGGCCCGATCCGCGGCCGCGATGCACGTCCAGTCCGAGGGAGTGCCATTCATCGTCGAGGAGCTGGCTCGAACGCACCGCGAGGCCGGCACCCTTCAGCAGATCGATGGCGAGTGGCGTCTTGGGCAAAACGCTGCCCGGCTGGTCCCATCGGCGGTCCGGACGCTCATCGATCGGCGTGCCGCGCGACTTCCGGGTCGGACCAGGGTCGTGCTGGGCGACGCCGCGATCCTTGGCCGCAGCTTCAGCCTTCGGGACCTCCGCGCGGTCCGTGCGCGGGTCGGAGATGGCGATATCCCGACCGATGGGGTGCATCACGACCGCGGACGGATCCCTCCGGCGGCTGCGCCCGGCGAGATATCCGGTGCGGGCGATGGTGCCGACCCGCTGGCCGATGAGCTTGGGCCGGCCGTCCGGGCGGGACTCCTGCTGCCGCAGGCGCATGGCGAACCCGCGGACTACACGTTCACGCACGAGCAGGTCCGCCAGTTCGCCGCGAACGAGCTGTCGACAGCGCGCCGCCGGCAGGTCCACGCGGCGATCGTCGACCTGCTGCTGGACGGTGGCGAACCGGTGCCCGCAGGCCTGCCGATGCTGGCCCAGCACGCGCTCGCCGCCGGCGATACCGTGCGGGCCGCACGGTTCTCCATCGATGCCGCGACGGCCGCTCTCGCCTCCAATGCTCCCGAGGAGGCGCTCCGGCTCGTCGAACAGGCACTTCCCGTCGTCTCGACGCCGGCCGACCGGCGGATCCTGCTCGCGACCCGAGACGATGCGTTCGCAGTCCTGCGGCGGACTGGCGATCGGCTCGAGCGGCTGACGGAGCTTGCCGCACTGGCCGAAGCGATGGGCGATCCGAAGGTCGAGCTCGACGTGCAACTCCGGCGCGCATCGGCGCTGCGGATGAACCACGAGGAAGAGGCCGCAGCCGAGCTCGCCCGTCGCATCCGTGTTCGCGCCCAGGAGCGAGGCGACGACGCGATGGAGCTCCGGGCGATCCTCGAACTCGGCCAGGCGCTCCTGCGCAGTCCGCTGGGCGAGTCGTTCGGTGCTGCCGCCATCGAGGTCGACCTCGATGGTGCCGAGGAGGCCTATCGCCGCGCGGTCGAGCTCGCGGAACAGCGTTCCGACGATCGCAACCTCGCCGCCGCCCTTCGCGAGATCGCGATGATCGATTTCGCTCGCGGGCGAGCATGGTTCGCCGAGGAGGTCCGCGCCGGCCACGCGAGCGAGATGCTCGCGGCGGTCGCGTCCGGGGCCGACTTCGAGACGCTCGTCCTTGCGACACCGATCGCCCCGCTCCTGGTCGAGGCGACACAGGTCCTCGAGCGAGCGCTCGGGATCTTCGAGCGCCTGGGCGACCGAAGTGGCGTCATGTCGACGGTCATCGCCATGGCGTACGTGCGATACGGGCCCGTCATGCACCTGTCGAGCTCCGCCCGACACCTCGAGGAGATCCGGCGCGTGACGTCTCGGCTGGCCGAGCTCGTCACCGAGAGCGAGCGGACCCGCCTCGAGCTCCAGATGCTCTTCGGGGTTCACGTGTACTCCCGTGCCAAGGTCGTACCGGACCTCGCGCTGTCCCGCGGCGAAGACGCCCATCGTGCCGCCAGGCTCGTGGGCGACCGGAGCATCGAGTTCCTGGCCGCCGGTGGCGTGGGGATGAGCCTGCTCGAGCTCGGCGACGTCGACGGCGCGGATCGGTGGATCGGCCTGGCCGCCGCCACCGCGTCGATGGCACCGTCGCGACCACGCGCCCGTGAGCTCGAGACCTGGCAGGGGAGGGTACGAGCGGGCGCCGGCGACGCGGCGGGCATGCGCCGTCATCTCGAGCGCGCCGTCGAGTTGGCGACCGAAGGTGGCCGGGCCTCAGCGCGGTGCGAGGCAGTGGCTCGCCTGGCCATCGAGGCGGCGGGGTTGGTCGCGCGTGGCATCGTCGATGACTCGGCAGTGGGCCAGGATGGTGGCCCTGACGGGTCGCTGGTGCAGCTTGCCGAGCGATCGGCGGCTCAGGTGAAGGAGTTGCTGCCGCTCCTGCCGGGACACGCACCGTGGGGCGCACAGGCCGATGCCGCCCTCGCCGTCATCGCGCTCCAGCGCGGCGATCTCACGGGCGCCGCCATGGCTGGCGGCGCGGCCCTCGAGGCCCTCCAGGCCGGGCTGCACGAAGATGCCAGCCTGGAGATCGTCATCCCGGCCGCGCGGGCCATCCTGGCCGGAGGCCCGCCCGAGGTCCAGGACTCCGTCCGCGGCTTCCTCCGCTCCACGCTCTCCAGGATCGCGCAGGGAATGGTCGACGAAACGATTCGCGTTCGATGGATCACCGGACCTATCGGGCGAGCGCTTGTCGAGCTGGCCGGCCCGATCGATGCGCCGGCGCCCGAAACCGATGGCGGTATCGAGGCTGGATCCGCGGTGGGCGAGATCGGCACCACCCTGGACGATATGGAGCGCCGGTTGCTGCAACTCCTGACCGAGGGTCGAACGAACGCCGAGATGGCAGCAGAGCTCGACCTCGGGGAGGACGACGTGGGCCAGCGGCTCACGAGGCTGTTCGCCCGACTCGGGACCTCGACCCGTGCCGAAACGACCTCCCTGGCCTTCCGTGGCCTCGCCGCCGTGGGGTCGCGCTGATGGCCGTCAGGGCTCGCATCGATCGCCACAAATGCATCGGTGCGGGCAACTGCATCACGCTCGCGCCGACGGCCTTCGACTGGCTCGCAGGCGACTACGGCAAGAGCGACGTCGTCGGACCGGACAGCGTCGATGAGGAAGTCCTTCGCACAGCGGCATTCTCGTGCCCCACGGCCGCCATCATCCTCGAGGATGTCTCGGAGCTCCTGCCTTGGCAGCTGCGGGGCAAGACGGGTCCTCCCCGACGGGTCCTCAAGACCTTCATGTTCACCGACATCGTCGGCTCGACCAGCCTCGTCGAGGTGCTCGGCGACGAGGCCTGGGAGACGCTGCTGGGCTGGCACAACACGGCGTTACGCGAGGTGTTCACGGCACACGGGGGCGCGGAGATCTCCACGACAGGCGATGGCTTCTTCGTCGGCTTCGACTCGCCGGACCTCGCCGTGGCGGCGGCGGTCGCCATCCAGCGGCGGCTCGCGGAACATCGCTCGACGCAGGGTTTCGCGCCACAGGTCCGTATCGGGCTGCATGCCTCCGATGCGACGCAGGTCGGCGGCGACTTCCACGGCAGAGGCGTCCATGAGGCGGCCCGGATCGCGGCACTCGGTGGCGCCGGCGATATCGTCGCTAGCGTCGCGACGGTGGGCGATTCGCACCGGTCCTCCGATCACCGGAGCGCGACGTTGAAGGGCCTCTCGGGGCCGATCGACGTCGTGAACGTGGACTGGCGCTGAGCCGCTGAGCAGGAGTCCTAGTTCTCGTGCTCGAGGCCAGGGTCGTCGTTCCGATGGGCCACCACGGCCCCCGAGCCTATTCCTCGTCGGTGGGACGATCGCTGCCCTGCGTGGGCGCGGTCCACGGAGCCACGGAGCGAAGCAGGCGCACGGCGGCGCTGGTGTGATCGACGGTCGGGGTGACCGCCACCGGCCGAGGCTCAGGTGCAGGCCAGCCGCGATCGGTGGTCGCGTCCGGATCCATGACCCCGATCGGCCGTGGAAGCGAGGCGATGACCGGGGTCGGGGCCTCCTCGGGCGATCCCTGCTGGTCGGACGCGGATGTTTCCTCGCCGGCCGTGACCGGGGTCGGTTCTGACTCGGCGACCGCTGGCGCCGGCTCGGGTTCGGCCGCGGGAGCGCCGACATCCCAACCGTCATTCGATGGCTGCGCCGTGACGTCATACCAGCCCGACCGATCCGATCGATATGGCTCGTCGTGCGTCTCCGGCTCGGACTCCGCCGACGCCGCCGAGGCATCGTCGCCCTGGGCGACGGCTTCCGGCTCAGCCGCGACGACGGTCATGGGTTCCGCGACGCCCTCCGCGAGGGGCTGGGCGTCGGCGTCGGCCGTCGCGTCGCTCTCCGCGGCGCCGTCGGTGATGGACTCCGCAACGGCCTGGGTCGCTGCTTCGTCGGCCACATCGGCGGCCTGGGCGGTGGCCTCCGACGTAGGACGCTCGTCCATGGTCGGCGCCGCGGTGGCCTCGACGTCGGTCGGCATCGCCTGGTCGTCGGCCGGAGCCGTCTCGGCCTCGGGCTCGGCGAAGATCGACATCGCCGACGCGCGCGCGGAGGCGCGAACGGCGTCGAGGTCGGGCGGGGACGGCAGGTGCTCGGCTCGGGCCACGATGTCCGAGGGGTCCGCCGTCTCGGCGAGCTCCGCGAAGAACCGATCGAGCGTCGCGTGATACTCGACGACCGCCGCATCGACGCCCGAGATCTCCGTCTCGATGATGGCGTCATGCTGCTTCAGGTACTCCTCGAGGCTCGCGCGGCGGTCGTTGGTCCGCTGCTCCGCTTCGCTGCGGACGCGCTCCATCTCGGCGGCCGACCATTGCTCGATGCCCTGGACGTCCTGATCGGCCAGCCGACGGAGCTCCTCGGTCTCGAGGATCGCCCGCGAGCGGACCCGTTCGACGTGCGCGGCCGCGGTCTCCGACACAAGCCCGCTGATCCGGCCGCGCTCGCGGTCCGCAGCGGCCTTCATGGCATTGGCCAGTTCGGCGAGGAATGACGGCGTCAGGTTCTGCGCGTCGCTCGAGCGCGAGCCGTCCGATGTGGTCGACGTGGGGTCGATCGCCCCCGCCGATTCCTCCATCCCGTATGCGTGCGTGCCGTTGACCTGGCCGGCGTCCGGGTGGATGGATTCGTCGATCTGGTCCATTCGTCCTGCCTCGTTGGGCGGACGAACGTACCAAGCGGGCAACACTTTTGGCAACACCTGATTTGTGAAGGTGGAGTGCGGGCCGGTGCAGGTGGGAAACGCCAACCTGCCCGACGCGTGCCATCATCGCGACGTGGCGACCGATCCGCGTGCGGGCCAACCCGCCGACCCGACCCGGCTGGTCGACATCCCGGCCCTGCTGGCCGCCTACCACGACCGCCGGCCCGACCCTTCCGATCCTGCCCAGCGGGTGGCCTTCGGGACCTCGGGACACCGCGGCTCCTCGTTGCGAACCTCCTTCAACGAGGCCCATATCCTGGCGACGACCGAGGCGATCTGGCGCTACCGGTCGAAGCAGGGATACGACGGCCCGCTGTTCATCGGTCGGGACACGCACGCCCTTTCCGCGCCGGCCACCACGACCGCATTGGAGGTCCTCGTGGCGCACGGCGTCGACGTGCGGGTGGATGCGGCCGACGGCTACACCCCGACCCCGGCGGTCTCGCACGCCATCATCGTCGCCAATCGCGGTCCCGACACGCGGACCGGGGCTCGCGGCCGAGCCGATGGGATCGTGGTGACCCCGTCCCACAACCCGCCCGACGACGGCGGGTTCAAGTACAACCCGCCCAACGGTGGCCCGGCCGACACCGATGTGACCGGCTGGATCCAGGACGAGGCCAACCGTCTGCTGGGCGGGACCGGTCGAGACGGCGTTGACGGCATCCCGCGCGCAACGACCGGCGATGTCATGGATGGGGTCACCGGCTACGACTTCCTCGGTACATACGTCGACGACCTGCGCAACGTCGTGGACATGGCGACCATCGCCAGCTCGGGTCTGCGCATCGGGGTCGATCCGATGGGCGGGGCGTCGGTCGCGTACTGGGCGGCCATCCGCGATCGATACCGCCTGGATCTCACGGTCACGAACGAGACCGTCGACCCGGCGTTCGGGTTCATGACCCTCGACTGGGACGGCAAGATCCGGATGGACCCGTCGTCGCCGTACGCGATGGCCCGGCTGGTCGGGCTGCGCGATCGCTTCGATATCGCCCTCGGCAACGACGCCGACGCCGATCGCCATGGGGTCGTCACGCCGGCGGCCGGTCTGCTCAACCCGAACCACTTCCTGAGCGCCGCGATCGCCTACCTGTTCGGCGGGGGCCGCGACTGGGACCGCGACGTCGGCGTCGGCAAGACCCTCGTGTCCTCGTCGATGATCGATCGGGTCGTGGCCGACCTCGGCCGCCGACTCGTCGAGGTCCCCGTGGGGTTCAAGTGGTTCGTCGACGGCCTGGTGGCCGGGTCGATCGGGTTCGGCGGCGAGGAGAGTGCCGGCGCCTCGTTCCTGCGCCGCGACGGGACGGTCTGGACGACCGACAAGGACGGCATCATCGCGGACCTGCTCGCGTGCGAGTTGACCGCTCGACTGGGACAGGATCCGGGTCGGTCCTATGCGGCACTGACCGAGCGGTTCGGGGCGCCGGTCTACCGGCGCATCGATACGCCGGCGACGCCGGCCCAGAAGACGGCCCTGGGTGGGCTCTCCCCAGCGGACGTGACGGCGACGACCCTCGCCGGTGAGCCGATCACGTCCATCCTGACCAGGGCCCCCGGCAACGACGCGCCGATCGGCGGCCTCAAGGTGATCACCGACTCGGGCTGGTTCGCGGCACGCCCGTCGGGCACCGAGGACGTGGCCAAGGTCTACGCGGAGAGCTTCCGCGGCGAGGCCCATCTCGATCGACTGCTGGAGGAAGCCCAGGCGCTCGTGGCAGCGGTCACGGCCGGTCGCTGACCACCCGGTCCGGACCGCACCGGACCGCTTCGAACCTCACTCGGTCCCAACAGACCCTCCGGTACCGCCGCCACCTGCCCCCGGGACCTTCGCGCGAGGGACCGGCGGCCGGTCGGCTGCCTACGGTTGGGCGCGATGTCCCCGCGCCCCATCTCCCCGCGCTTCGCGATCCGTCCGCTCGCCCTGGCCGTGCTGGTCACGGTCACGTCGGCCATCGGGTTGGCGCATCCGCAGCCGACGCTTGCCTGGAGCAGCGGAACGTTCAGCTCCACGTCGGAGCGGGAGCTCATCGCGCTCACCAACCGAGCCCGTGCGGCCGCGGGCCTGCGATCGCTCAAGGTCGACAGCACGCTGACCTCGGTCGCCCGATGGCGCAGCAAGGACATGATCGTCCGTGACTACTTCAGCCACGACATCCCGGGCTACGGCCGGGTCTTCAAGAAGCTCGACGCGATCGGCTACTGCTACAAGCTGGCCGGCGAGAACATCGGCTGGAACACGTACCCCGATGATCAGGCCACGGCCGAGATCCAGCGGATGTTCATGGATTCCTCGGAGCACCGCGCCAACATCCTGAACCGCACCTGGGACGTCATCGGGGTCGGTGCGTACAAGGGCGCCGACGGCAAGAAGATGTGGACCGTCCTCTTCGCCGACAAGTGCGGCACATCGACCACGACGAAGGCGACGCCCAAGCCGACCCCGAGGCCCACCGTCCGACCGAAACCTCGCGCGACGCCCCACCCGACCCCGCGGCCGACGCCGCGCCCGACCCCGCGACCCACGCCGACGCCGGCCCCGACGCTTGTCGCCACGCCCGAACCCACCCCGACGGTGACGCCGACGCCGCAGGTGTCAATCCCCGGGGACGAGGTCGACGGTCGTGGTCGCGGTGGCGATCGCGGACCGTCGCCCGGCAGGGGTCCCCACGGATCGCGCATCGTCGGATCCGCCCAGCCGGCAGGCCTGGTCGATTCGATCGTCGGCAGCGTCGCCGGCCTGTTCTTCGGCGCGTGATCGCGTCGATCCGGTACTAGGCGACTCGGGACCTTCGGGCCGATGTCCCGGGTCACCCCGCACCGCTACGGTGCGCTCCGGACCACACCGCTCCGGACCGAGGCCCACATGACCGCCCTGCTGACTCGCCTCCTCGACGCCCCAGCCGACGGGCTCCGCGACGGGATCATCCTCGAGGCACGCGACCTGACCAAGGCGTATCCCCTTGGCGCGACGACGGTCGAGGCGCTGCGCGGCGTCTCGCTCACGGTCGAAGCCGGGGAATTCGTGGCGCTCATGGGCCCGTCGGGCAGCGGTAAGAGCACGCTCCTCCAGTTGCTCGGTGGCCTCGATCGGCCGACCAGCGGCGAGGTGATCCTCGCGGGCGAGACGATCAGCGAGCTCTCCGACGACCGGGCCACGCGACTGCGTCGCGATCGGACCGGCTTCGTGTTCCAGTCGTTCAACCTGATCCCCCTGCTCGACGTGACCGAAAACGTCGCGTTGCCGTTCACGATCGCTGGCCAGGATCCTTCGCGGGGCGAGCTGGCCGAGCGCATCCGGGACGTGATCGCCTCCGTCGAACTGACCGGCAAGGAGCACCACAAGCCCGACCAGCTGTCGGCCGGTGAACAGCAACGGGTGGCCGTCGCCCGGGCACTGGTCACCCGACCGGCCCTCCTGCTGGCCGACGAACCGACCGGCAACCTCGACTACACGACCGGGACCGAGATCCTCGACGCGCTCTGGCGGTCATGCCAGGAACGCCACCAGACCATCGTCCTGGTCACCCACGACTCGAAGGCGGCCGCATACGCCGACCGGGTGCTGGTCGTCGGCGATGGACGGATCCGCGACACCATCGAGCTGGGCCGTCGGGCCGACCACGACGCCACGGCCCTCATCACGAGACTCGCCCAGCTCGGGCTCTGACCGACGATGCGCGGCTTCCAGCGGCTGGCCTGGCGTGGCCTGCGCGCCCGCCCCCTTCGGACGATGCTCAGCGCGTTGGGTGTCGCCCTCGGGGTCGCCGTCCTGTCGGCGGGCCTCGCGACCAACGCCGGCATCGATGCGGCCGTCGACCGGTCCGTGACCGCCAGCCTCGGCCGAGCGGATCTGGAGGTCTCGTCCTTCGGCGAGACCGGTCTCAGCCCCGCGACGCTGTCGGCGATCCGCGGCCTGCCGGGCGTCGAGGTCGCGAGCCCGGCCTTCGTCCGGCGCACCTACCTCGGCACCGACGCGTTCGGCCCCGGACCATTACCAGCCCCCGTCACGATCTTCGGCATCGACCCGGCCGCCGAGGCGGACGTCCACGACCTCGGGCTGGCGGAGGGTTCACCGCTCGGGGCCGATCCAGGCGCCGGACAGGACGCACTCATCACGACCGCCCTCGCGCGCGACGACGCCCTCAGCGTGGGATCGCGGATCGGCCTCCAGGGCATCGACGCTCCCGTCTACCTGCGGGTCGTCGGGATCCTCGCCGACGACCGTCCGTGGGCGGGCGCCGATGGCCGCGCCGTCGTGACGACCGTGCCGTCCGCCCAGTCCGCCTTCGGCGCGGACGGACTGACCCGCATCGACGTCGTCCTGGCACCCGGCACCGATCCGGCCGCGGTGACGGCTTCCCTCGAGACCCGCCTGCAGGCGGAGCCCTATGTCATCTCGTCACCCTCGGACATGGCCGCAGCGATGCGCGCCTCGACCGGCGATTTCGTGGCGACGACCGCGCTGATCTCAGCGATCGCCTTGTTCGCCGGTGCCTTCCTGATCTTCAACACGTTGTCGATGACGGTGGTCGAGCGCGTCCGCGAGCTCGGGCTGCTCCGGGCCGCCGGAGCGACCCGTCGCCAGGCCGCGAGCTACATCCTCGTCCAGGCCGCCGTCATCGGCGCGCTGGGCGCCGTCCTCGGGCTGGCGCTGGGCGTGGCCCTCGCGAGCGGCATCGCCGCCTGGCTCGGATCCGTGGGCAGTGTGCCGCTGCCCGGCCCGATCCTGACCCTGGGGAACGCCCTCGGCGCGGTCGCGATCGGGTTGGGCGTGACGCTCGCAGCGGCCGTCGAGCCCGCTCGCCGTGCCGGGCGCATCCCGCCTGTCGAGGCGCTCAAGGCCCGACTGGATCTCCCGTCGGCCCGTCGGGCGCGGCTCCGCTGGCTGGTCGCCGTGTTCGCCGTCGTCGGCGTGCTGGGGCTGGTGATCTGGCCGCGTGGAGCGGGCGAGACCGCCGTGCTCCGAGCCCTCGCCGTCTATGCCGTGCTGCTCGTCGCCAGCCTGCTGGTGCCGCTCCTGTTGCCGTGGCTGGCGCGGTCGGCCGGTCTGCCATTCGCGACCCTCGGTCGCCTCGAGGAGCGTCTCGCTCGCGCCTCCGTGTTGCGCGACCGGGCTCGGGCGGCGCTGACCGTGGGCGCCCTGACCGTCGGCCTCGCCATGATCGTCGCCTTGGGTGGGGTGGGTCAGCACGCCCGTGCCACGGTCGGCGCCTGGATCGAAGACGTCGTACCCGGCGACC
Organism: Candidatus Limnocylindrales bacterium; assembly: GCA_035688805.1. GTDB lineage: Bacteria > Chloroflexota > Limnocylindria > Limnocylindrales > CSP1-4 > SPCO01. The sequence continues at coordinate 31,914 of DASSMQ010000020.1, forward strand.
TGGTGCTGACGTCGATCTTCCCCCGTGGCCTCGACGAAGGTCTGACCGACGTCCTTGCGGCCGTGCCCGGGGTCGCAGCGATCAGTCCGGTCGCGACCTTCGACCTCGCGGTCGGTGGCGAGCGCGTCGACGGCGCGGCGATGTCCGGCGCCGACCTGCTCCGTGATGGACGGCTCCGGCTCGTCGCCGGCGACCGGACGGCCGCGCTCGAGGCGCTCGACGTCGGGGGCGCGGTGATCGTCCCGTCGGGCGTCGCGGCGCGCGATGGACTCACGACCGGCTCGACAATCGATGCGACCGGCGCCGATGGCTCGAACGTGACGCTTCGCGTTGCGGGCGTCGCCGAGCGCACGTTGCCCGGCAAGGCAGGCGAATCGTGGCTCGTCGGCTGGCCCGACGCCGAGCGCCTCGGGGTCGCCGGTGCCGACGCGTTCGCCGTCCGGTTCCGACCGACGGCGACGGCCGCGGAACGCCAGGACCTCGCCGATCAGGCGCGCACCCTTGCCCTCGAGCCCTCCCCACTCGAGCGGATCCAGGGCGCGATCGGGGTGGCACTCGACCGGGTCTTCGGTCTGTTCGATGTGCTCTCGCTGGTCGCGGTCGTGGTGGCCGCGCTCGGCATCGTCAACACCCTGACCATGAACGTATTCGAGCGCGTCCGCGAGATCGGGATGCTGCGAGCCGCCGGCATGACGCGCGACCAGGTCTGGCGTTCCGTCGTCGTCGAGGCGGGCATCACCGGCCTCGTCGGAGCCATCTGCGGCGTCGCGACCGGCGTGGTGATCGGCGGTCTGATGGTCGTGCTGGCCGGCGGCCGCTGGGACCTGGCGGTCGGGGTGCCCTGGTTCGCGGTCCTCACGACGTTCGTGCTCGGCGTGTCGCTGGCGATGCTGGCGGCAGCCTATCCGGCCCGACTGGCGAGCGGGATCTCGATCGTCAGAGCCGTCGGGTACGAGTAGCGCGACGTCGGAGCCCGGGCTCGTCCCGGTCGTGGGCTGGTCAAGACCAGGGCGATCCCTGGTGCTACCCGCTCCATGCATGACGGACGAGTCGATTCGCCGGCATATCCCTGCCCGCCACCCACGTTCCGTGGCCGTCGATCTCGGTGCTAGACTCGGGCCCTGATGCCGCGCCCCCAGCGCGGCCCCGTCACCGGAGCCCTGGATGACGATCGTCCTCCCTCGCCTCGACCGCAGCACCGCTGCCGACCGCGGCATCACGCTCGCCGACTTCCTCGTCCCGATCCGCGTCGGCGAGAACACCCCGACCCGAGTGCGCCACATCGCGCTCATCATGGCCGGGGCCCTCATCGTCACCTTGTGCGCCCGGATCGTGATCCCCGCCACTCCAGTGCCGTTCACCGGCCAGACGTTCGGGGTCCTGGCGGTCGGTGCGGCGCTTGGCTTCCGGCGGGGCGCGCTCGCCCTCCTGCTGTATCTCGCGATCGGTGCCCTCGGCTTCGGCGTCTTCGCCCAGGGCGATTCAGGCGTGAGCCAGATCCTCGGTCGGACCGGCGGCTACCTCGTGGGCTTCGTCGTCGCCGCCGCGGTGGTCGGGCGGCTCGCCGAGCTCGGCTGGGACCGCCACATCGGCGGGGCCATCGCGGCCATGGCCATCGGCACGGCGCTCATCTATGCCATCGGTGTCCCGTGGCTCAAGCTCGTCGCGGGGATCCCCTGGGAGACCGCCGTGAGCGCTGGGATGACCAAGTTCCTGGTCTGGGATGCGGCCAAGCTGCTCGTCGCCGCCGGCATCTTCCCGGTCGCCTGGTGGCTCATCGGCCGGCGACCCGAGGACCGCTGACCCCCAAAGACCTCGACGCCGGGCTGTTCGGGCCCGACTCCGAGGCATGGCGGCTCGATCGCGAGGCCTTCCTGCTCCTGGGCGCCGGCCCGCGCGCCCTGCTGCTCCAGATCGCCCACCCGTCCGTTGCCGCTGGCGTGGCCGAGCACTCCGACTTTCGGGCCGATCCGTGGCGCCGGTTGGACGGCACGTTGCGCAGTTACCTGCGGATCGTCTATGGGTCGACGGCGGCGGCGCGTGCCGAGATCCGCCGTCTGCACGCGCTCCATCGGACCGTCACCGGTCCCGACTATGACGCCCGCGACCCGGCCCTGTCCCTGTGGGTCCACGCGACGCTCGTCGACTCGACCATCGTCGTCAATGACGCCTGGGCCGGGCCGTTGCCGCGAGCACGCGCCGCGCGCTTCTACGACGAGACCCGACCGATCGGTCGAGCGTTCGGGATCGCGGAACGCGACCTGCCTCGTGACCTCGATGCATTCGAGGCGTATCTCGCGGCCCAGCTCGCGCCCGGGGGACCGGTGCGCGTCGGGGAGACCGCGCGAGACCTGGCCGGGGCGATCCTCCATCCGCCGCTCCCCGGGCTGCTGGCACGTGCCGGCCTCCATCCGCGCCTGTATGACTGGACCCTGTGGCCGGCGATCGGCTTGTTGCCCGAACCGATCCGCGAGGCCTACGGGTTCCGTTGGGGCTCGCTCGAGCGTGCGACCGCGGCCTGGCTCGTCGCCGGATGGCGAGCCTGGGTCCCCCGGTTGCCGGCCGCGTTCCGGCAGATGCCGCAGGCACTCGCCGCGGACCGGAGGACGGCCGGTCAGTAGAAGCGCGGGAACCGCGGTCGGAACAGGATCGACAGGTCGACGGGCGTCGCGTCGTCGAGCGCCCGGAGCAGGCTCGGCGTACGGACCAGTCGATCGCGGTTGTCGGCCACGAAGGTGCGCAGCGTCGACCAGAACCGGGTGGCACCCATCTTCGAGCGGACCGTGTCGATCAGGTTGCCGCCCTGGATGTAGATGACCTCGTAGTAGCACGAGCCCGAGTACTGGTAGATCGACCGATCGAGCGTGCTGGTCGAACATCGGCTGGCTCGGCGGGTACGGGTGATGTCGCGCGCGAGGAAATCGGCCATCGCCTCGTCCACGAAGGGCTGGTTCGCCTGGTCGTTGCCGACCAGGCTGTAGAACCATTGGTGCGCGGTCTCGTGCGAGACCAGGTACCGCAGGTTCGCGCTGCTCACGCCGTACGGGATCCAGATCAGGGCAGGCGATTCCATGCCGTACCCACCCGCCGACTGGACCACATCGAAGGTGGTGTACGGATACGGCCCAAGGCGCGACTGGAGAGCGCGCAACGCGTCCGCCGCCGCGTCGAGGATCGTCGCGCGGTTCGCCGACGATCGGTAGGAGTAGCGCACCCTGGTCGTCCCGACCAGCGTCGAGATCGAGTGGAAATCGGGCGCCGCGGTCAGCGTCACGTCGCGGACGTTGCGCGCCTCGAACCGCTGGGTCAGCCCGTCGGCCGACACGAACGTCCGGCGACCGCTCGTCACCAGCCGGAGTGGCCGGTCCGTCTGGACCTTGAGCGCGACCAGCGGGCTGACCGGTGTCTGGAAGGGGTCGCCGTTGTTGGGCCGGTCGAACGGCGTCGCACGGCTGACCCACGGGATCCAGCGGTACGCGTCCACGATCCCGTTGGCCCGCGTGAACATCCAGTCCGACCCGCCGATCGTCGATCGCAGCGTCGAGGTGTACTGGACGCGGACCTTCACGCTCGCACCGGGTGGCAGGATCCCGCCCAGGCCGACGATCACGGTCTGGTCATCGATGTGGCGCGCGACACCGCGACCGTCCACCTCGACAGTCCGCAGGGCGATATGCCCGAGCCGGGCGGGTACCAGGTCGAGCTCGACGCGATCGATGGCGACGCCCGAGGTGTTGACGATGGTGGCGGTCGAGTTGACGTTGAAGGCGCGTGTCCCGTACCGCAGCGACAGCGTGACGGCGTAGGTAGCGGTCAGGTTGATGGTCGTGTGGTTGACGCTGCCCGGGACGATCTGGGTCGCCGCCAGGCCCGCCGCTGGCGCCGCGGACCCTTCGGCCGTCTCCGCGCGTTCGACCGCTGCGGTCGCTGGCGCGCTGACCACGGTGGATACGATCAGCGCGAGGCCGAACGGAAGAAGGTGGCGGTACCGCGCGCGCCGGTCCATCGCCGCGAATCGTACCCGCGCTCGTCCAGCCGGGCGTCCCTGGCTCCTACACTGGCGGCCATGGCGCGCGGCATCGTCACCGATCCGTTCCTCGACGCCGTCCGTGCCCGCGCCCCCGGCCTGCGCCTGCTGACCGATCCGGTCGACCGCGAGGGCTATCGTCACGACGAGACGGCCTACCTGCCGGCCGGCCTGCCCGGAGCCGTCGCTCTGCCCACCAGCACGGACCAGGTCGTCGAGATCGTTCGGACCTGTGCCGAGTTCGACGTCCCGATCGTGCCACGCGGCGCCGGCTCCGGGTTGAGCGGCGGCGCGACCGGGATCGAGGGCGCCCTGACGGTCGCGTTCACCGCCATGGACCGGATCATCGAGATCGATGCGGCGAACCTGTGCGTCGTCACCCAGCCGGGCGTCATCAATGCCCGGCTCAAGGCGGCCGTCGCCGAGCAGGGCCTGTTCTACGCACCGGATCCGGCGAGTTACGAGATGTGCTCGATCGGCGGGAATCTCGGCACCAACGCCGGCGGCCTGTGCTGCGTCAAGTACGGCCAGACCCGCGACTCGGTCCTCGGCCTCGAGGTCGTGATGGCCGATGGCAGCGTCGTCCGGACCGGCGGCAAGAACGTCAAGGACGTGGCGGGCTACTCGTTGACCCACCTCATCGTCGGTTCGCAGGGCACGCTCGCGCTGATCACCGAGGCGACGCTCCGACTGCGTCCGACCCCGCCGCCCCGGGCGACCCTGCTGGCGTTCTTCCCGAGCCTGGAGTCGGCGGGCGACGCGGTGGCGGCCATCGCGGCCGCGGGCCTGTCGCCGGTCACCCTCGAGCTACTCGACCGGTTCACGATCCGGGCCGTCGACGACGTCCACCAGCTCGGCCTCGACCGGGACGCGGCCGCCATGCTGATGATCGAATCCGATCTGCCGGGTGTCGCCGCCGCGGACGAGCTGGCTCGTGGCGAGGATGCCTGCCGCGCGGCTGGCGCCACGACCACCATCCGCTCGCAGACCGAGGCCGAGGCCGATCTGCTGCGACAGGCCCGCCGCGCGGCCCATTGGGCGCTCGAGCGCCTCGGGGACGTGAAGATGGAGGACGTCGGGGTGCCCCGCTCGCGGATTCCCGACATGCTCCGGGCGATCGAGGCGATCGCCGCCCGCCACGACGTCCGGATCGGGACGTTCGGGCACGCCGGCGATGGCAACCTCCATCCGGATCTCGTGCTGGAGCGTGGTGACCCGCGGGGCGAGGCCATCACCCGGGCCGTCCAGGCCGACCTGTATCAGGCTGCCCTCGACCTCGGCGGGACCGTGACCGGCGAGCACGGCATCGGGTCGGCCCGGCGCGAGTGGCTCGAGGCCCAGCGGGGCGCCGGGGCGGTGCGGGTCATGCGGGCGATCAAGACGGCGCTCGATCCGCAGGGTCTGCTGAATCCGGGGCGCGTCCTCTGAAGCACTGACCGACCGAGCGGATTCATCCGCGGGCGCGCGCCCTGCGAATGCGTGATCGAGCCACGACGGAAGGTCGCGACGACGTCGAGGTGGACCGACGACCGGGCGCCCTGGAGGACCCGGCCACAACCGTCACCCATAGGAGGGATCGCATCCCACCATGTCTCCCAAGAAGCTTGCCGCGTTCGGCACCGCCGTGGTCGCGTTGACCATCGGCGTCGCGCCGATCCTGACCAACGCGGCCGACCATCTCGATGCGCCGGCGCTCGGCGGCACGGTCGTCAACGGACAGATCGCTCCCCACTCCGAGCACGGCGACCGGGACATCAACGACCTGTATGTCTTCGCCGCTCCCGATGCCGGGAGTCGCACCGTATTGGCCCTGACCGTCAACCCGGCCATCAACCTGTTCGGCGGCAATTTCGGGACGAACGTCCGCTACATCCTCAACGTCGATCGAAACGGCGACAACGTCCAGGACACGGCCTACGTGCTTCGGTTCGGCAGCAGGGACCGCTACGGCAACCAGCCGTTCAAGCTGACCCGCTACACCGGCAGCCGCTCGCGCAGCCTGACTGGCGGCGACCCGATCGCCCATGGTTTCACCAACGCCAAGGGCAAGGTCAGGTCCGAGGACGGGATCTGGGCCTGGGCGGGTGTCCGCTCGGACCCATTCTTCTTCGACCTGACCGGGTTCATCGGCACGACCACCAAGCTCACGACCGGGACCGCCGTCGGCGGTGACGGGCTGGGCAACGACCCCACCGATTTCTTCGCCCACCTCAACACGAACGCGATCGTGCTGTCGATCCCGAACGGCCAACTGCCGAACCGGATCGGCGTCTGGGCCCAGACGACGTGGTACGACGGCACTTCCTGGCGCAAGGCCGACCAGATGGGCCGACCGGCCATCAACACCGTGTTCAACCCCGCGGCCGACAAGAACCTGTTCAACCAGACCCCGCCGTCGCAGCAGGCCACAGCCGCCGGCGGCAAGTTCCGGACGAACGTGATCAACGGCCTCAAGTTCTTCTCCAGCCTCGATGCCGAGGGTGCCTACACCGACGCCCAGGCGGGCGCGCTGGCCAGCGTGCTCATCCCGGACGTCCTGCCGTACAGCCGGACGAGCTCGCTGCCCGCCCCGCTCAACGGACGGGCACTCGCCGACGACGTCATCGACGTCGAGCTGAACGTCACGACCGGCGGCGATCCGCTCGGCCTGTTCGCGAACCGCGACGCCACCGGCGCCGTGCCCGGCGACGGGGTGGGTCCCCATACGGACTACCTGTCGACCTTCCCGTATCTCGGCCGCCCGCATTAGGCGGTCTCGACCCCTGGGGCGGCCCATCCGGGCCGCCCCTCACCGCTCATAGGGGCGCCACCACGATGTCCATCGCCACGATCCTCCATCCGTCCCGGCGACCGAGGGCGGTCGGCGTCCTGATCGCAGCACTCGTCATCCTGGCCGGGTCCTACCTGGCGACCGCGATCCGCCCCTCGGCCATGCCGAACCCGGTGGGCGGTGCTGCCCCGGGAGCCGTCGCGGAACGAGCTCCCCTCGACGCCGCGCCGCTCGACGTCGTCCTGCCGGCGGCGGGGTCCCTTGCGCAGATCGATCATTCGATCGACGCCTGGTCGAAGAACCTCGCGGAGAACGCACGCGACTATCTTTCGGCGACCAATCTCGCGCTGCTGTACCACGGTCGGGGCCGCGTCAGTTACGACCTCGCCGACCACGAGCGCGCCCTGGCGGCGGCGAGGACCGCGCTGTCGATCGAGCCGACCTACGCCCCGGCGCGCGCCCTCGAAGCCTCGATCCAGTTCACCGTGCACGACTTCACGGGGGCGCTGGCGACCGCCGATGCTCTCGTCCGCGACGATCCGAGCCAGCTCGGAGCGTTGGCCACGAGGTACGACGCGGAGCTCGAGCTCGGCCGTATCGATGCCGCGCGGATCGACCTCGCCCGACTCGTCCCGGCGGGCGGACCCGGCGTCCTCGTCCGGCAGGCCCGCCTCGCGTCGGTCACCGGCGACCCGCGAGGCGCACTCGATCTGGCTCGGGCGGCCAGGACGAGGGCCGGGGCCGACGGCAGCGAGGACAGCCCGTTCTATGCCTATGCGGTCGGCGAGTACGCTCGGCTCGCCGGCGATGCGGCCCTGGCGCGCGCGGCCTACGCCGATGCCCTCGCCGTGAACCCGCGTGACGTGGCGTCACTGGTCGGTCTGGCCCGGATCGATGCGTTCGACGGTCGCACGGACGCGGCGATCGCGGGGCTGCAGCAGGCCACGAGCATCGCCCCGCAGCCCGAACCGATGGCCTTGCTAGGCGACCTGCTGGCGACCACGGGTGACCAGACCGGGGCGATGCGCGCATTCGACACCGTGCGGTTCGTCGAGCGCCTCGGCGACATCCAGGCGACGACGTTCGATCGGCAACTCCTCCGGTTCGAGCTCGACCACGGCGGCGCGATGGAGGCGCTCCTGGCGCGGGCACGCGACTCGCTGGCCGCCCGGCCGGACTGGACCGGGCACGACGCCGTCGCATGGGCGCTCTACCGCCTCGGTCGACCCGCTGAGGCCGCCGCCGAGATCGTGGCCGCACGGGCACTTGGCGCGGATGACGCCCGGCTGCGCTACCACGACGGCGCGATCCGGCTGGCCGGCGGCGACACGGTCGGTGGCCGCGCGATGCTGCGTTCGGCGCTGGACCTGGGCCCGGCGCTCGATCCGATCGAACGCGCCGAGGCGCAGCGCCTCCTGGCAGGCTGACCATCGGGACCGGCGTAGCGTCAGGTCGTCGTCGCACGTGCAGTCGTCCGTCATGCACCCGAGGACTGACCGGTCGCCACCGGCGAGGCCGGGAAGGCCCGCTCTGCCGTACCCACCCTGTGCATGTCGGACGACTCCAGCCGAGACGCATTGACAAGCCGGCGGCCGGCATCGAAGATGCGGCGACCATGTCGGCACATCTGTTCCGTACATCTGTGCACACCGGTGGCCCCGTGTGACGGCGCGGACCGACCGCGACCTGCTCGTCCAGGCCAGCCGCCTCTACTACGAGCTCGGTGAGACACAGCACGCGGTCGCCGAGCGGCTCGGCGTGACCCGGCCGCAGGTGAGCCGCCTGCTGAAGCGCGCCCGCGCCGAGGGCGTCGTCGAGATCCGGATCATCGACAGCGCCAGCGCGGCCTCGCCCGCCGCCGACCGACTGCAGCAGCGCTATGGGCTGGATGCCGTGCACCTCGCCCCGACGTTGCTCGGCCCCGAAGACCTCACGCGCCGCATGGTGGGCCGCCTCGCGGCGGACGTCCTGCGGACCGTGGTGCGGGACGGCCAGGTCGTGGGGATCGGAGACGGGGCATCGGTGGGAGCCGTCGCCGACGCGCTCGATGATGCCGCTACGCCAGTCCGGGCCACGTTCGTGCCGCTGGCCGGTGGGTACTGGTCGACCGGCCCCGACCGTGACCCGTTCCGTCGCATCGCCGACGCGTTCGGCGGGCGACCACACGGCCTGATGGCTCCGGGCTTGCTCGATGACGCCGCGACACGCCGCGCCCTCGAAAGCCATGCCGGCGTGACCGCCGTCCTCGAGCTCTGGCAGCGACTGGACGTCGCCCTGTTCGGCATCGGCGGACCCTCGTGGAGTACCGCCTCGGTCGGGGCACCGACCGCGCGCGACCTCGAGCGCGAGGCGGCCGTCGGCGAGATCCTCATCGCGCCGTTCGACATCGCGGGACGATTCGTCTGCAAACGCCTGAGCGAGCGGGTCATCGCGTTCGATGCGCGGCAGCTCCACGGGCTGCCCGTCGCCATCGGGGTCGGGTCCGGCCCGCGCAAGGTCCGGCCGATCGTCGGGGCGCTTCGGTCGGGATCGGTCAGGACGCTCGTCACCGATGTCGCGACCGCCGAGGCGGTCGAGGGCTTCGACACGGCGGAGCTCGATGCGCCCGACGCAGACGAGGCGGTGGCGCGGTGACGACGCCGACGGCCGCGATCCTCGGCATCGACCTGGGAACCACCGAGGTCAAGGTGGGGCTGGTCGGCCTCGACGGACGCCTGCTGGCCATCGCCCGTGGGGCCTACGGACTCGACGTCGGGGCCCGCGACGGCTGGGTCGAGCAGGACCCGGCGGCATGGTGGTCGGCGGTCGTGGTGGCCGTGCGTGCGCTGCATCCGCCCGAGCCGGTCGACGTCGTCGCGATCGGGGTCGATGGACACGGCCCCTCCCTCGCGGCGGTCGACGCCGACGGCGCCGCCACCCGGCCTGCGATCACGTTCCTGGACACGCGCGCTGTGGCCGAGGCGGACGAGCTGGCGACGGCGACCGGCATCCGCGGCTGGGCTCTCGGTCCGTTGCCGGCTGCGCTCTGGTTGGAACGGCATGAGGCGGACGCTGCGGCTCGTACCCGCTGGTACCTCACCACCTGGGAGTGGCTGGCGTTGCGACTGACCGGCGAGGCCGTCGCCCCGCTCGTGCCTGGGCAGGCCATCCCGGACGCGGCGGTCGTGTCCGGCGCGACGGGCCTCCAGGTCGATCGCCGGCCACCCGGACGTCCGATGGGCGACGTGGTCGGGACCCTGGCGAACGCCCCCGCGCGAGCCCTGGGGTTGCGCGCGGGAATCCCGGTCGCTGGCGGCACGAACGATGCCTTCACGAGTTACCTCGGCGCCGGGCTGACCGAGGCCGGCGACGCCTACGATCCGGGCGGGGCGGCAGGGGGCTTCGGCGTCTATTGGGACGCCCCGGTCGACGTCCCGGGCGCCTTCGTCACGCCGGCTCCCCTGGAGGGCCTGTACAGCGTCGGGGCGGCGATGGCCGCCACCGGTCGCGCGCTGGACTGGTTTCGCGACTCGGTGGTCGACAGCGGCCTGTCGACCGAGGTGCTGCTCGAGGAGGCCGGCACCGCGCGGGCGGGCGCCGACGGTGTCCTGTTCCTGCCGTATCTCGCGGGCGAACGCTCCCCGATCTGGGATCCGACTGCGACGGGCGCGTTCGTCGGGCTCACACTGGCCCACGGGCGACCTCACCTGGTCCGGGCGATCCTGGAAGCGAGTGCCTTGGCGATCCGTCACGTGGCGGCCCCGATGCTCGCGGCCGGCGTGCGGGTCGACGCGATGCGGGCTTGCGGCGGTCCAGCTCGCAGCGAGACGTGGAACCAGATCAAGGCCGACGTCACCGGCTTCACGGTGCTCGTCCCGGCCGTGTTGGAGACGGCGGTGCTCGGCTCGGCGATCCTTGGCGCAGTCGGCATCGGGGCCGTTCCCGATGTCCGCGCTGGGATCCGGGCGATGACCCGCATCGAGCGACGGCTGGAGCCCCGGCCCGAGCACGCCGCCACCTACGACCGGGCGTTCGCTGCCTACACCGGCCTGTATCCGGCACTCAGCCCGGTCCTGGCGGGTCGACGGTGAGCGGGTCGCGCGGCGGGACGATCCGGGTCGAAGGGGTCGACCTCGCGTTCCCGCGTCGCGACGGCGGGCGACTGCCCGTCCTGCGCGACCTCGACCTGACCGTCGACGGTGGTGGCGTTGTGGCGCTCATCGGACCGAACGGGTCGGGCAAGTCGACCTTGCTGCGGGTGATGGCGGGGCTGCTCGTCCCCGATCGGGGCGCGGTCACGCTCGACGAGCGACCCATCGGCGGTCCGGATCCGCGGATCGGGCTCGTCTTCCAGGAGCCGCGATTGCTGCCGTGGCGGTCGGCTGCGTCGAACATCGCGTACCCACTCGAGCTGGCCGGCTGGTCGGCCGACCGCCGTCGCGCTCGGATCGACCAGCTGATGGGCCTCGTGGCCCTTGACCCGTCCGTGGCCTCCAATCATCCCGCCGAGCTGTCGGGCGGCCAGCGCCAGCGGGTCGCGCTCGCGCGAGCGCTCGCGCTCGAGCCCGAGGTGCTCCTGCTCGACGAGCCGTTCAGCGCTCTCGACGCGCTCAGTCGAGAGCGCTTCGACCTGGAGCTGTTGCGCCTCTGGGAGCGTGCCGGATCCACGGTCGTTTTGGTCACCCACAGCATCGCCGAGGCGATCCTCGTCGCCGACCGCGTGGTCGTGCTCTCGGCCCGGCCGGGCCACGTCATCGCGGACGTCGCGGTGCCGACGACGCGGCCCCGCTCGCTCGAGGCGCTCGATGCGGCCGCCGTGTCCGATATCGCCCGCGAGATCCGGGTGCATCTCGGAGAGGAGGCCGCGGCGTGACCGAACGCGCCCGAGCGCTGATCCGCCGTGACCCGCTGGTCAGCGGCGGGACGCTGCTGCCGATCGTCGCCGCGCTGGTCGGCTTCCTCGCGCTGTGGCAGGTGGTCGTGGTCGTGAGCGGATTCCCGCCCTTCATCCTGCCGTCGCCGGCCGAGGTGGGCGGGCGGTGGCTGAGCGCGTGGGCCAGCGGCACCATCCAGCCCCATCTGGTCGCGACGCTCCAGGAGGTCCTGCTCGGGTTCGCGGTCGGGGCCGGTTCGGCGGTCGTGCTCGGCTACGCACTGGCCCGCAGTGCATTGGTCGAACGATTGTTATCGCCGTACCTCGTCGCGGCCCAGGCGACCCCCATCCTCGCGCTCGCGCCGTTGATCGCGTTGTGGTTCGGTCCGGGCCTTGCTGGGAAGGTCCTGATCTGCGCGCTCATCGTCTTCTTCCCGGTGGCCGTCGCCACGATGGTCGGGATCCGTTCGGTCGATGCCGGGTTGCTCGAGCTCGGACGGGCGCTGCGGGCGACGCCGCGTCAGGTGCTCCGCACGCTCGAGATCCCGGCCGCCCTGCCGAGCATCCTGGGTGGTATGCGGGTCGGAGTGACCCTGGCCGTGGTCGGTGCGGTCGTGGGGGAGTGGGCGGGCGCCGAGCGCGGGCTCGGCGTGCTGATCAACCTCGCTCGGGGGTCGATGTTCGACATCCCGCTGATGTTCGCCGCACTCCTGACGATCGCCCTCGTCGGGATCGCCCTGTACCTCGTCGTCGTCCTC
>DASSMQ010000021.1:0-18637 GCA_035688805.1 Candidatus Limnocylindrales bacterium
GGCTTCCGGTTCGGGCCACGCCAGGTCTTCCTCGACTGGTGGACCGCGGCCCACGCGGCGGGCCTGCTGGTCTACCTCGAGGCCCGCGACCCCGTCGACGACGCACGCGCGCTCGGCGGCCTGATCCTGTATCGCCATGGCGGTCGCCTCTCGACGGTCCATTCGGCCGACGCGCCCGGTGTCCGCGAGGCGCACCCGGGGGTCATGCACCTGCTGCGCTGGCGGGCGATCCAGCTCGCGATCCGGGAAGGCTGCACGGAGATGGACCTGGGTGGCGTCGACACCGCGCCCGATCACCGGGAACCTGGCGAGGGCGACCCGATGGCCGGGCTGTATGAGCACAAGCGCTCGTTCGGGGCCAGCTGGGTCGAGATGACCGGAGCTCACGAGCGGGTCATGCGGCCGATGCGCTACGCCATCGGCCGGGCGGCCGCCCGTGTGGCCCGGCTCGTCGGCCGATGACCTCGATCCCGGATCGCCGCCCGCTCGGCGAGCTCGTCGCGCGGCTGGCCGGGCAGGGTCGGCTCCACGGCACACGCCTCGACGGCCAGCCGGTCCCGACGAGTGAGCCCGCCCTCGCCCGGGTCGAGCTGACCGGGGTCACCCACGATTCACGGGCCGTCCGGCCCGGCATGCTGTTCGTGGCCATCCCCGGTCAGCGGGTCGATGGCCACGACTTCGGGCCGGCGGCCATCGAGGCGGGCGCGGCGGGGGTGCTCGTCGAACGGCCACTGGCCGGGGTCGCCGCGCCGCAGGTCGTCGTGGCCGACGCGCGCCGGGCGCTCGCCACGGCCGCCGCGTGGTGGTTCGGCGATCCGTCGCACCAGCTGACCGTGGTCGGCATCACGGGCACCGACGGCAAGACGACCACCGCCCATCTCGCGGTCGCGGCCCTCGAGGCGGCCGGCCTCTCGACCGGGATGGTCGGTACGATCGCGACCAGGATCGGTGGCCGGACCGAGGCGCACGAGGCCCACGCCACGACCCCCGAGGCGCCCGAGCTGCAGGCGGCCCTGCGCGCCATGGTCGATGCCGGGGACCGGGTCGCGGTGGTCGAGACGACGTCACACGGCCTGGCCCTCGACCGGGTCGCCGAGATCGTCTACGACGTCGCGATCCTGACCAACGTGACCCACGAGCACCTCGAGCTCCACGGCTCATGGGAGGCCTATCGCGACGCGAAGCTGTCGCTGTTCGACCGGCTGCGCGACGCCCGCGGCGTCACCAAGCCCGAACCGGTCCCACCGGCCGCGATCGTCAACCTCGACGACCCGTCGGCCGGGCTGTTCATCGGCACGGCCCGAGACGCGGGTGCGCGGGTGATCACCTACGGCACCGAGCCCGCGGCGGACATCCGGGCGACCGGCGTGACCGAGAACCCCCGGGGCCTCCACGCCGACATCGTCACCCCGAGCGGTACCGCCCGCATCGACCTTCGCCTCGCCGGCCGGTTCAACATCCACAACGCGCTCGCGGTCGTCGCCCTCGGCGACGCGCTCGGGCTCGACCTCAAGCGGGTCCGGGCCGGACTGGCCAGCCTCGAGGTCGTCCCGGGCCGCATGGAGCGGATCGAGATGGGCCGGCCGTTCACGGTCATCGTCGACTTCGCCCATAGCCCGGCGTCGCTGCAGGCCGTGCTCGACCTGCTGGCACCGACCGCTGCGGCGCAAGGCGGCGGGATCATCGCGGTGTTCGGCTCGGCCGGCGAGCGCGACACCGCCAAGCGCCCCCAGATGGGCCGGATCGCCGGCGAGCGGGCGAGGCTCGTGGTCCTGACCGACGAGGATCCGCGAGGGGAGGATCGCCTGGCCATCCTCGACGACATCGCTCGGGGCGCCGAGGCCGCCGGACGCCGGCGTGGCCACGACTTGCTGCTCATCGCCGACCGCCGCGAGGCCATCGCCGCCGCGTTCGACGCCGCCCGCCCGGGCGACATCGTCCTGCTCGCCGGCAAGGGCCACGAGCGCTCGATCGCCGGCCCGGACGGGGAGCGGCCCTGGGACGAGAAGGCCGTTGCCCAGGAGCTTCTTGAGTCGCTTCGCGAGATGGATACGAGGTGAGCGCTTCCCGGTTCCTGGTCGGCCTGCTGGCAGTCGCGCTCATCGCGCCCGCCGCGGCGTTCGCGCCGGCAAGGGTCGCGGCGGCCAGCGCCCGGGCCAGCCTGGAGATCTACACCGACGACGAGGCCTCGCGGCTGACGGCCATCGGCGACGCCCTGGGGGCGACGGTCGTCGGCGACCTGTCCTACACCTACGACCGGGCCGGCCGGCGGACGACCGCCGGCGGCTCGCTGGCCAGGGTCAGCCTGCCGGCGGCGGTCGGCTCGACCACCTACAACGCCGCGAACCAGCTGACCAAGTGGGCCACCAACCAGACCAAGCCGACCTACGATGCCAACGGCAACACGCTGACCGACGGCACCCTCTCCTATGTCTGGAATGCCCGTGACGAGCTGGTCACGCTCAAGACCGGCAACACCGTCACCGCGTCGTTCGCCTATGACGGGCTCGGGCGGCGGATCGCCAAGACGGTGTCGGGCACGACCACCCGGTTCGCCTTCGACCGGGCGAACGTCGTCCAGGAGCAGAACGCCGCGGGCACGCCCACCGCCAACCTGCTGACCGGCGGGCTCGACCAGACCTTCGGCCGGACCGACGCCGCCGGCGCCCGGACGCTGCTGACCGACGCCCTGGGCAGCACGGTCGCCCTGGCCGACGCCGCGGGCGTGGTCGGCACGAGCTACACCTACGAGCCGTACGGCAAGACCAGCCAGAGCGGCCCGGCCAACGCCAACAGCCAGCAGTTCACCGGGCGCGAGAACGACGGCCCGCTGTACTACTACCGGGCGCGCTACTACCAGCCGACCTTCGGGAGGTTCGTCAGCGAACACCCGGCGGGCTTCGCCGCCGGGGACCCCAACCTGTACCGCTACGTCGGCGGCAGCCCGACCAACCTGACCGATCCGTCTGGCCGTTGGCTCGACTCGTTCATCGACGCTGCCTTCATCGCCAGCGACCTATGGACGATCACCACGGGCAGTCGGAAGGATGCCGACGCGGCCTGGGGTTCGCTCGGGCTGGACCTCCTTGGGCTGCTACTGCCCGGCGTGACCGGGCTCGGATTGATTGGACGTGTGGCTTCGCGCGCAGATGACACCGTCGAACTATTCAGAGCGGTTGGACGCAATGAGCTCGTGGACATCGCCACCACCGGAGTGCTTCGGCCTACGCGACAGTCGATGGCAGGTAAGTGGTTCGCTGAGTCCGTGGATGATGCCTCCAGGTGGGCTGAATGGTTCAGCTCACAAACGGGTCGTCCGACCTCCGTCGTTCGGGTAACCGTTGACCGAGCAGCCGCGGATTCTCTCGCGCGCGTCGAACGCCTTGATGGAATAGGCCCGGCACGCTACGGGGAGGGAACGGCCTTGGATCGGTTGAATGCCGGAATACGCGACATCGAGCTGATGCGATGACTGAAGTGCCTCGCGCATTCGAGACCGACGCGACGATCCTGGTTCGCTGGCTTCGACGGGACCAAGGGGGCAGATCGAAGCCGCCCCAAACTGGCGCGGGGGATCCATTCGTATACGGCGCGACCGCGATATTCCTCTCCAACGACCATGTGATATCCGACGAGAGGCTTAGTGTCGCGATTCGCTTCAGCGGGGCTCCGATGACTTCGGGCATCGACTATGTTGCCGAGGCGAGCTTCATGAGGCCCGATCTGGCGGCCCCACACCTGAGAACGGACGCCATGCTCGCTATCTGTGAAGGGCCGCGACGAGTGGCAACGGCGAGGGTGATCGCCATTTAGGCGAGTTCCGGATGACTGGCGGCTTCTGGGCGAGCGTGATCGTAGCCCCCGGCGAGGTTCGTGGCGTGGGGGAACAGTCACTCGCGACTCCTTACCGGGGAACCCCGGCCATTGTCTCGTGGGAGGTCTCACGGCCGAGGAGTTGAGCGGCCTGCTATCGCCAACTGTTGCGAATCCATGTCAGTGAGGCAACGATGGAACATGAACCCCTGAGCGATGACGTTCTCGACCATCTGGAGGCCCTGTCCTCACAAGGCTCGCCGAAGCCGTGGCGCTCCATGGTGGAGGGACGAGATCACATTTCGGGCGACAGCTTCATCCAGATTGGCGAGGGTGCACATCGCTTAGATGACATGTTCGTTTCACGTGATCGAGGTCCAGCGGACCACGCCGACTTGGACCTGATTGCTGCCGCCCGCAATTATCTCCCGGACCTGATCGCGGAGCTCCGCCGACTGCGAGCCGGCTCGCGAGCACGCGACTTGTGAATGCGTTCAGGCGGTTTGCGCCCGTCACGCATCGGGGCACCTGGGTTGGGTTCACACCGTACGGCCGCCGCCGCCGTCGCTGCGCTGTATTGCTTCAGCGCCCTTCGTACTGACCGAGTTCTCCTCGCTCATGACGGGTGACCTCGTGCGGTCGGCGCGCAACCGTGGTGTCCCGCTTGATGCGGTCAACGCGCGAAATCTTGAACAGATCGAACGCGTGGGATGGGCAGTCGTCATGGTCGCGCCGAGCCTTTCCGAAAGCTTCCCTCCGTTCGCGTATACGGTTGGACTCAGTCGACTCGGGCATCCTGAGACGATGATCGTCGGCTTGGAACCCTCGGTGGCAAACCGACTTCTGAACGACCTCGCGATGCGAGTGGCGGAACTGGGCCCCCTCCCATTCGGGCCAATAGAAGGTCTTCTCGAGGGCGGCTACTCCCTCGAAACGAGGCCCGTGGACCCGACGCATTTCGACGAGTACCTCGGGCGGCTGCTCTGGTTTCACAGGGCGTTTGGGTCAGGCGAGTTGCATGTCCGACAGGTCATATGGCCGGATGCGAACGGACGTTTCCCAGATGACCCATCGCTCTCGCCTGACGAGCGGCAACGCGCACTGCAACGCCAGCCTCTCTTGAATCACCCTGCCTGAGATCGGTCCCTAGACTTCGCGGTTGGCAATCCTAGGAGTGCTGGGCCTGTAGAGATGGATATCGTTCACAGGTTCGCGCTATCGATCGATGCCGAGATTCAACGAGAATTGGCTGGGCTGGGCATCGACGTTGAAACCGGGTTCGTTGGGTTCGATGTCCTTGAATCATTCGAAGGTTGGCCAGCCGTTGCCGTTTGGGCACGTCGGCGACACCCTAGCGACATTTCGCGCGCGAGGTTCACCGACGAGGAGACTTCTCAGGCGAGGTGGCTTTCCGTCCGCGCGGACGCGCAGCAAGGATTCCCACAGCTGTGGGATCGGGCTTCGGCAAAAGGCGCCCTTCCAGATGAAAGGGGAGCCGTCGTGGGGTCGGCGGGGCATCATCCAGCTGAACTAGGTATTTGATGAGTATTTCGTTAAGCCGGAGGTTTGGACGTCCATATTTCACCCTCGCAGGATCGGCAAACGGGTCGTGTTGGATCGCCGCGGACGGACTCTCAAGGGAGTCGTTCAGCTGAGGGTGGAGGAGGTGGTGTCGATCGATACATTCGGACTCCCAAGTTTGACCTGCGACGTTTGCGGACGCGTCCGATACCTTCCGGTCACGCGTGGTCCCACACCGCCCCTTGCTCGCAGACCAGCCAACCACATGTTCAAATCAGAGGAATACTTCGGCAGCGGTGCCAGCGCGTTCCGAGAGGTGATGTCGTCGCAGGACCTCAGGACTGCGATCGAAGCCGCTGGTGCACGCGGCGTGTCGTTCATCCCCGTGACCGGCGACTCCAGACCGAACGCGTAACGGGCCCGCTGTCGGCATCAGCCCTCCGAGTTCGGCAAACCACGTGACCTTGTGTTTGGCTCGCTCAGGCCGGGCAGGCGACGCCGGCCCCGGGAGTCCGCGAGAGCCGCTGCTATCCTTGCGGGCCATGGCCGCCACCTCGCCGCGCACGAAATCGAAGGCATCGGCCGTCGTCCCCACCACGACGGCCGAGCGTGCGGTGGCGCCCTCGCGCCATGGTTCCAAGCCGGCCGCCGCCGGCACGCCGACGGTCTCGACCAAACAACCCCCCAAGGCGCCGCCGACCCGCAAGCGCAACGGTCCGCGCCGGACGGCCCCGGTCAAGCCGTCGCCGACCGGAGAAGTCGATCTCGAGGGTCTCCGGAGCGCGCTCAAGGCGGCCATCCTCGAGCATCACCCGACCGCCGACCTGACCGACGTCGATCGCGCCTTCGACATGGCGGTCGAAGCCCACGCGGGCACCCCGCGCGCCACAGGCGAGCCCTACGTCACCCACCCGATCGCCAGCGCCCAGATCCTGGCCGAGCTCGGCATCGACCCGATCGCCATCGAGGCGGCGCTCCTCCACGACGTCCCGGAGGACACCGAGTACAGCCTCACCGACATCGAGGATCGCTTCAACGCCGAGGTCGCCCACCTCGTCGACGGGGTCACCAAGCTGTCGCGTTTCTCGACCCATAGCCACGAACAGCAGCAGGCCGAGAACATCCGCAAGATGCTCCTGGCGATGGCCGAGGACATCCGGGTCGTCCTCATCAAGCTGGCCGATCGGCTCCACAACATGCGGACCCTGTATGGCCTGCCGTCCGAGAAGCAGCTCCGGATCGCCCGCCAGACCATGGAGATCTACGCGCCGCTGGCCGAGCGGCTCGGCATCTGGCAGATCAAATGGGAGTTGGAGGACCTGGCCTTCAAGGTCCTCGAACCCGAGCGCTTCCGCGAGCTGGCCCGGCTCCTTGACACGCGCCGCAAGGGCCGTGAGTCCTACATCGACCGCGCGATCGCCGAACTCGAGCCCAAGCTCAGGGCGGCCGGCATCGAAGCCGACCTCGAGGGCCGACCGAAGCACATCTACAGCATCTGGAAGAAGATGCAGCGCAAGGGCGCGGAGTTCGGCGAGATCTATGACGTCTACGCCATCCGCGTGCTGGTCGACGAGGTGCGCGACTGTTACGCCGCCCTCGGCATCGTCCACAGCCTGTGGCGGCCGATCCCCGGCCAGTTCGACGATTACATCGCCGTCCCGAAGAACAACCTCTACCAGTCGCTCCACACGGCGGTCATCGCGCTCGACGGCAAGCCGCTCGAGATCCAGATCCGGACCCACCAGATGCATCAGATCTCGGAGGTCGGCATCGCCGCCCACTGGCGCTACAAGGAGGGCTCCAAGTCCGACCGCGAGTACGACGCCAAGCTCGCCTGGCTGCGCCAGCTCATGGACTGGCAGCGCGACGTCTCCGAGTCGGACGCTACGGAGTTCGTCGAGGGCATCAAGCTCGACATCTTCCAGGACCAGGTCTTCGTGTTCACCCCGCGCGGCGACATCAAGGACCTGCCGGCCGGCGCGACACCGCTCGACTTCGCCTACCGCATCCACACCGACGTCGGCCACCGCACGATCGGCGCGAAGGTCAACAACCGGCTGGTCCCGCTCGACTATCGACTCAAGAACGGCGACATCGTCGAGATCGTCACGACCAAGGGCGAGCACGGCCCGTCGCGTGACTGGCTGAACGTCGTCCGGACGAGCCATGCCCGCGAGAAGATCCGCCAATGGTTCAAGCGCAAGGACCGCGACGAGAACATCGTCCATGGCCGCGAATCGCTCGAACGTGAGCTGCGGCGCCTGGCCCGGACCACCATCGCGACGATCGGCACCGACCGCATCGCCGAGCTGGCCAAGCTGCTGAACCACGAGACGATCGACGACTTCTTCGCGGCCATCGGCTACGGCGCGATCAGTGCCCAGAGCGTGGTCATGCGCCTCGGGGTCGTCGATGACGGCCAGGCGCAGCTACCCACGGTGGCCCCCGCACAACAGGTCGCCCGGACCGGCGGGGTGCGGGTCAAGGGCGTGGGCGACCTGCTGGTCCGGTTCGCCAAGTGCTGTCACCCGATCCCGGGCGACCCGATCGTCGGGTTCATCACCCGCGGCAAGGGCGTGACGGTCCACCTGCGCAGCTGCCCGACCATCGTCAACGAGCGCGAGGTGAGCCGGCTCATCGAGGTCGAGTGGGACGCCGAGCCGACCCAGACCTATCCGATCGCCATCCGGGTCGAGGCCTACGACCGGACCGGGCTGCTCAACGACATCACCCAGGTCGTGGCTGAAAACAAGGTGAACATCGTGGCTGCCTCGGTCGGGGTGACGCCCGATCACACGGCCGTCGTGACCGCCACGCTGCAGGTGGCCTCGGTCTCGCAGCTCGCCCGCGTGATGGGAAGGATCGAGAACCTCAAGGACGTCATCAACGTGCAGCGCGACCTCGGGTAGGGCCTCCGGCACCGCCTCTAGGAAGCCATTCTCCGTGCCGGATCAGGCCCGGCGGTCGTGTTGTGTCCGCGTCCCGACCTGGATCGACGACCGCCGACCCCTGGTTCTTGTGGTCTACTCGCCAGGCGACTCGCAGTACCGCCCACAGGTCGGATCCCTGCGCGATCGCTTGCTGCTCTGTCGCCCCACGACTGAGCCCGAAGAAATGGGCCAGCGAGTCGGCGCTGCCAGTCACCTCGCGACTGGATAGCAAGTCCTGACGGGCGCGGGGTGCGGGCGCGGGCGGCGACCCATCGAACCCCGTCGGGCGCGCCCGGCCGTCGTCGTCGTTCTGGGGCACCCGCATGCCCGCCCAATCACCTGGTTGACGTGACGGAAGACGTAGCTAGACTTAGTCCATGCCAGCACAGATCGTCAACGTCCACGCCGCCAAGACCAACCTCTCGCGATTGCTCGAGCGAGTCGAGGCGGGCGAGGAAGTGATCATCGGTCGGGCCGGCAAGCCGATCGCCCGGATCGTCCCGTACGTCTCGGTCTCACGCGACCACTGGTTCGGTGCGATGAAGGGCCAGATCCGCATCCTTCCGGGGTTCGATGAGCTCGACGCGGAGCTCGAGCGTGAGTTCGAGGACAGCGTCGAGCGCCCGATCGAGCCGTGAATCTCCTGCTCGATACCCATGCGGTCATCTGGTTGCTGGCCGCTGACGAACGGCTGGGTGACGGGGCGCGCCGGGCCATCGCTTCCGCGGAGAGGGTCTACGTGAGCGCGGCCACCATCTGGGAGATGGCGGTCAAGGTGGCTCGCGGTCGACTGGAGGCACCGGCCGACTTTCCGGCGCGGATCCTCGACCTCGGGATGTTCGAACTCGCGCTCGAATCGGAACACGCCCGCGTCGCCGGTGGTCTGCCGCTGCATCATCGCGACCCATTCGATCGGATGCTGGTCGCCCAGGCGATCGTCGAGCGCCTGACGATCGTCTCCCGGGACCCCGCCATCGCCCGCTATCCGGTCCCCGTGATCGCCGCCTGACCCCCTAGACTGTCGCGCGATGCCCACCTTCCGCGCTGCTCGCGGCACGCGCGATCTGCTGCCCGACGAGACGCGTACCTGGACCCGGATCGAGCGCCTCGCGGCGGACCTCGCGACCAGGTACGGCTATCGACGGATCGAGACCCCGATGTTCGAGCAGGTCGGCGTCTTCGAGCGCGGGGTCGGGGAGGTCACCGACATCGTCGAGAAGGAGCTGTTCCGGATCGCGCCGCGGACCGACGAGGCCGAGGTCTGGGCCCTCCGACCCGAACCGACCGCCGGCATCGTCCGCGCCTACGTCCAGCACGGGATGCAGACCTGGCCCCAGCCGGTCAAGGTCTACGAGATCGGCTCGATGTTCCGGTACGACCGCCCCCAGGCCGGCCGGTACCGCCAGTTCTGGCAGATCGATGTCGAGGCCATCGGCGATCCGGGCCCGGCCATCGACGCCGAGATCATCGAGCTCGGGTCGCGGATCTACGCCGATGCCGGGCTGGCCGGGGTCGAGGTGCTCCTGAACTCGATCGGCGACGGAACGTGTCGACCGGCCTACATCGAGCGATTGACGGCGTTCTATCGCGAGCGGGCCGATGACCTGCCGGCCGTCGAGCGGGACCGTCTCGAGCGCAACGTGCTCCGGCTGCTCGATTCCAAGGACCCGGCGATGGCCGCGATCAACGCGGTCGCGCCCCGGATCACGGAGTACCTGTGCGCCGCCTGCGCCGAGCATTTCGCTGCCGTCCGAGCCCACCTTGACGCGCTCGGGCTGGCCTACCGGATCGAGTCGGGCCTCGTTCGTGGACTCGACTACTACACACGGACCGCGTTCGAGTTCTATGTCCGGGGTCGCGAGGGGCAGCAACAGGCGCTCGGCGGCGGCGGTCGCTATGACGGCCTCGTCGAACTGCTCGGTGGCCGAGCGACCCCCGGGATCGGGTTCGGCATCGGGTTGGACCGGCTGATCCTGGCGCTGGGCGAGCAGGGCGGCGACGTCGCGAGTCCGGCGTCGGGCGCGGGCCCGGCCGCGGTGGTCGTCGGGGCGGATCCGGCCGATACGGTCAGCCGGTTGCGATTGGCGACCGACCTGCGCGCCGCGGGCGTGGCCGCCCGTGCGGAGCTGGGCCACCGCAAGCTCGGCAAGCAGCTCGATGCGGCCGCTCGAGAAGGCGCGCACTTCGCGATCATCGTCGGGGACGAGCTGGCGGGCGGCGAGGTGCAGTTACGAGACCTACAGGCGGGGTCACAGAAGCTCGTGGCGACCGCGGACCTCGCCCGCGAGGTGGCCCGCGCCCATGCCGCCCATCGCCACGGCGCCCCGGAGGGCTGACTCGAGCGCTCCTGGCGTCCGCTCGCCGAAGGTCGCGTCGACTACCATGACGCGGCCATGCCGGACTCCAGCCCCAGCCTTGCCACGCCCTATCGCAGCCATACCGCCGGGCAGTTGCGCGACGGCGACGTCGGCACGAGCGCGACGCTCGCCGGCTGGGTCCACCGGCGGCGCGACCACGGCCAGCTGATCTTCCTGGACCTGCGCGATCGCTACGGCGTCACCCAGGTCGTCATCGATCGGACGGATGCGCCCGATGCCCACGCGACCGCCAGCCGGGTGCGCAACGAGTTCGTCGTCCGCGCCACAGGGACTGTCGCCGCGCGGCTGCCGGGGACCGAGAACCCGAAGTTGCCGACCGGCGCGATCGAGCTGCGGGCGACCGATATCGCCATCCTGTCCGAGGCGAAGACCCCGCCGTTCTACGTCAACGAACCGGACGCGCCGGTCGACGAGATCCTGCGGCTCAAGTACCGCTACCTCGACATCCGGCGCTCGCCGATGGCCGACCGGCTCCTGCTTCGGAGCCGGATGGTCCAGGCGATCCGCGACGTCCATCACGAGCACGGGTTCATCGAGATCGAGACACCGACCCTGATCAAGTCGACGCCCGAGGGCGCGCGCGACTTCATCGTCCCCTCGCGACTGCAGCCGGGCAGTGTCTACGCGCTGCCCCAGAGCCCGCAGCAGCTCAAGCAGCTGCTGATGGTCGCGGGCATCGACCGCTACTTCCAGATCGCCCGCTGCTACCGCGACGAGGACCTGCGCGGCGACCGACAGCCAGAATTCACCCAGCTCGACCTCGAAATGAGCTTCGTCGACGAGACCGCGGTGACCGACTTCATCGAGACGATGGTCATCGCCGTGTCGCGAGCCACGACGCCGGACCGGCCGGTCCAGGACGTGCCGTTCCCGCGGTTCACGTTCGACGAGGTCATGGAACGTTTCGGCTCGGACAAGCCCGACCTGCGGTTCGGCATGGAGCTGGTCGACCTCGCGCCGGCGCTGGTCGATGCCGACGGTGCCCCGGCATCCGGGTTCGGCGTCTTCGATGGCGCGCTCGCCGGTGGCGGTCGGGTCAAGGCCATCGTCGCGCCGGGCCTCGGCGGTGCGACGCGTCGCGAGATCGACGAGCTCACCGAGCGCGCGAAGCGGTTCGGCGCCAAAGGGCTGGTCCACCTGGCGGTGGCCGGCGACGGCCTCCACGGCCCGATCGTCAAGTTCCTCTCGGACGAGACCCAGCGCGCCATCCTCGAGCGCAGCGGGGCGGGGGAGGGCGACCTCATCCTGGCGGTCGCCGACGCGCCGGCGGTCACCGCGGACGTGCTGGGCCGTCTCCGGGTCGAGCTCGGCGAGCGTCTCGGGCTGGCGGATCCGGATGTCCTGTCCTATGTCTGGATCGACCGCTTCCCGATGTACCAGTGGGACGTCGAGAACGGGCGCTGGGACGCGACCCACAACCCGTTCAGTGGCGTCGTGCCCGAGGACGAGGCGCTGCTCGTGACGGCGTCGGGCGACCCGGCCAAACCGTCTCCGGACGACCCGGCCGGTCGAGCCCGTGCGCTCCAATACGACCTGGCGCTCAACGGCTGGGAGCTCGGCGGCGGCTCGGTCCGAATCCATCGCCGCGACCTGCTCGAACGCAGCTTCCTGCTCCAGGGCCAGACGATGGATGGGATGCGGGCGAAGTTCGGGGCGATCCTCGACGCGTTCGAATATGGGGCGCCGCCCCACGGCGGGATCGCCCTCGGCATCGACCGCTGGGCCGCACTGCTCGCCCGCCAGACCAACATCCGCGAGGTCATGGCCTTCCCGAAGACGCAGTCCGGGAGCGACCCGATGCTCGAGGCGCCGTCGCCGCCCGAGCCGACCCAATACGAGGAGCTCGGGCTGCGGTTCGTCGGCCTGCCGACGAAGCCGACGCCCGGATGAGCGCGGTCTCCGACCGCGTTCCGTCGCCGACCTCCGCGAGGTCCGACACGCGACTCGGGATCGGCCCGCTCGACGCGATCGCCAGCCGACCCCGGCTGTCCGCGCTGCTCGGTGCGCTGTGCATCTCGTTCTCGGGCATCTTCTATCGCTGGGCCGAGGTGTCGCCATCGACCGGGACGGTGTACCGGGCGCTGTTCGGGTTGCCCTTGCTGGCGCTCGTCGCGTACGCGGAGCAGCGCCGATTCGGTCCGCTGCCCGGACGGGTGGTCCGGATCGCCGCCGTCGCGGGCGTGTTCTTCGCCGGTGACCTGACGTTCTGGCACCACGCCATCGGTTACGTGGGGGCGGGTCTGGCCACGGTGCTCGGCAACCTGCAGGTCCTGGTCGTCGGGGTCGTCGCGTGGCTGGTCTTCGGGGAGCGGCCGTCGCGCGCGACGCTGTTGGCGGTCCCCGTCGTGCTCGTGGGCGTCGTGCTCATCTCCGGCGTGATCGGCTCCGGGGCGTACGGCTCGGATCCGGCGTTCGGGGTCGTGCTGGGCATCGCGACCGCGCTGTGCTACGCGGGCTACCTGCTGACGATCCGGTTCGGCGGGCGCGATCCGCGTCGCCCGGCGGGACCGGTCGCAGTCGCCACGGTCGCCACGGCCGTGGTGGCGGGCATGGCCGGCGGCGTGATGGGCGATCTCGACCTGACGCCGCCCCTGGCCAGCCTCGGCTGGCTCGCGCTGCTGGGACTCACCTCGCAGTCGCTCGGCTACCTGTTCATCTCGATCTCGCTGCCGCGACTGCCAGCGGTCGTCACCTCGATCATCCTGCTCGTCCAACCGGTGCTCACGGTGGGGCTGACGATCGTGCTCCTCGCCGAGCATCCGTCGATCGTCCAGCTGATCGGCGTGGCGATGGTGGTCGGGGGCATCGCCCTCGCGACCGTGCCGCTCGCCCGGGTCCGCGACGCGCTGCGCCGGAACCGCGCGGATCAGCTGTCGGCTGGACCGCCCGCGGCCTGGGGGTAAGGAGCCAGCGAGCGACCCTCGGCCGGCCCCTCCGGGACGGCGGCCTCGATGTCGTCGCCCCATTCGTGGGTATGCCCGGCAGGCGGATCGGGCGGGCCCTCGTACGGCGGCAGGTCAGCGTAGGCCGTATCGGCGTCGTGGTGGACGCCGGGGTCGCCGACCTCGACCAGCCGGCTCGGCACGTCGGCCACGAGGTCTTCGACGACGTCCGGCGGCATCCGGTCGGGGCCGATCGCGCGGAGCCGCGTCAGGTGGGCGGCCGGCACCAGGACCGGCCAGCCGGGTTCCCCGTGCCAGGCGGGACGGAGGACCGTCCCGGGCGCCGTCCCGTGCGCCTCGATCAGCGAGGTCACCGTCTCAGGGCCGACCCAGACCATGCGAGCCGGCCAGATCAGCACGGCGGTCGTCTCGGTCACCTGGTCGGTCGCGAGCTCCGCCCCGCGCAGCATCTGGCCGACAGGTCCGGACTCGACCGGCGCGGGGTGGCCATGGGTCGCTTCGCTCCCGAGCAGCGCGCCGGCCACCGCGCCCGACGGATCGGCCGAGACGACGACGATCGGCATCGCACCACCTGACCAGGCGATGTCGGCCAGCCGGCGGACCCGCGGCTGACCGTTGGCGTCGGCCAGCGCACCCTCGGGGGTGGCGGCCAGGATCACGGCGGCGACGGTCATCGTGGGGCCGATGCTAGTCGATGTGAGACACTCCGTCGCCATGTCCCCGGAGACCTCGACCCCTAGCCGCACGCGCCACGACGTCCGCAACGTCGCGATCGTTGCGCACGTCGATCACGGCAAGACCACGCTCGTCGACGCGATGCTCCGCCAGACTGGCGCGTTCCGATCCAACCAGGCCGTCGTCGATCGGGTCATGGATTCGATGGACCTCGAGCGCGAGAAGGGCATCACCATCCTGGCCAAGCAGACGGCCATCGACTACGGCGGCATCCGGCTCGACATCGTCGACACACCCGGCCACGCGGACTTCGGCGGGGAGGTCGAGCGCTCGCTCCTGATGGTCGATTCGGTGCTGCTGCTGGTCGATGCGGCCGAGGGGCCGCTGCCGCAGACCAGGTACGTGCTCCAGAAGGCGATGGCCCGGCGGCTGCCGGTCATCGTGGCGCTCAACAAGATCGACCGCTCGGATGCCAGGCCGGCCGAGGTCCTCGACGACGTGTACGAGCTGTTCATCGACCTGGGCGCCGACGAACACCAGATCGAATTCCCGGTGGTGTACACCAACGCCAAGGCCGGCACCGCCACCATGTCGCTCGACGAACCCGGCGAGGACCTGCGCCCACTGCTCGACCTGCTGGTCGACGTCACGCCTGCCCCGACCTACCAGCCCGATCATCCGTTGCAGCTGCTGGTCACCAACCTGTCGGCCAACGAGTACGTCGGGCGGATGGCCGTCGGCCGGGTCTGGAACGGGCGGATCCAGGTCGGCCAGCGCATCGCGGTCGTGCGCGAGGAGCCCGACGATACGGCCGGGTCCGTGGAGCCCGGCCGGACGGTGACCCTCACCGGCACCGTGACGAGCCTCCAGACCGCGAAGGGCATCGAGCGGGTCGACATCGAGGAGGCTGGGCCCGGCGACATCGTCAGCGTCGCGGGCTTGCCCGAGGTGACCATCGGCGACACGCTGACGGATCCTGCCGATCCCCGTCCGCTGCCCCGACTGGACGTCGATGCGCCGACCCTGCGCATGACCTTCGGGGTCAACAGCTCGCCGCTGGCCGGGCGCGAGGGCCGCTTCGTCACGAGTCGCCAGATCAAGGCCCGGCTCGAGCGCGAGGTCCTCGGCAACGTGTCGATCGAGGTCCGTCCGGCCGAGGGCCGCGACGCCTACGAGGTGCTCGGTCGCGGTGAACTGCAGCTCGCCGTCCTGATCGAGCAGATGCGCCGCGAGGGCTACGAGCTCACGGTGTCGCGCCCCGAGGTCCTGCTCCGGACCGACCGCGCGGGCGAGGTCCAGGAGCCGTACGAGCGGGTCACGATCGACATCCCGCCCGACTACATCGGCGAGGTCCAGGGCGCCATGGCCGGGCGCAAGGGTCGGCTCGAGCAGATGTCGACCGACGCCGACGGGCGGGTCCGGCTCGAATACGTGCTGCCGGTCCGCGGGCTCATCGGGTACCGCGGGCAGCTCCTGACCGACACCCGCGGGACGGCCCTGCTCCACCAGATCGGCGAGGGCTACGGGCCGTGGGCCGGCGACGTGACCCACCGCACGAATGGCGTGCTCGTGGCCGACCGAGCCGGCACCTCCAACGCCTACGCGCTGTTCAACCTCCAGGAGCGTTCGGAGCTGCTGATCGACGCCGGGGTCGAGGTCTACGAGGGGATGATCGTCGGCGAGAACAGCCGCTCCGGCGACATGGACGTCAACGCGACCAAGGAGAAGAAGCTCACCAACATCCGGACCCATGCCCACGACGAGGCCTTGCGCCTCACCCCACCGCGACCGCTGACCCTCGAGAGCGCCCTCGAGTTCATCGCCGGGGACGAGCTGGTCGAGGTCACGCCGCTGTCGATCCGGCTGCGCAAGCGAGCGCTGTCGCAGCACGACCGCCGCCGCGAGGCGGGTCGTGCCGAGGACCTGCGACGCACCGCCGACCGCGAGGCGACCGCCGTCGAGGCCTAGGCCCATCGGGCCGGTCGAGGGACCCGTAGTACGATCGTCGGCGATGCCCATCTACCTCGACCACGCGGCGACGACCCCGGTCCGCCGCGAGGTCCTCGACGCGATGCTCCCGTTCCTGACCGAGTCGTTCGGGAACCCGTCGTCGGCGCACGCGTTCGGACGAAGGGCACGTGCCGCCCTGGACGAGGCGCACGACCGGGTGGCGGCCAGCCTCGGGGTGGACGCCCGAGAGATCGTGTTCACTTCAGGGGGCACCGAGGCGAACAACCTCGCCCTCAAGGGGGCCGCCTGGGCGGGCAAGGCCCGTGGGCATCGGATCGTCACCTCGGCCGTCGAGCACCACGCGGTCGGCCATGCGCTGCGCTACCTCGAGAAGTTCGGCTTCGAGATCGTCGAGTTGCCGGTCGACCGGTATGGACGGGTCGATCCGGACGAGCTGGACGCCGCGATCACCGACCGGACGATCCTCGTGTCGGTGATGTTCGCGAACAACGAGGTCGGCACGATCCAGCCGGTCGCCGAGATCGCCCGGCGCGTTCGGGCCCACAAGGGCGTCCTCTTCCATGTCGACGCCGTCCAGGCGGCGCCGTATCTCGACCTTCGGTTGCGAGGGCTGGATATCGACCTGCTGTCGATCAGCGCCCACAAGTTCGAGGGACCCAAGGGCATCGGCGTGCTGTTCGTGAAGCACGGCACGCACATCCTCGCCCAGGAGCACGGCGGCACCCAGGAGCGCCACCGCCGGGCCGGCACCGAGAACGTCGCCGGCGCCGTGGGCCTCGCGACCGCCTACGAGCTCTCGACCGCCGAGCGGGTGGCCACCGGCCGTCGCCTGCGCCAGCTCCGCGAGCGCCTGGCGAAGGCGGTCCTGGCGGTGCCGGCCACCGAGCTCACCGGTCACCCCCAGGAGCGGCTACCGGGCCTGCTGTCGGTCATCGCCCGCGGGACGGACGGGACCGCGGTCGCCCTATCGCTCGATCTCGAGGGCATCGCCGCGTCCGTCGGCTCGGCCTGCACGACCGGGTCGACCGAGGTCAGCCACGTCCTGTCGGCGATGGGCTATCCCGACGACGAGGCGCGCGGGTCGCTCCGCCTGTCGCTCGGCCGGACGACGAGCGAGGACGAGGTGGCGACGGCCGTCGAGGTCGTCCCGCGCGTCGTGGCCTCGATGCAGACGGGCGCCGCGGCGGTCGCTCGTGATCCGCTGGGCCAGGGAGTCGGGGTATGAGCCGGATCCTCGTCGCGATGTCCGGCGGGGTGGATTCGTCGGTCGCGGCCGCGCTCGTTCGCGAACAGGGGCACGAGGCGGTCGGCGTCTGGATGCGCCTCCACGACGTCGCCGACACCTATTCCGAGTTCAAGAAGAGTTGCTGCTCACTCGACGCGGCCGACGATGCCCGGCGGGTCGCCGCCCAGCTCGGGATCCCGTTCTACGTCATGAACCTCGAGCGCGAGTTCGACGCCGGCGTCCTCCAGCCATTCCTCGATGCCTACCTCGACGGTCGGACGCCCAGTCCGTGCGTCGACTGCAACACCTACGTGAAGTTCGGGGCGTTGCTCGGTCGCGCCCGGCACCTGTACGAGTGCGATGCGGTCGCGACCGGTCATTACGCGCGGCGCGTGGTCGGCGATGACGGTCGGGCTCGGTTGTTCCGCGCCCGCGACGAGGACAAGGACCAGACCTACTTCCTGTATGGCCTGCGGGCGGATCAGCTCGACCATGCGCGGTTCCCGCTCGGGGAGTTGCCCAAGCCCGAGGTCCGCGCGATCGCGCGATCGCTCGGTCTCGTGACCGCCGACAAGCCGGAGAGCCAGGAGATCTGCTTCGTCCCCGGCGGGGATTACCGCGACGCGCTGCGGACCCGTGCCGGCTGGGTCCCGACGGCCGGCCCGTTGCTCGACGCCGATGGCACGCGGGTCGGGAATCACCAGGGCACGCCGGCGTACACCGTCGGGCAGCGGTCGGGGCTGGGCGTCGCGCTCGGGACGCCGCGTTACGTGTCACGTATCGATCCGCTGTCCAACACCATCCAGCTCGGCCGCCGCGAGGACCTGGAGGTCGGATCGTTCACCATCGATCGCGCGTCGTTCATCGCGGGCGAGAGGGCGCCATCGCCGTTCCGGGCGGCCGTTCGGATCCGCCATCGCGCCGCGCCGGTGGACGCGACGATCGAGTGGCTGGGCGAGCGCCGCTGGCGGGTGACCACGGATGCGCCGGTGTGGGCCGCGGCCCCCGGGCAGGCGGCCGTCCTATACGACGGCGACGAGGTGCTCGGCGGCGGGCGCATCGGGGCCCCGGCGCGTCGGCAAACGGCTGACGCGGTCGATGTCGATGTCGCCGATGCCGGCGACCTTGTGGTCGCGTGAGCCTCGAGCCATCGCTGGTGATGTCGGTGCTGGTCGGGACGTTCCATGCCGCACTCTCGGTGCTCATCCGGGGCTCGGCCGG
>DASSMQ010000022.1:0-6490 GCA_035688805.1 Candidatus Limnocylindrales bacterium
GCACCAGGTTGAAGGTGAAGCTGTCGTAGTTGTCGACGACGAGGATCATGGATTTGCACCGACCGCCGCGGGCTCGCGTGGAGCCTCGTCGATGCCGGCCGCCTGGTCGATGGCCCGCCGCAGCGCGGCCGCCTTGTGCTCGGTCTCCTCGAACTCTCGCTCCGGGACCGAGCCCGCGACGATGCCGGCCCCGGTATGGACGTGGGCCTGGCCATCCTTCAGCACCGCGCTGCGGATCGTGATCGCGGTATCGAGATTGCCGTCATAGCCGAGATAGCCCACGGCGCCGCCGTACAGGCCGCGTCGCTCCCCTTCCGCCGCGGCGATCAGCTGCATCGCCCGGACCTTGGGCGCCCCGCTGAGGGTCCCGGCCGGGAACACCGCCCGGAGCGCATCGAGCGCGTCGAGCTCCGGCTTGAGCCGGCCCTCGACGTGCGACACGAGGTGGAGGACGTGGCTGTAGCGCTCGACCTCCATGTACTTGCTGACCGTCACGGTGCCCGGTCGCGACACGCGCCCGAGATCGTTGCGGCCAAGGTCGACCAGCATCACGTGCTCGGCGCGTTCCTTCGGGTCGCGTTGGAGCTGCTCGGCGAGGATCGTGTCCTCGCGCGGATCGGCGCCGCGCGGCCGCGTACCGGCGATCGGGTGGGTGGTCAGCTTGTCGCCCTCGACCTGGAGGAGCAGCTCGGGCGAGGCGCCCACCACCTCGAGATCCGGCGTGCGCACGAAGAACAGGTAGGGACTCGGATTGACCCGCCTGAGCGAGCGGTAGAGGCCGATGCCGTCCAGTGGGCGCCCGGTCGATGGATCGGTCGGGAGGTCGAACGACTGGCGTCGGGCGAGCACGACCTGGATCGCTTCGCCGGCCGCGATGGCGTCCTTCGCGACCTCGACGGCGTGGATGTACTCGTCGCGACCGAGGCTCGTGCCGATCGGCCCGCCGGTCGTCGCCGGCGATGCCGCCTGGGTCGGTGCAGCGAGCTCGGCCGCGCTCGGCCGGGCGGTGCGTTCGAGCGCCTCGAACACGGCCCGCTCGGCGATCCGATAGCGACCGTCGAAGTCGGGTGCATCGGCGTGGAGGGACGCGATGGCCGACAGGGTATGGGTGAGATGGTCGAAGACCAGCACGAGGTCGGTCTCGATGAAGGCCGCGGTCGGTGCGCCGACCGGATCGCGCTCGGGCAACGGCACCGTCGGCTCGAAGGCCGCGATGGCGTCATAGGCGATCGCGCCGACGGCGCCGCCGGTGAACCGCGGCATCCCGTCCGACGGCTCGACGCGGCGACGCGGGACGAACGAGCGAACCGCCTCGAGCGGATCGGGGGCATCGGACGTGACGATGGGCAGGTCCGGGGCGTAGGTCGGGACCGTCACCGGCCTCGTCTGGATCCGCGCCCGCCCTCCTCGTACCTCGAGCAGACGTCGTGGTCCGACGCCCAGGAACGAATAGCGGCCGAGCCGCTCGCCACCCTCGACCGATTCGAGGAGGTACGCCGGGTTGCCATCGTCGAGGCGAAGGAACGCCCCGATCGGGGTCTCGAGGTCAGCTGGGCGGGTGGCTCGCAGGCGGACGGTGTCGGCGCCCGCCGCGACCCGTTTCGCGTGGGTCAGGCTGATGGGGTCGGTGGTGGTCATCGCTGCCTCGAGAATCAAGAACGACCGATCGTCTCCGGGACGAAAGGTCGTGCCTTCCGCGGTGCCACCCTCATTCGGCGTGTGCCGCACTCTCGTGACCGACGGCGGCGGTCTCCCGTCGCGATCGGCGCTGCCCGGTATCGCTGGCGCTCTGCGCCGGAGCCTACTGGGTCGGGGATCCGGGCGATGCCCGATCCGACGGTTGGGTCCGGAGGCTCCCGGGTCCATTCACCGCCGCCGTCGCCCCGGTTTCCACCAGCCACCGGGTCTCTCTGCCGACGCTCGACGGGTACTCGTCCCGTTCACAGCCCGCTCTTCGTGATGTGGCCGGGAGGATGGCAGGGCGCGGACCGGGCGTCAAGCGTCGCGTGGCAAGGCGCTCGACTCCGTGGTTCGCGGGTCGTAGCCGGCGCAGCGCACGACCGGGAGGTTCGGGTAGCGCGCATAGCGCGGATCGGTCGCGGAGCGTTCGCACAGGACGTACGTGGAGCCGCGGCGGGTCGCCACGACGCGGGAATGCCGGCACGCTTCGCACAGGCCGGCGGGTGGCGGCACTGTCACGACCTGGCGGAGAGGGTGGGATTCGAACCCACGAAGTCTTTCGACTCTGCGCTTTTCAAGAGCGCCGCCATCAACCGCTCGGCCACCTCTCCGGGTGACAGGATAGCGGGCGTCCCCGGAGACCGACGGGGCGACGGCTGGTCAATCGGCCGTGATGATGTCTCGGCCGAGATACGGCCGCAGCACGTCCGGCACGGTCACCGAGCCATCGGACCGCTGATACGTCTCGAGCAACGCCGCGACGACTCGCGCCAGGGCCAGCCCGGACCCGTTCAGGGTGTGGACGAGCTCCGGTCTCGCGCCCGGTACCGGACGGTACCGGATGGCCATCCGCCGAGCCTGGAAGTCGCGGAAGTTCGAGCAGGAGCTCACCTCCAGCCAACGCTCGACGCCTGGGGACCAGACCTCGAGGTCATATTTCTTGGCCTGGGTGAACCCCATCTCACGGGTGCTCATCAACAGCACCCGGTAGGCAAGCCCCAGTCGCTGGAGCAGGATCTCGGCGCGCTCGGTCATCCACTCGAGCGCGGCCGGCGAGGCGTCGGGCTTCTCGAAGAGGACCATCTCGACCTTGTCGAACTGATGGACCCGCAGGATCCCGCGGGTGTCCTTGCCGGCCGCGCCGGCCTCGCGCCGGAAGCAAGGCGTGTACGCCGCATAGCGGATCGGCAGGTCGGTAGCCTCGAGGATCTCGTCGCGATGCAGATTGGTGACTGGCACCTCCGCCGTCGGCACGAGATACAGCTCGTCGCGGGTCACGACGTACATCTGGTCTTCCTTGTCCGGGATCTGGCCGGTTCCGGTCGCCGAGGCCGTGTTGACGACGGCCGGCGGCCAGACCTCCGTGAAGCCGTGCTCCCGGGTGTGGACGTCGAGAAACCAGCTGATCAGCGCGCGCTGGAGAGACGAACCCGCGCCCTTGTAGACCGGGAAACCGGAGCCGGCGATCTTGGCCCCGCGGGCGTTATCGAGGATGTCGAGTGCCTCGCCGATCTCCCAGTGGGGCTTCCGGAAGTCCTTCGGCAAGATCTCGCCCCAGGTCCGGACGGTCTTGTTCGCGTCTTCCCCGCCCACGGGCACGTCGGGGTCGGCCGGGTTCGGGATGCGGAGCAGCAAGTCCTCGACCTTGACTTCGACGTCGCGCAGCTCGCGCTCCGCGATCTCGATGCGCTCGCCGGCTTGTCGCGAGGCGCGACGCAAATCCTCGACCGCGCCGCTCTTCGGGTCGGCGCCCTCGCGAATCATTCGACCGACGTCTTGACTCCACTGATTGCGCTGAGCGCGATCCCGCTCTACCTGACCGAGAAGATCGCGACGACGCTTGTCCGCGTCCAGGGCAGCGTCGATAACAGACTCGTCCTCGCCCTTGTCGACGGCTCCCTGGCGGATGACGTCGGGCTCGTCGCGGAGCCGCTGCAGGCCGACGCTCATGCAGCCGCTCCCGCCCCGGCGACCTCGGCCGCGCGGGTCGTCACGAATCCCGGATCGAGGCTGGCCAACAACCAGCCGGCGCGCGGACCGTTCGGTCGGCCGAGGAACGAGCGGTAGATCGCCTCGAACGCGCGCCGGCCAGGCAGGCCCTCGTCGGTCGCGACCGCGAAGATCAGGGTCTGCCAGGCGTCACCGCTGACCGGCTCCTCGCGGGTGGCCCGCTCGGCCAGCCGTCCGAGGAACCGGCGCTGGAGGAGGTCCAGTTCCAGCGCCGCCTCGGGCACGGCCTCGCGGTGGATGGTGAGCCGAGCCGCCTCGGGCGCGTAGGTGTCGAGCCAGGCGCGTGCCGCGCCGGCCCGCTGATCGAGCGACGCCCGCTCGTGATCCGTCAAGGGGCTCCCTTTCTCGACCACCACCCGACCGACCACGTCGACTCCTGGAAGCTGGATCAGCATCGCGAGATGGCCGAAGGCCGGCCGATAGGCGGCCGCCTCCGCCTCGACGTCCGCCGCCGGGTCGAGCAGGGAGTATCGGAACGTCGCCTCGTAGCCCGGCGGCAGGTCGCCGCGCACCTCGCGACCGGCCGTCGCCGCCGCGAACGCGTCGAACGAATCGAACAACCTTGGGATCTGGTCGGTACCATCGGGATCGAAGTCGATGGCGTGGTTCGGTCGATGGCGCAGGAAGAGGAAGCGCAACTGTTCGGGCGGCACGACCTCGGCGATCGTGTGCGCCGCCGCGCCGCGGCCCTGCGACGTCGACATCTTGCGACCACCGATGTTCAGGAACTCATATGGGATGTTGAGCGGCGGCTCGCGCTCGAAGACCTCCCGGGCGATCGCGTCAGAGCGGTCGCGCGAACCACCGGCCGTCGCGAGGTCCTTGCCGTTGGGCTCGATCGTCACCCCGAACAGCGACCATTGAGCCGCCCACTCGAGGTTCCACGGCAGCTTCGCGGTACCGCCGAAGGGGGAGATCCAGCCGCTCTCGCCACAGCCGCGAGCCCAGGTGACGAGGTCGGGCCGGCACTCGAACCGCACCCGCTCGCCGTCCCACGCGGTGACGATGGTGGTGCCCACCTTCCCGCAGTTGGGGCAGATGACGCTGATCGGGTGCCAGCTGTCGGGATGCTGGACGTTGGCCACCCGGCGGTAGATGTCGCGAACCAACGCGGCGCGGTCGAGGGCCGTCCGGATGAACGGGTCCATCGCTCCTGTCGGATAGATCTCGCTCATCCAGTAATACCGATCGGGGTGGATGCCCAGCCCGGCGAAGGTGTCGATGAACGTCTGGGCGTGGTGTCGGGCATACGAGGCATGCCCATCGTCGACCTGGTCCGGGACGTGGGCCAGGGGCCGACCCATCTCGTGGTCGACGGCGTCCGGCGTCAGCAGCGCCTGGGCGTCCATCGGGTCGAGGTCGTCGACCCCGTAGAGCAGGGTCGTCTCGATGCCGTTGGCGCGCAGGGCACGGGTGATCGCGTCGAGGATGACCGGGCCGCGCAGGCTCCCGACGTGGACCGTCCCGGATGGGGTCTTCGAGTCGTTCACCACCTGAGGGCCGGCGTCACGGACCCGCAGTGCGAGTTCGTCCGCCCAATCCTCGGGCCGATGGCTCGGAGGAGCATCGCCGCGGCCCTCGGAGGACTTCGGGCCGCTCGCCGTCGTGGGTGGCTGGTTCACCACCGCATGCCTAGGTGATGCTGGTGATCTTGTAGGTGAAGTCGCCGGCCGGGACCTTCACGACCACCTTCTCGCCCTTCTTGCGACCGAGGAGCGACCGACCGACCGGGCTCTCGTTCGAGATCTTGCCGTCGGCGGGCTTCGCCTCGGCCGAGCCGACGATCGTGAACGTCTCCTTGCCGTCGTCGCTCTCGACGCTGACGGTCGAGCCGATCTGGACGTGGTCGGTCGAGTGGTTTTCGTCGATCAGGGTCGCGTTCTTGATCAGCGCCTCGAGCGTCTGGATACGGCCCTCGACGAACGCCTGCTCGTTCTTGGCGTCCTCGTATTCGGCGTTCTCCGAGAGGTCGCCGTGCTCCTTCGCATCGTGGATGCGGTTGGCGATCTCTGGCCGCTTGACGTTGGTCATCTCCTCGAGCTCAGCGCGCAGCTTCTCGAGGCCGTCCTTGGACAGGTAGGTGGGTTTGTTGTTCACGATCGGTCCCCGCATGGCGAGGTCGCGCTGAGATCCGCGACCGGTGGTCGATCAGGCTGATAACAAAAAGACTCCAGGCCGCTCGCGGTCTCCCCGCGCGCCTGAAGTTCCGAGCCGGACGCGAATGGTAGTCGGCCCGCAGGGAGGTGTCAAAGCGGCGCGGGATCGGCTGGCGCCGCTTCCTCAGCGCACGATGACCTCGTACCAGCCCACATCGGGCGGGCCGCCGATGGTCTCGATCCGGACCCGCTCGACCCCATCGATGGGGGTCGGCGGGCGGACGGAGATGTGCTCACCGTCATCCGTGAAACGCTCGACCGTCCCGACCACCCGCAGCGGCCCGTCAGGCCCCGCGATCTCGATGACGTGGGTCGCGGATCCCGACGCCGACTGGGTGATGACCAGCTCGAAGGCGTTGATCGTGGCGACGGGGTCGAGGCGCAGCTCGATCCACTGCGGAGAGCCGGCCTCCGGCCGCCAGGCCGTGGCGAGATCCCCGTCCGTCGCCGAGCTCATGCCCGAGCCGGCGCGCTGACTGGACGCATCGGTCGCCTGCGCCGCCAGGCCGCCCTGGATGGACGGCGGAACGTCAGTAGGGACGATGGATGACACGTTCGCCGAGGTCGACGGAGTGGACCCGGAGCCGTCCGTCAGTGCCCCCGCGGATGCCGGAGGACCGGACCTGGCGGCCGACGATCGTCCC
>DASSMQ010000023.1:0-33413 GCA_035688805.1 Candidatus Limnocylindrales bacterium
CCCTCTGCTAGACTCGGCCGCGCTCGTCCGCCCCCGTGCCCCCATCGTCTAGAGGCCTAGGACGCCACCCTTTCAAGGTGGAGATCAGGGGTTCGAATCCCCTTGGGGGTACTCCCGCTGTCTTTCGAAGAAGACCCTGACCGGGTGCGCCCACTCCAGGGTCTCGATCTCGCGGTCGCGGACCACGACGCGATCGATCACGATGTGGCACAGCTCCTCACGTTGCGACGGGCTGGCGGCCTCGACGGCCTGGGCCAGCCCAAGGACCTCCGCTCGGTACGCGTCGAAGAGCCGGATCCGATCGCCGTGGGGCAAGCCATCGAGGATGGTGCGGGTCTCGTCGCGCTTCACGCGATATTCGTCGTCAGAGATGTCGCCCCACTCGTGCTGGCGCTTGAGGTTCTTGAGCCGGGTCTCGAGTCGCTTGCGCTGGCGGCCCGACAGCACGGTCTCGGGGTCCTGGAGGCGGCGGCGCAGTTCGGCTCGCGCCGTATCGAGCACGAGGTCCGGGAGGACGCCGGCGGCGATCCGTTCGAGGATGACGGGCTCGACCACATCGGCCGGGCAGCGCCGAGCCGGGCATCCCGGACGCGGACAGCGGTAGTAGCGGCGGTCCGTGCCGCGCTGGACGTGCGCCTCGCCGCGCATCCGCGTGCCACACGCACAGAACACTAGACCGCGCAGCAGGTACTGGCGGAACGGGCGCGGCTTGTTGCCCGACCGGGTCCGGGCCTTGATGGCGGCCATCGTCCGGAGGTAGTCGGACTCGGCCAGGATGGCCGGGTGCCGTCCCGGTCGCTCGTCACGACCGCGCTTCTCGACGACATATCCGAGGTACATCCGCCCTCGTCGCGCGATGTCTTTGACCGACTCCCGCGTCCACAGCCCATCGCGCCGCACACCTTCGCGGTTGAGCAGCTCGGCGACCGCGACATACGAGTGCTCGGCGAGCGCGCGGAACACGCGCCGGACGACGGCCGCTTCGTTCGGATCGATCTCCAGCTGTCGTGGTCGCACAAGACGCCCGGCCTGGTCGCGCCTGCTCCGATAGCCGAACGGATCGTGGCCGCGGTGGCGGCCGTCCTCGAACAGCCGGCGCTGGAGGCCGGCCATCCGCTCCGAGTCGAGGTCGCGCTGGAGCTGGGCGGCCAGGCACAGCTGCCCGTACATGAAGCGTCCCGTCGCCCCGTCGAACGTGGCGCCGGGCAGATTGGCGACGATCAGCGGCACGTTCTGTCGCTCGAGCTCGTGATGAAGATCGAGCATCAGCCGGGCATTCCGCGCGAGCCGGGAGAGGTCGTACACCGCGATCGACGCGACCTGCCCGGCACGGACCGCCGTGAGGAGCGCTTGGTAGCCGTCCCGTGCCGCCGTGTACCCAGACTGATGGCCGCCCGAGTCGGAGATGACCCGCACGAGCGCGCCCTTGGGCAGCAGTGACCGACAGGCGGCCTCCTGCATCTCGTCGCTGATGTCGGCCGCGGTCGCTTCCTTGTACGAGCGGCGGACGTAGATCAGGTGCTCGGGCATGGACCCATGGACGCTCTGTCGGCCGGTGATTGCAAGACGTCAGGAGGCGAGGTCGCGCGGCTGGTCGGCGGCCGCTCGCGGTGAGCGACGCGATCGCCCGGCCCGGCCAGGAGCCACTCGCAGAGGTCGGTCCGGTCCCAGCGACGCGTCCGGCTCGCTCGACCGAAGGGCGACATCCGCCGAGACCTCGGCCAGCCACCGGGCCAGGAGCACTTCCGCGCCGGAGCCGCGCGGCTCGACCGGCGGACGGTCGCGTGGAAGGCGCGGAGGGAGTGCACGGAGCGGGTCGGCGGTCAGGTCCTGCTTCGTCATCAAGGACGACTGTGGCGCGCCTCGATGGCGACGAACAGTTATGGCGGAAGCGGGATCTCAGCGGTTTCGCGGCCGGCCTGAGCGCTTCGCAGCCCGCTCGGCGCGGTAGCGCTGCTTCCAGGCCCGGAGGGTCTCGATCGGCAGGTCGTAGATGAAGCTCACCTCCGCCGCCAGCGCCGCGCTGAACGCCTCGTCCGGGGGCAGCACGATGGCCGGCCTCGGCTCGGGCTCCGAGCGCAGCCGCCGGTCGATCTCCTCGTAGTCGGGGCGCTGCTCCGAGGCCAGCCCGGCGAGGAGCATCCGCCGGGCCCGCTCGCCGCCGCTCTGGCGGACCCAGCGCGCCACCTCCGCCCAGTTGTCGTAGCCGCCCAGCGGATTGACGAGCAGCACGTGGTGGCTGCGAAAGGCGCCGGCGTCGCCCGTTGTCGGCGCTTGGACGTGGGCGCGGTCGTTCCCGTCAAGGAAGCCGATCGCATAGCGCGGCGTGATCGACAACGCGACCCGGGCGAGCAGGGCACAGCTGGCATCGCGGACGCCGTCGGCCCGGATGGCGGCGATATCCGCCCAGCGCTCGGTGAGCCCATCGACCGTCTCTAGCCAAGCCGCGGTCAGGGCTGGCAGGGCGTAGCGGTGGCGGAATGCGGCGTTGAAGTGGCGGAGCGCGGTGGCGCGGTCGTCGCGATGGGGCGGCGTCGATCGGTTCACACCCCCATCGTCACATGGACAGGCCTTCAGAGGCCGATGGCGGCCGCCACCTGCGCCGTGCGCGATCCACCTCGCCCTCGAGCCGGCGCAGGTAGATAAGCTACGCCTCGAGGCGGCTTTCGCCGTGCCGCTGCCCGCCCGGATCGACAGGGGGCTGGAGGGACCGATGTCAAGAGGGAGTCTGATCGCTCTGGCTCTCGCCCTGACGCTTGCGGCGTGTTCGCCTGGCACCGGTGTACCTGCGCCGACCCCGACGGGCGTCTCGACGCCGGGCGCGGCATCCGGGGCGTGCATCGATCGCGGACAACTGGCCGACGACGGCGAGACGGTGACGGTCGCCCTGCAGGGAGTCGCCGCAGCTCTCAAGGCCGGCAATGCCGACCAGGCACGCTCGTTGGCGGGCGCAGCGGCGACGGGGCTGAGGAAGATGGTCGATCTCGTCCAGCCGGTGCGGCCCGATGCGGCCAAGGGATTCAGCAGCGCGGCGGACGCGCTCGAGCGTGCGACATCGGCGTTCCCCGACGGTCTCCCGATCGTCGAGCAGGTGCAGGCCGACCTCGAAGCCGCCTACCAGCTCGCCCGGACCGTCGCCTGCCCGGAGTAGACCCAGGTCTCGCAGCCGGCGACCGAACGACGAGGCCTACCGCTGATCGATTCACACCTCATCGTCACATGGACAGGGCGTCAGAGGCCGATGGCGACCGCCACTTGCGGCCAGGCGCGATCCACCTCGCCCTCGAGCCGGCGCAGGTAGATGGTCGTCACCGCCAGCGACGAGTGGTCGAGGAAGGCGCTGACCGACTCGATCGGCTCGCCGGCGTCGCGGCGCAGCTTGGCGGCGGAGTGGCGTAACACGTGCAGCCCGGTCGGTGGCAGGCCGGCCGCCCGGAGATAGCGACGGAAGCGCCCGTAGAAGGTGGCCGACGAGATGCCGCGGCCGGTGGTGCCCGCCTGCCACAGCGACTCGTCAGGCGCCATCGTGGCCGGATCCTTGCCGATGTCGGCGAGGCTGGCCCGGACGGCCGCGTAGGCCGGGGCCGGGAGCTCGCGCCGCCCGCGCTTGCCGCCCTTGCCGCGGTAGCTGTAGAAGACCGCCGCCTCGCCGATGTCGAGGTCGCCGGCGGCCAGCGCCAGCACCTCGGCTCGGCGCCGCCCGGTCAGCACGAACATCAGCAGGAGCGCCCGATCCCGGCGCCCGGCGACGCTGTCCGGGATCACGGCCAGTAGCCGTCGGATCTCGTCCGCCGAGTAGCCGCGAGCGACCGCCTGGACCGCCCGTGGCCGCTCGAGCGCATCGCACGGGTTCGACGTCGCAAGGTCCATCCGGATCAGGAATCGGTAGTAGCTCGACAGGCAGGCGATCCGAGCGCCGACCGTGGCCGATGACGGCTCGCGACCCGAAGCGCTGATGCCATGCGCCCAGGCCAGGACGTGCGCCGCCGTGACCCGGTCAGGTGAGCCGACGCGGGTGAGGAACGGCCAGAGCATCCGGGCGTAGCTCTCGACCGTCCGTCGAGAGCCGGATCGGCGCTCCTTCTCGGCGAGGAAGGCGACCACGCTCTGCTGCCAGGCCGGGACATCGTCAGCGGCAAAGGCGGGTAGGAACTGGGTGTTCACAGCGGCACCTCGATCTGTTGATCCAGATGCCGACATCAGTCACTCGGACGGGTCAGGAAGTCAACACCATGCCGGGTTCGTGGTCGTTAGCCAACCCAGACTACAGAGCCCACGGCCGGGTTCGGCGCTCAGCGTCGTAGAAATCGCGGACCCACTTGGTGTTCGCCTCGTTTTGGCTTGCATCGGGCCACATCCCCGCGATCACGGTCGCGAAGTTGGCACCCCGGGACTACATTCTGCGATACCTACGCGAGGGCGTGGTGTTGGCGGAAGGCAGGTTCGTCCTCGTCGACTGAGTCCTGCCGAAGTCGTGCCGCGGTGCGACTCGGCACCTGACCATCGGCTGCTCGCCCGAGGGACGTTGTGCTCTGGTAGGCCGGCCTCGCGGTCTGGAGACTTCGGGCATGCGACGCCGGGACGCCGCCTGTACCGTGTCAGCCGCCTTCTCCGACGAGCGAGAGGCCGGCTACGCCGTGCGCCTCATGACCGCCTCGCCGGAGATCAAGGCTCGATACTCGCTGCGACCGGTGCTCAGCGAACGTGGCGACGTCGCGATGGTCGTGCTCGAGGTCTCCCTGGCGGACGCGTCCCAGATCGCCCGCGTCGAAACCTGCATGGAGGGTGCCCATGGGACCGTCATCCCGTCCCAGGTCCTCAGTCGAGCTGCCCGAGCGGGCTGAGGTCCCGTGCCATTTCTGACTGCGAGCGGATCCTGGCGACGTGGCGGGACGCCGAGCGCGTCCTCACCAGCCTGCCACCAATGTCATCCGACGAAGCGGATGTGCGACTGGTGCTCCTGACGCTTCGCAAGCTCTATCACGCCCTCGTCCGCGACCAGCAACCGCGATTGCAGTCGGCCCTCGCCGTGGCGACCGTGGAACGAGCCGAGGTTCTTCTCAAGGACATCCGTGCCCGGATGGCCGGGCGCCCTGCCATCGACGACTTCGAACAGGGCCAGACGCAGGCCCAGTCAATCGAGCACGGAACGACAGCGCGTCGTTTCTTTCTGCCGGTGGTGCCCGTGGGCACTGGTCTACAGCCCCGGGCCGCGACGGCCGGTGCTCACCGGTTTCCCGACGCTCGCGTCCTAGACTGTCGCAATCCCGGTGCCGCGCGGCGCAGTCGATCCCGTCGTCCCACCCCCACGATGGTCAACAGACCCCCGCCCGGTGGGCGAGGAGTCGTCAAGGGACAGGAGGGCCGCTGCCGATGCCGCGACGACATGTCATGGGCGGACGAGCATCGCATCGGAGCACGCCGCGTCCCACAGTTCCTGGACGGGGCCAGCATCGCCGGCCTTCGCTCCCGCGACCACCAGCTTGATCTCATCGCGAATGGAGTCGGCCGCGAACCGCGGATCGCCGATGAGCATGAGCTTCGGGAACGCCACGATCGCCGGCAAGGCCTCCGCCATCTGACTCTTATGTCCGCTGCGATTGCCCGCAAGCCAGTAGTCCGTCCAGGCACACATGTAGCGCTGCTGGACGGCGAGTGTGCCGACGTGCTGCGCGCGTCCACCCTCCATCTCCGCGTTCGCGCGGATCTGCGCGACGGGGTAGGTGTAGCCAGGCGGAAGGGCATCCTCCGCCATCGCGGAATTGATCTCCGCCTCGATTTCGGCCACGGTCGCGGGATGGTCAACCGGCCCCCACTCGCCGAGATAGTGAACGCCGGTGACGGTCCCGGCGACGAGGAGTGAAGCGGCGAGGCCTAGGACGA
Source organism: Candidatus Limnocylindrales bacterium (assembly GCA_035688805.1). GTDB lineage: Bacteria > Chloroflexota > Limnocylindria > Limnocylindrales > CSP1-4 > SPCO01. The sequence goes on from DASSMQ010000023.1 coordinate 5,884, forward strand.
CCACGGTTCTGCGGCGCGGCGGCCGCCTCGCGGCCGGCGCGGCAACGGCCCCTTCGAGCCGGGCGCGAATTCGCTCCCGCGCCTCTGTGGTGAGGTCGACAGCAAGGGCGCGACTCAGCAGGTCGTCTAGGTCGCGGGGGTTGAGGTCAGCGATCATGGCGTGCAGCCTCCCGAAGCGAGGCGAGCGACCGGCTGAGCAGCTTCTTGGTCGCGTCCTCGCTCTTTCCGATAACTTGAGCGATGTCTCGGCTCGGCAGGCCTCCCGCGTATCGCAGTGCCAACGCGTCGCGAGCCACGTCTGGGAGCTCCGACAGCAAGCGCCTAACGAGCGCCCGCTCCTCGGCGGCGACCGCCGCAGCCTCCGGCGACGGGCTGGGGGAAGCGATGTCCGGCACCGCCGCCAGATCCGCGACCGGAATGCGCCGGCGGTATCCGTCGACCCATGCGTTTCGCGCAATCGCGAGGAGCCAAGGTCGGAAGCCTCCGCGGCCCGGCCGGAAGTGCCCGATTGCGCGAAGTGCCCGTTCGAAGGAGATGGCCGTTAGCTCCTCGGCCAGATCCTCGTCCGCCCCGCGCGCCCGAAGGTACCGGTAGACGGTGACCGCGTGTGCCTCATAGAGCAGGCCGAACGCATCGGGCTCGGTTCTGGCTCGGACGGCGAGCAGCTCCTCCTCGTCGGGTTGGCCCTCGGAACGACGCGCTCCGAGAGTCGCCAGGTTCTCCATGCCCACTCCCACCATGATGCCGCTTCGCGAATCAGCGGTATGTACGCGCGGAGCCGGCAGATGGGGACATCACCGAGCGCATGGCCGCCTGACCCGACCACTCAACACGATTGAGGCTCGCCGCCCCATTACGCACGAACACCCGAGCCTTGCTGGATGCTGCCGCCCATGCCGATCGCGACCCACAACGACGGCGGAACGAGCTCGGCACCGCGCTCATAGATCGCGAGAACGACGTTTGGTCCGGGCTCACCCGGCGAACGGTCAAGGAGTACGAGCCTCGACCCTGCGGGCATGACACAGCAGGTGGGCGTTCATCAGTTCGGTGCCTGGACGTTCGGCTGCTCTGTGTGATTGTTGGTATCTCCTGGTTTCTATATTGACGCCATCTGGTATCTACCAGATACTCGGCCGACCTTGATCGAACGACGCCCTCTTCAACGCTCGGGCGACGAACCCCTGTACTCCCGGTTCGAGGAGCTCGTGCGCGAGCGGATCGAGACCGGGGAGTGGGTCGTCGGCACCGCGATCCCGTCGGAACGCGAGCTCAGCAACGAGTTCGGCCTGAGCCGCACGACCACCCGCAAGGCCCTCGACCGTCTTGTCGCCGAGGGCGTCCTCCACAAGGTGCCGCGGCGCGGGACGTTCGTCTCTCAGCCCAAGACCGTCTTCGAGGCGCTGTCGCTGCGCGGTTTCAGCGCCCAAGCGCTCGAATCGGGAGCGTCGCCATCGAGCCGACTGCTTCGCCTTGAGCGCCTGTTGCCAAGTGCTCAGGTCGCCCAGCGACTCGAGATCCCGCCCACCCAGCTGGTCTTCCTGATCGAGCGACTCCGAACGGTCAACGAGGTCCCGGTCGCGCTTCACCAGAGCTTCGTCCCCATGGATCTTGCCCCATCGCTCCAGGAATCCGACCTACTGGCAAGCTCCCTCTACGAGCTGCTCGCCCGCCACGGGATCGCCGTCGGGCGCGCCCAGGAAACGCTCGAGTCGGCGCTCGCTACCGAGTACGAGAGCGTCCTGCTGGGGGTCCCGGCGGGGTCGCCGATGCTGCTCCTGAACATCCGGCTGTCCACCTCGGACGGCCGGCCGCTCGAAGTCGTGAAGGTCTCATTCCGGGGAGACCGCATCACGTTGCGTCAGGAGATCTGACACCCGGATCAGAGGAGGAGGGATCGGATTGGAGTTCAACCTCGGCATCGTCAACCTGATCGGCGCGCTGATCATCGCCGGAGGCGTCGTCCTCATGGTCGTGGTGGGGCGGAACAGGCGCGTCTGAGCGCACGCTTAGGACAGGGAGATCGACCCGATGTTCATGGATCAGGTAAACGCCATCGTCAACGCGCTTGGCTTCGGCGCGATGACGGCGGTCGGCGCGGTCGTGTTCGTGATCGCGACGATCGTCTTCGTCATGGAGCTCGCCGGCTTCCGGCCGTACCTCCGGGCCCCGTTCGTCCGGCGACACACGACCAAGTGGGACGCGATGGCCCTCATCAAGGTCGCCGTCGTCGCCGCGCTGTTCGGCGGTGGGCTGGCGATCTTCGCCGGCGTGGTCTTCGTCCCCGGCATCGCCTATCTCCGTCCCGCGCAGGCCCTCACGACCGTGTTCGGCATCCTGTTCGGACTTCCCGGCGCGCTCGGCTCGGCGGTCGGCAACTTCATCGGCGACATCTTCGCCGGGACCCTGACCCTCGGGTCCGTCGCCGGGTTCATCGGCAACTTCATGAGCGCCTACGTCCCCTACCGCATCGTCTACTCGGCCCGGCGGGCTGACCTGAGCTCCCTCGGCGACGTCGCCAACTACCTGTGGGCCGTCGTGGCGGGGGCGTTCGTGATCGCCTTCTACATCCCCTGGTGGCTGGCCGTCCTCAGCATCATCCCGGCCGAGGTCGCCTGGACCGGCGTATTCGGCAACATCTGGCTGAACGGGCTGTTCACGCCGTGGGTGCTCGGGTTCATCCTGTTGAAGGTCCTCTATCCGTACGTCAAGCGCTGGAACATGTACTGGGCGGATTCGGAGAATGCGGACCCCGACCTGCGCAAGGACGACCTCTCGACCACGCCCGCCCCCAGCTCGACCTACGCCTGAGTTGAAGCTCGTCGAGATGCGGGACGTCCGGTTCCGCTACCCGACTGCATCGACGCCCGCCCTCGACGGCGTCAGCCTGTCCATCGAGGACGGGGAAGTCATCGGTCTTGCCGGCCCGACCGGGGCCGGCAAGACCACCCTGTGCATGGCCCTCGCCGGCCTCGTCCCGCATGCCACGGGCGGCGAGCTCGATGGTGACCTAAGGCTCGCCGGGCGGGACAGCAAGGCCTGCTCGCTCGGCGAGTTGCTGGCGCCGCTCGACTCGGAGCGCGCCTTCGTGGCGGTGACGTTCCAGGACCCCGAGTCCCAGATCGTCGGGATGACCGTCGAAGAGGACCTCGCCTTCGGGCCCGAGAACCTCGGCATCGCCCCCGAGGAGATCGATCGCCGGATCAGCGAGGCACTCGACTTCGTCCGCCTGAGTCACCTGCGCGAGGCCTTCCCGTACGCACTCTCCGGAGGCCAGAAGCAGCGCGTGGCGATCGCCTCGGCGCTCGTCATGCGCCCCCGTCTGCTCGTCCTCGACGAGCCGACGTCCGAACTCGACCCGCTCGGGCGGGCCGAGATCTTCGAACTCATCGGGCGACTCGCGGCAGAAGGGGGCTACGCGATCCTGGTCGTCGAACACGCACTCGATGACCTTGCCGCCGCGGTCGACCGCCTGTTGATCATGGACCACGGCTCGCTGGTCTTCGACGATGCCCCGGCCAAGGTGCTGCGGCGTGTGGAGCGCCTTGTCGAGATCGGGGTCCGCCCGCCCGACGCGAGTGTGCTCGGCTTGGCCGCCGAGGAGCGCGGGCTGATCCCGCCACAGCAGGTGGCGTTCATCGCCGACGACACCCTGGTCGCGGCCCTGCCCGGATGACGGACGGCGGATCCGTCCGGATCGAGGACGTCTGGTTCCGCTACCCGTCGCGAGCGCACGCGCTTCGTGGCGTGAGCCTCGTCATCGAGCCCGGTGAATTCGTCGCGCTCATCGGCCAGAACGGCTCGGGCAAGACGACCTTGGCCAAGCATTTCAACGCCATCCTGAGGCCGGAGCGCGGCCGGGTCCTCATCGACGGCGACGACATCGCAGCCAAGGACACGGCGGACCTGGCGTCCGTGGTCGGGTACTGCTACCAGAACCCCGACCACCAGATCTTCGCCTCGACGGTCGCTGAAGAGATCGAGTTCGGCCCGCGCAATCTCCGCGTGGCTGAGGAGGAGGTAGTCCGGCGGACCCGCCGGCTGCTCGACGTGGTGCGGCTCCGGGATCAGTGGAGTGCCTACCCGTTCAGCCTGAGCCGGGGCGAACGCCAAAAGCTCGCTGTCGCGTCCGTGCTCGCGATCGAGCCACGCATCCTGATCGTCGATGAGCCGACGACCGGGCTCGACTGGCAGGGCGGCGAGGCGATGATGGAGTTGATGCGCGTCCTCAATGCCGAGGGCCGGACGGTCGTGATCATCACCCACGACATGAACATCGTCGCGGAGTTCGCCCGGCGCGTCGTGGTCATGGCCGGCGGTCAGATCGTGGCCGACGGAGGGCCGCGGGCCGTGTTCCGGCGCGACGCCGAGCTCCATGCCGCCGACCTCCGCGCGCCGCAGGCGTTCCGGATCGCCCAGCGGAGGCCGGACCTGTTCGGCGACCCATTGACGGTCGCCGAGGCGCGCGACGCGCTCCTTGCCCGGGTTGGCCCCACGGCCCACGAAGCGGCCTCATGACCCAGTCGTTCCGACTCTACGAACCCGGCTCGAGCTTCCTGTATCGGCTGGACCCGCGGGTCAAGGTCGTCGGCGTCCTCGCCGTCTTCCTGCTCAGCATCCTGTTCACGAGCCCGTACTACCTGGGGCCGGTGTTCGCCCTGATCGTGGCGATCATCGTGGCCGGCCGGGTCCCGCTTCGCCGGGTGGCCCTGCTGCTCCGGTCGCTCACTATCCTCGTGCTGATCTCGCTCGTGCTCTGGCCGCTGCTCTATCGCCAAGGCCCGATCGTGACGACCGTGTTCGGTTTCCCGATCACGGAAGGGGGGCTCGAGTACGGAGCAGGGATGACCTTTCGGATCCTGGACATGGTCATCGCCCCGATCACCCTGTTCCTGACTACGACCCAGCCCGATTTCGTCGCCGCGCTGCGTCGCCTCGGGCTCCCCTACAAGGCGTCATTCGCCCTCGCGACCTCGTTCCGGTTCCTGCCGACGGTGGCCGGGGTCGGCACCTCCATCGTCGAGGCCCAACGGGCGCGTGGGCTCGATCCATCGCGTGGAAGCCCAGTCCGGCGGATCCGAAGTTACGCGAGGATCCTGGGTCCGTTGGTGATCACCTGCATCCGCATCGCGCAACAGCTGACCTTGGCGGTCGAAGCCCGAGCGTTCAGTATCGATCGCCCCCGGACGTTCTACCGTCAGCTGCGGCTGCGCCGGCAGGACCGGATCGCGCTCGGCGTCATCGGGGCCGCGTGCGTCGTCGGGATCGCGATCCGCCTCGCGGGCTTCGGGCTCGTCTCGTGAGCCGCCTCTTTGCCGTGGGCGGACTGACGCTCGACTGGGTGCGGCGGATCGGATCCGAACGTGGTCCGAACGTGGGCGGGAACGCCGCGTACGCTGCGGTCGGAGCCCGACTCGCCGGTGCGGAAGCCGAGATCGTCGCTGTCCTCGGAGCGGACTACCCGACGGGGCTCCTGGTCGAGCTCGAGGTCGCCGGGATCGGAACGGGACGCTCGCGCCGCGCCAGCGGTCCGTCGTTCCGTGTCCTCCTCGACGACCGCGGCCCGGAACGGGTCATCTCGTACCTGCCCCACTCGGGATCGAACCGCGACCTCGACCCCCTGCCGGCCCAGCTGCCGACCGAGATCGCCGACGCCGGTCTCCACATCTGTGCCATCCGTCCGTCGAGCCAGCGGGCCATCATCGAGGCGCTCGGCCCGGGGGCGGGGATCGTCACCCTCGACACGGTCCACATCGCAGGCCAGATCGAGCCGACGGCGCGGGAGCTCGTGTCGCTCGCGCAGCGGGTCGACGTGTTCCTCCCGAGCCGCGAGGAGGTCGACCGCTTCTGGCCGGGCGGGATCGAGCCGGCGCTCCGCGCGCTCGCGGACGCTGGCGTCCGGCGCGCGGTCGTCAAACTCGGCCCGGATGGGTCGCTCGGTATCGACGGAGGCGAGTTCGTGCGGATGCCGGCCGCGAGCGCAAAGGTCGTCGACACGACCGGTGCCGGCGACGCCTACTGCGGTGCGTTCTGCGCGGCCCTCGCCGGCGGCTCATCCTTCAGGGAGGCACTGGCCTGGGGAGCGGCAGCCGCGTCGGTCGTGATCGAAGGCTACGGCCTCGCACACGCGCTTGCGCGCGACGCGATCGACCGCGCCCGTGCTCGGTTCATCGAGCTCCAGGCCCTCACGGAGGTTAGGTTCGGGACATGACCCAGGCTGTCGACATCGCGAAGGTGAATGCGGAGGGGATCGAGATCGAGCGGGTCGAGATCCTGGAACGGATGGGCCAGGAGATCGCCCTCGCTGGGCCTGCCGCTGAGGCCGCTTGGCCTGCCATCCGCGCGGCGGCCTCGGCGCTGCCGAAACGCGCATACCACGCGGTCGTGTTGACGGGCTGCGGTGATTCGTACTACGCGGCGCTCGCGCTCCGTGGGCTCGTCGAAGCGGCATCGGGCGTCCCGGTCCTCGCCATCCCCGCGATGGAGGCCGTCACCTACCCCTCGCTCCTGGCCGATGACCGGGCCTTGCTCGTCGGGATCTCCGTCTCGGGCAAGGTCGAGCGCACGATCGAGGCCGTCACCAACCACCGCGCGCGGGGCGGCACCACCGCGGCGATCAGCGCCTTCGCCGACAGCGACGTCGCCGCCGCGGCCGACGCGCCAGTGTCCAGCGGGCTGCGCGGCACGCCCGGACCGGTCCCCGGGACCGCGAACTTCGTCGGGTCCATGCTTGGCATCGTCGCGATCGCGGCGGAGCTGGCCCAGCGCGGTGGCATGAGGGCGCCGTGGGAATCGGAGGTCCAGCCCACCCTTGGCGGTCTGGCCTCAGCGGTTGCCGCCGGGGAGGCACATGGTGCCGCCATCGCGCAGGATCTCGCGGCCCCCTTCTGCGCCGTCGGAAGCGGCCCCGATCTCGGTACGGCCTGGTACGGGGTGGCCAAATTCGTCGAGGCTGCGGCCGCGGTCGGCATCGCCCAGGACCTCGAGGAGTGGGCCCACGAACAGTACTTCACCACCGGACCGGGAACGACCGTCTTCGTCCATGCCACGACCGACGCCGCCATGAACCGTGCTCGCCGCGTCGCGACGTCCGTTCTCAAGGTTGGCGGCCGGCTCGTCACCATCGGCCCGGCGCCGCTCGGACTGACCGACGAGCATCACTGGCCGATCCCGACCGCGATCGAGCCACTTCGCCCGCTCGTCGCGTGGCTACCGATGGCTCTCGCGGCTCGGTCGTATGCGCTCTATGCCGGCCGGTTCCCGTTCGGTATCGATCTCGCGGACCGGATGCGGACGGTCGACGACGACATCTATCTCGCGGAACCGGCCCGCGCATGAAGACCAGCCTGTTCGATGACGTGCCAAAGCCCCTCATCGCGATGATCCACCTACCGCCGGTTCCCGGTGCGGCGAACTACGAAGGGCGCAGGGTCCGGGAGATCGCCGACGATGCGGCGCGCGAGGCCGTGCTTCTGGAGCGATCGGGGTTCGACGGGGTGATGATCCAGAACACGCATGACCGCCCATCCCGCGAGCGCGTCCCCGCGGGCACGATCGCGGCGATGTCGGCGGTCGCGGCGCGGGTCGCCGACCATGTCGGCATCCCGCTCGGGATCAATGCCCACAAGAACGACGCGGAGGCGGGTCTGGCGATCGCGACCGCGAGCGGGGCGACCTTCGTGCGGGTCAAGGTGCTGGTGGGGGCGGTGGTCGGCGTCGAGGGACTGATCGAGGGTGCGGCTGAACGGGCGCTGACGGTCAAGCGCGACTACGCGAGCCAGGTCGAGATCTGGGCGGATCTCTACGAGCTCACGAGCTGGCCGCTCGCGGAGACGAGCCTCGAGAACCTCGCAGACCTCACGACCCGATTCGGGGGAGCTGACCGGCTCATCGTGACCGACCAGACGGTCGAGCAGAGCCGGGCGGCCGTCGAGCGCGTCCGTCACGCGACGCCGCTCCCGGTCCTCATCGGCGGCCGTACGTCTACGACGACGATCAGCGAAGCGCTCGCTGGCGCGGACGGCGTGATCGTTGGCACCTGTCTCCGGGTGTCCGCGCGGACCGACCAGCCGCTCGACCCCGAGGCCATCCGAGCCTTCATGTCCGTGGCGCGGGCCTGACGAGGTCAAATCCGCCGACTACAGCGGGCAGTCAGCGGGCCAGTCCCTGCCGACTTCAGAGAGATGTCCTCATCGTGTCGACGAAAGGTCCGAAACCCATGCCAAACACATGAAGGCAGGATCGGGTCAGGAAATGACGACCTGCCCGAAGACGATCTTGCCGATGACGGTGACCTCATAGTTGACACGGTGTAACCATGCGTCCGTGTCACGCACCCCGACGTCGACCTGGAACCCGGCGAACACGTCGCCTAGTGCGGCGTTGGTGATGGCGTTCGTACCCGACAGGAACTCATTCATCCGCCACGCATTGACAGCGAAGCCGGAGTCGATGGACTGACCTTTGTTGAATATCGAACCGAGACCGGCGAACGGGGCACATTGTTCTACTTCGAACCCCGTCCAGTAGGTGAGGTCCTCGGTCCCCGGCGGGCGTGGGATGCCATACCGGTCGATGGCATACCCGAGAGGCTCAGAGAGCGACGGCCGGATCGCGAACGTCTGCTCGAACCATTGAGCGTTGCTCACACCCTTCAGGTCGAGGATCGCGACGCCAGTGAGGACGAGCAACCAGCGCTGGTCCGCGATGTTCGCTGGCGTCGCCTCGTTCACGGCGGCAGCTGCTGGTGTGATGACCCAATGCTGGCTGACAAGCGAGGAGGCCTCTTGCACAGGGTTGTCTCCCACGTATTCGACATTGGTCGACAGAACGCATTTGCCGGAGTCAGCGTCGCCGAGCGTGACACCGCTGAGCGGTGTCGGTCGCACGCTGTCGTAGTTGTTCAGGTCTCGGTCATGGATCGAGAAGTGCAGATGGTCGAGCACCGAGTTGCCGGTGTCGTCGATGGTGCCGAGCCGATTGCCGGCGACGACGTGCATCCCGGGGTAGACGGGGATCTTGAACGGTCCTTCGAGATGCAGGTAACGGGACTCGAACTTGGATTTGTCCGTTGGTTTGGCCGGATCCTCATGCCTGATGGCGACGAAGTTCGCCCGCGCCCAGCTACCCGACAGCTCGCCGGCCCAGGTGTCGTGAACGGTCCCTGACCGGGTGGCCAGGACCGGCGTCCCCTCGCTCTCCTCGAGGAACGGGACATACCGTCGATGTCTCGTGAAGTCGATGGCGAACGCGTCCGACCCGGTATGGGTGGGCCACATGTTGTAGTAGAACCCTCGGACCCCGAAGCCGCATCGGCCGCGCGACAGCCACCACCAGGCGATCGGCCCCAACCGGTACTCGAGGGCGAACTTGTCCACGCCGCCCGCGGCGAAACTGATGTCCGCCGGCCAAGGTGCGAGGAGTTCGAACGGAAGCGCCTGGTTCGTCGCCAGGACCGGCGGGCGCCACCGCTCGCGCCACAGATCGTTCGGGACCGACAAGCCGAGACCCGTGCACTGCCATCCGGATGGCGTCCTGTGCAGGATGAAGGCGACATCGCCCTCGAACCAAGGCCCTTGCCAGCCGCTGGTCAGCAGATACAGCTTGCTACCGGACCCGCGAAGGCCTCGTCGCGGGACGACATGGCTGTCGAGGAAATCGCGGACCAACGATTCGCGCAGATCGAGCCCCTCGAAGGCGGTATGGCCCCCCATCGGTCCGACCTGGAACTGCGTCGTGCTGATGAGGGTCTCGAGTTCGGTCGCGGCTCGGCGATCGATGGCGTCGGCGATCGCGTCACCGAGCAACGCGGCGTCCGGCCAGTAGGCGTGCCTCGTGTCGTCGAGGCGAAGGAGCGCGCGTCGGGCCAGCTCGGATGGGTCGTCTGTTCGCTGCGACGTCGACGGTCCTGCTGCCCCGGCGTATAGCTCGGCCGCGCTGGCCCTGTCGCCGGCGCGTTCGGTAAGAAGGCCCGCCTGAAAAAGGGCCTGAGGGCGTTGTCCCGGGACCTCTGCGAGGTCGGTGTAGGTGGCGACCGCCAGCCCTACGTCGTCGCGGAGCGCCGCTGCCGCGGCCTTATGACTGAGGGCACCTGCCCGCAAGTCCAGCCCGGGCTCGAGGCTGCGGGCGGACATCGCCACGTCGATGGCCGCGTCGTAGGCGCGGATGGCCTCGTCGTACCGTGCCTCTCGAGCAAAGTTCTCCGCCATCCAGAGACGGTAGGCGGGCGCGACCGGCGACTGCGGTTCGCGACCGGCGGCCGCCTCCAGAGCGTCATTCGACTGCGAAGCCGCCCGTTCAAGCGCGGATTTACGAACTAGGGCAGAAAGCGCGATCCATTCGTCGTGGCTCTTCGGATCCAGCGGTTCTGTGTCGCTGCTCGGGTTGCGGTCCACCCATCACCCTCGGAAGATCCAGTGGTCGCAGACTGCCTACGCCCGCGCCGGCGACGACGGGCCATCGTTATACATGCGGCGCGTCACGATTGGTACCGGTCGCGCAAAAGCATCGAGCTTCTGGGACCGCCAACGTCCGCGGGAGCGACCACGTCGGCCCCCGGTCGCGCACGTTCGAGTTCGTCGCCCGGGGGGTGGGGCGAGATCGTCGTCGTGCCGCTGGGCCGGGGGCGTCCCGAGTCTACCGACCACGTGGGATGCCAACGACCCGGTAGCCACTAGGCCTTCGCACCACCTGGAGGCGAGCGGTTCCACGCTTCGGTTCGAGGACCATGGGGTATGTGGCCTCATAGGAATGCCTGGCGGGGCGCGTTTCCCCTACTCGCCTCCGCGGCGCGCGGCCACCCTACGCACCCGGCGCGCCTCCAGGAAACGACGGACGACCATGACCCATGTGCCTCCGGTAGCGAGCTGGACGGCAAGGATCGCGAAGATCGCCACGAGAGGAACGCTGATCAATAGGCTCGGCATCCCGAGTCGTCCAGGCTCGTCAGCGGTCACAAGCGAGCCGTTGGCCCCCTCATCGAGGCGGGGCAAGGGTGATGCCACCGCGAGTCCGCTCGATGTCGTTGAACCCGATCCCGATGCGAGTCCGGACGATCCCGGCCCGGTCGCGATCGGGCCCGCGCCGGCGGCTGGCGACTGACTTGCGGGCAGGCCAGACGGCGACGGGGACGGTGTCGGACTCCCGGCCGGTAGGGTCGGCAGGACGGTTGGGATGCTGGTCGGGAGCGGAAGCGTCGGCACCGGGAGCGACGGGACGGTGATCGTGGGTACCACCGTCGGCAGTGGCAGCGTCGGCAGCGGTGTCCGGAGGTCGAGGGTCGGGAGAGGGGTCGGAAGCTTCACGGTCGGCAGTGGGGTCGGAAGCTTCACGGTCGGCAGTGGAGCGGGAAGCTTAGCGGTCGGCACCGGCACCGGCAGGGTCGCAGCCGGGAGGAGCGTGGTCGGCAGGCTGACCGTGGGCAACGGATCGACCGCCAGGATCGGCTTGGCGACGGTCGCCAGCGCGAGTGCCGCGCCGATGTGGACCAGGGCGAGCCGAAGGAACCACCGCGGTCGGTGAGTGGGTCCTCGTGTCATCGGGCTAGGCCGCCGCCAAGGGCGTCCAGATCCTGAGCCGGTCACGGTCGAATTCCGGGAGCGGCGCGTCGGGTGCCGTCTCCATGGCGGCGACGAACGTCGCAGCGAGTCGGGCATCGAGCTGACTCCCGGCACCGTCTTCGATCTGCCGGAGCGCGTCCTTGGTCCCGAGTGCCTTGCGATACGGGCGGCTCGTCGTCATGGCCGAGAACGCGTCGGCGACGGCCAGCACCCGCGCGACCAACGGGATCGCCTCACCCTCGAGACGGTCGACGTAGCCGGTCCCATCCCAGCGCTCGTGGTGGTGGCGGATACCCGCCCGGATCAACGAGGACCCGGGCAGGTCGCGAACGATGAGGTCGCCCAGGACCACGTGCTGCTTGACGATGTCGTACTCGTGGGCGGTCAGCTTGCCAGGCTTGCGCAGGATGTCATCGGGCACGCCGATCTTGCCCACGTCGTGGAGCAATCCCGCCGTCCTGATCGTGTCGATCATCGCCTCGTCCAGGCCGAGCTGACGGGCAAGGAACGCGGCATACGTCGCGACGTCCTCGGAGTGTCGCTTGGTGTAGCGGTCTTTGGTATCCACGGCGAAGACCAGGCCGCGGAATACATCGAAGTGGCCCCGGCCGGACTTCGCCTCGTCGTCCCATTCGCCGGCCGTCCGGATGCCCCCGCCGCCGCCCGCCTTCGCCTCGCCGAGCGCGACGGTGGCCGCCGACAACAGGTCGGTCGTCGAGCCGGCGTGCCATGGGAAGTGGGCGATCCCGACGCTGATGGTGATCGGCAGCGGCTCGGCGTCGGGTAACGCGACGGCGGTGCCCTCGAGGCGTTGGCGCAGCCGTTCGATCCTCGACTCGAGTTCGCGCCCTGTTCCCTTTCCAGCGATGATCAAGAATTCGTCGGGCCCGAACCGACCCACGGTCGAGGTGTCCTGGCTGTCGATCTGGAGTTCCTGGGCCAACTTCCGAAGGACGAAGTCGCCGGTAGCGTGCCCGTGCGTCTCGTTGAGCAAACGGAAGTTGTCGACGTCGACCAGGGCGATCCCGACATCCGGGTCGCGATCGCCGGCGCGGTCGATGACGCCGGCGAGGTGCTCCACGATCGCGCCGTGGTTGAGGAGCTCCGTCACGGGATCACGCCGCGCGGCCTCAGCCAGCTGTCGTGTCTGGTCGTCCAGCCGTCGATGCGCGGCTCGGAAGACCAGGAATAGGAGCCCGGCCAGGATGACCGCACCGACGATCGCGATCGCCGCCATTGATGACCGAGTGATCGCGACATCGGAGAGGATGGACGTCGCATCTCGGTGAACGCGCACGACACCGACCGGCCGATCACCGGCAAGCAGCGGCAGATGTTCGACCAGGATCGGACCCGCCTCGCCCGAGGTAACGATCGTCGCCCGACTTTCGCCGGCGAGGGCTCGGGCGAGGTCGTCGTCGAGCCGCGGATCGGCGATCGGTCGGGTGTCCGCAAGCAGTGTCTGCCCGGTCCGCGACAGCACGGAGATGTCGAGCCGTCCCTGCGCCGACAGCTCGTCGAGGTCCGCGCTGGTGATCGCGCTCACGTCGAGGTCGCCCGTTCGCGACGCCGAGATGGACAGCGACCGGATCGCCGCCTGGTCCGCGGCGACCGTCGATCGGAGGGCCGTCGCCAGGACCTGCTCGCCCGCCAGCCAGACGAGGCCGACAAGGCTCGCGAGGATGAGCGAGGCGCTGGCCGCATAGACGATGGCCAGGAGCGGCGTGCGCGGTCGAGCGACTCTGGCCATCGGCGTTCGAACTCCCCAGGTCCATGCGCCAGGTTGGAACGGTCAGGTTGAGGCCGCCCCCCGGCTTGGCAACTAGCCCGTTAGTCCTAATCGATCACGGGCGCGAGGCCGATCCCGCCGGCACCGGACCGATCCGCGTCCGCCGCCGCTCGAGAAGCGCACCGATCAAGCGGGTGAGTTCGGCCGGCACGTACGGCTTCGGGAGGAAATGACCGGCGCCGGCGGCCAGTGCCGCGTCTCGCTCGGCCGGCAGGACCGACGCACTCATCACCACGACGTCCGGCCGCGGCGACGATCCGACGGACAGCTCACGGGCGAGCTGGAGTCCGTTCCCGTCGGGCAGACGGACATCGAGCAGGACGACATCGACCACCTCGGCCGCGACGATGCGTCGCGCCTCGGCCAGATCACCCGCCTCACGAAGTGTGGCACCGCTGATCGATCCGTCCGGACATCGGGCGAACACGGCGCGCAGCAGCGCCCGGTTCGGGGCCTCGTCCTCGACATGGAGGATCGTCGCCGGACCGGTCATCTGGCCACCGCAGCAACGCGGTGCGGAAGCACCTGAGCGAGCCAGTCGTGGAGCCCATCTCGCGCGGTCGGACCCTTGGAGACGACGCCGAGGATCTTGCCGTGGAGCCGGGCCTTGTCCGACTCCGACAGATCGCGGGCCGTACAGATGAGGATCGGGATCGCGGCCGTATCCTCGTCGGACTTCAGCTCGGCGATGACCCCGAACCCATCGACGTCGGGCATGACCAGGTCGCAGATGACGAGATCGACCTCGATCTCGCGCGCGAGTTCGAGCGCCTCTCGGCCACCCGCCGCGCGGACCACCTCGTAACCGCTGCCAGCGAGAAAGCCGCCGAGGAGGTCGAGGGCCGCCGGTTCGTCATCGACCGCCAGGATCCTCGGAGCCCGTCCGACTGCCGTGGGTGCGATGCCGAGTCGTGACAGGCTGGTAACCAAGGCCTGACGCTGGATCGGTTTGACTAGGTAGTCGACGGCGCCCAGGGCGACGCCGACATCGCGCTCGTCCACGACCGTCACCATGATCACGGGGATGTCGCACACGGCAGCATCGGCCTTCAGGCGGCGGAGCACCTCCCAGCCGTCGACCCGAGGAAGGAGGACGTCGAGAAGGATCGCGATGGGGCGGTGCTCGTGCGCCATCGCGAGTCCCTGTTCCCCGTCAGCGGCACAGCGCACCGCATGACCGAGTGGCTCGAGGTACTCACGCAACAGCCGAGCCGCACTCGGGTCGTCCTCCACGACCAGGATCACACCCGAGGTGCGCGCTTCGGCGACGACGGTCACCGGAAGGGAGGGCGACGCTGCCTGGTAGGTCGGCGCTCGCCGCGGCAATGTCACGGTGAAGGTCGTCCCGCGCCCGAGGACCGATCGGGCTTGGATGCTCCCGTCGTGGGCCTCGATCAAGCGCCGCGCGAGCGCCAGTCCGAGCCCCGTCCCACCCTCGCGATCCTTGGCCGGGCCGACCTGGCGGAACTCGTCGAAGATCAGCGGCAGGTCGGCTGGAGCGATCCCGATCCCGTCGTCTTCGACGGCGATCTCGACGCCGGTGTCGGTCTCGTGGGCCGTGATCAGGACCTGTCCGCCCGGTGGCGTGAACTTGATGGCGTTCGAGATGAGGTTGTAGACGACCTGGCGGAGTCGACCGCGATCCGCCACGGCCTCGATGGATGGGACATCACTGACGATGGACAGCTCCTTCCGATCGGCCAGCGGACGGAGGCCGTCGACCATCTCGCGGACCGCCTCGGAGAGATCGATCGATTCGAACCGCAGCTCCATCCGGCCAGCTTCGACCTTGGATAGGTCGAGGACGTCGTTGACCAGGGCGAGCAGATGTTCGCCACCTCGGTGGATGTGCTCGACCCACTCCCTGGGCACCGATACATCGCCTGATGTCGAGGCCTCGTTGCGCATCAGGTCGCTGAACCCGAGGATCGCGCTCAAGGGTGTGCGCAGCTCGTGGCTCATGGAGGCCAGGAAGTCGCTCTTGGCGCGGCTTGCCGAGCGGAGGGCCTCGACCGTCTCCCCCAGTCGGCCACTCATGTTCTCCTGTGCGGTGAGCATCGCCCGTCGTTCTGCGACGATCCCGGTCTGCTCGCCCAAGGTCCCGAGGAGCTCGAGATCCGAGCGATGGAACAGGTCACGGTGGCTGGAAGCGACCACCAGACTTCGTCGACCCCAGCCGTCCTCGCCGATCGGAACGACCGACACGAACCGAGCGGCAGCCGCATCACCGACCATTCGGATCGGGTCGTCCGCTGTCAGCGTCAGGATCGGCGTCTCTCCGGCACCGGGAACGCGGGTCTCGGCGTGACTTCCCGCGCGGATCCACGAACCGTCTGACGGGACGCTCGCGAGGTCGACGCCATCACTCGCCAGCACGCTGGGTGGCCCGTCGGGCCGATATTCGATGATGGCCGCGGAGCTGCCCGTCATGGCGGACGCGAGACGTGCGAACCTGCCCCAGATCTCCGCGAGCGAGGAGCCGGAGCTACGCAGGAGTTCCTCCTGATACGAGACCGTGGCCGATGCCTGCCACACCTGCCGGATCACCATCGGCGGCACGAACGCGACGAGATATGCGCATCCGGAAAGTAGCGCGAGGCCGAACCCCACCGCGCGAGCGGCCTCCCCGACGTCCGGGCCGAGGGCTCCGGCGCTCAGGGTCAACAGCGCGGCCGCCAGGCCGACGGTTCCCGCCGCGGCGATCCACATCCGGCGGCCGCCAGGCCCTCGACGTCGCCGGGCCTCGATCGCCAGATACCTCGCGGTCACCAGCTGGACGAGCGCGAACACGACCAGTGGGGCGAGGGCGGCCGGGCCGCCGCCGCCCCGGAGGGCGTAGATGGGGATGATCGATCCGGCGAGCCCGAGCGTGGCGGTGAGCAGGACCGTTCGCGGCACCGGCCGGATGAGCGAGACGAGATGCAAGGCGAACAATGGCTGCGCGAAGAAGAGCAACCCGGAGAGCGCGGACAGCACCGCCGGGGGTGGCCCCAGGACGACGCGCCAAAGACCGATCAGCAAGAGCCCGACGAACGGGCTGAAGGCCAGGGCGAGATCACGGCTGACAGGGTCTCGGCGTCGGGCGAATCCGAAGGCTGCCCGGAGGAAGACGACGGCGAACAAGCCCTCGACAAGGAAGGACAGGAACTGGCTCGCGCTCATGGTCGGCCCCACCGCGAGGATCGGGCGCCCTGGGTCAGGTGATCACCGGCCGAGCGGTCCATGATCGCCTCGATCGGCAAGGGTCGGCCGAGCAGGTAGCCCTGTCCGAACTCGACACCCAGCTTCTGGAGGCGCGCACGCTCCGTCTCGGTCTCGACCCCCTCCGCGATCAACCGGCAGCCGGTGCGTTCAGCGAAGTAGACGATGCCGGCAACGAGCGCTTGGCGCACCTCGTCGCTGTCGATGCCTCGGACAAGGCCGAGATCGAGTTTCACGAAACCCGGGCGCAGCTCGAGGATGTGGCGGAAGCTGGCGTAGCCGGCCCCCGCGTCGTCGACCGAGACCCCGACGCCTTTGCCGAGGGCGGCGACCGCCCCGCGCACGCGCTCGTAGTCGTCGATCGCCACGTGCTCGGTGATCTCGAGGACCAGCGCGCGGCGCCCACGGCGACTCAGCAGTGTCGCCGGACGTCCGTCGTCAAGCAAGAAGTCCGGCGAGACGTTGAGACTCAGCCATGCGTCGTCTGGTAGGAGTGCGCTGGCCTGCAGCGCGGAGTTGATCGTGGCGGCCTCCAGCTCCGTCCCCAGGCCGACTGCCGCGGCATCGGCGAACCGTCGATCCGGTCGCGTGCCGTCGGCGAACCTGGTCAACGCCTCGAACCCGATGACCCGCCCAGTGCGCAGTTCGGTGATCGGTTGGAAGACCGGTCGGAAGGAGGCATCCGCCAGGAGATCCTCGATCTCCCCCCGGATCGCGCCGCGACGCTGGCGCTCGAGGATGCCTGGAGCGAGCAGGGCGCCGGCCAAGGCGCCGAATGATGTGAGCACCGGGAGGCGCGCCTGCAAGTAGTCGACCCCGTGCGGGACGGAGGTCATGGCGATCAGGGCACCGAGGTCGCCCCGAGTCACCGTGAGTGGGATGACGGCCACAGCCGTCGTCGGGTCGGATGGGACTCGTTGGAGGCTAGCGCCGAGCTCGGGCTGCCAGGGGCCGACCCACGGATCGCGACCGACGCGGCCCCGCCATCGGTCCACGAGCTCGGCCGGGATCGGCCGGTTGACGGTCACGCCGATGTCGTAGCCGCCATCCATCGCGAGCGGGATCGCGCGGCCGCCGGCGTCGACCGCGATGATCATGACCGAGGCCATCTCCGAGATGCGCTTGACCTCGACGCAGATCTGCTTGGCCGTCTCCTCGGGGCTTTCCCTGGCTTCGAGATCGGCGAGGGCGCGGGCAACGTCCGCCCATTCGCGTTCGCGGCCCGCAAGGTCCTCGCGGGCGACATCGACCTGCTCGGACAGGTCCGCGTTCCGATCGTGAAGGCGAAGGTGCAGGGCCCGCGTCTGGAGGAGGTTGCGCACCCGGAGGAGGACTTCGGTGGCGTCGAACGGCTTGGTGATGTAGTCGTTGGCACCAGAAGCCAGCGCCTCGCGCCGCGACTGGGTGCTCTCGTCGGCGGTCAGGACCACGACCGGCAGGAACGGCGCGTCACCTCGCTGTGTCTGCAGGCGTCGCAGGACCTCGAGACCATCGATCCCGGGCATGCGCAGGTCCAACAGGATGATGTCGGGCTCCGATCGAGCGACGGCCTTCAGGACGTCGAGGCCGCTGCCGAACGAGTCGACATGCTCGAACCCGCCGCGCCGCAGGATGGTTCCGAGCAGCGTGCGGTTGGCCTCCACGTCGTCGACGACGTAGATGCGACTGTCGGCTAGCTCGTTACCTGGCATCGGGACCCCCGTTCGATGTCGTCGCTGATTCGCTCCCATCGGGCAGGGCGAGATCGTCGCGCGGACATCCCTCGCGCGTGACGGCAACCATGTCCGTGCTGGAGCCCCTGCGACAGCACCCGATGGTCCCGAACGACCCGCGGACCCAGGGGACCACGATGACCGTCGGTCAGGGACCCGTGGCGGCCGTTCTCGGAGTACCAATGGCCGGCCGGCCCGACCCGGTCGGAGGGTGTTCCGGGAGGGGCCCGAGTCGGTAGCGTAGGGCTTCTGGAAGACAGCGCAGGAGACCGTTTGCTGCACCCCTCGGTTCGCGCGCGACTATTCGCCGTGGTCGCCGTCATGGCCGCCATCGCGTCCCTGTCCATCGGCGTGGGCCACCTCGTGACCGAAACGCAGCGCCGCGATGTCCAGCGCCAGGAGCGTGCCGTCGGCGATCTGTCGGCCCTGACCACGAAGCTGTCCAACGCTGCCCGGGAACAGGAGAGCGCCGTCGACGACTACCTCCTCTCCGGCAGTTCCGAAGCGCTCGATCGCTACGAGCGGACCGCCACCGACGAGGCCCGCTTCGAAGAGCAGATCAGGCTGGCGGCGGACGGGGTCGTCGACGTCAGCGCCATCGTCGATGCGTTCCAGTCCGGCATGGCGTCTTGGCGGAACGAGTTCGCGGAGCCCGCCATCCGCGCGCGGGCGACCGACCCGGGGCCCGACGTCAACGCGCTGGCGCGGGCCGCGGCGCGCGAGCTCTCCCGAAGTCGGGCAGCCATCACCGAGATGATCGGCCGACTCGAGCAGGCGGACGCGGGCATCGAGCAGCAGGATGCCGCCACCGTCGCGACGCGGGAATGGTGGGGGGCCGCCGGCGTCGTCCTCATGCTGCTGGTCGCCGGGATCAGCGTCGGGCTCATCCGACGCTGGGTCACGAGTCCGATCGACTCGCTCCTCGAGACGGCCAGGCGGGTCGAGTCCGGCGAGCGCGTTTCGTTCCATCGCCGACGAGACGATGAGATCGGCCGGCTCGGCGATGCCCTGGAGCGGATGCGCGCGGCCCTCCAGGACGATGCCGAGCTGTCGCTCGTGCTCAATCGATTCACGGAGGCGACGACCTTCGCTGCCGACGACACCGCCGTCGCGAGGTCAGCGCTGGAGGCGCTCCAGCTGCTTGTTCGCCCCGACGCTGCTGTGACCCATGTCCTCAATCGATCCAAGGACCGGGCCATGCCCGAAGCAACGCTGGGATCGGCGATCGCGGATGTGCTCCCGCTGCATGCCCTGTCGCATTGCCCAGGGGTCGTCCGGGGCTCGGTATACGTCACATCGGATCTCGCGGCGCCCTTGAGCGTGCGGTGCGCCGCTTATCCCCGAGATGCCGGCACCCTTGCCTGCGTCCCGCTGGCGCATGGTGAACTGGTCGGCGCTGTCCATCTGGCCTGGGATGCGACGAATGCGTTGGGGCTGGCTTCGCGTGGCAGCGTCGCCCGGATCGCCGAGCATGCCGCCCTGGCCATCGGGAATCGGCGATTGCTGGCAGCGCTCCAGGGGATGGCGAGCACCGACCCGCGGACCGGCCTCGCGAACACGCGCACATTCGACCAGGCGGTCGAGGAGGCCCTCCTGTCCAGGAAGGATGAGGAATCCGTCGCGGTGCTGATGATGGACATCGATCATTTCAAGGATTTCAACGATCGCTACGGCCATCCGGCCGGCGACGAGGCGCTGCGGGCGTTCGCCGAGATCCTCCGATCAGCCGTGCGGGAGGGCGACGTCGCGGCCCGTTATGGAGGCGAGGAATTCGCGGTGCTCCTGGCGTCGGTGGATGAGGAGACGGCACGTGACATCGCCGAGCGGATCCGTCACCGGACCGAGTCGACGTTGATCTCCCTGGCGCCCGGCGTCACCGATCGCATCAGCGTGTCGATCGGGTTGGCCATCGCACCCGATCACGGGACGGGACGCCTATCGCTCTTGCGCGTGGCGGATGACGCCCTGTATCGGGCCAAGGAGGCCGGCCGGAACCGGGTCGAGCTCGCCGGGACGAGCGAACTCAGCGCGTGACCGCCCTTCATTCCGCTGTGCGAGTCCGATCGGTCGAGAAAACCCGACTGCTTGGCGCATCGCCACACGATTCACTCATAGTGGCGGCCGAGTGACCGGTGCAAATAGTGCGGAGAGCAATGTGTTAGGCCTTTAGCGAGCGAGGTGGAACCGGACGTTCGGAACCCGCGCCGGGTGCGACAGCCTTTGGTGTGGGCGCTGCCTCGACGCTATCTCCTTGGGAGCCTCGAATTGACATTGAGCCCCTATGGACATTGACGACGATGCCTTGGAAGAGTTCGCCAGGCGCATGGGTGCACCCAACTGGCGGAAAGACCGCACCATGCTGGCGGACCCGATAATCCGCGCCTTGGCCGATAAGCTGGGCGTCGATCTGACGGATGCTGAGATAGCGACTCACCGCGCACTCGTTTCGATGATCGCGACGATGCGAGCATCCCGACTCCTGGGGCGCTACGGCTGGACGGTGTCCGATTCGCAGCTGACGGGCGAGATCTACGCGACCGCAGTCGCGATGGTAGAGAACGGCGCGGACGCTTCGACCATCGACGAGTACATGACCGCCGCCTGGAGTGACGAGCAACGGATACGCCGCTCATTCGGCCCGATGTTCCAGCTAGTTCCTCCCGGGGACGAGGCCTTCGAGATCATGAAGGCCCGGCAGCGCCTATTGAACCAAGCCGTCGATCATCATGAGCGGGGCGAATACGCGGCGTCCATCCTGATCGTCTTGACGCAGATCGACGGCCTCGCATTCGATGTCCGCGGCCGCGGTCGGGGGGCTTTTCAAGGGGCGACAGCCGACACCTTCCTCGACGACGTGACCGTGGCTGGCCTGCCAGATAACCTCCGGACCGTCTGGCAAATCATGACCCGCCACCAGAGGACCTCAACGGCTGCCGGTGAGTTGAGCCGGCATGCAATCTTGCATGGGCGCGAAGTGGCCTTCGCAAGCAAGACGAACTCCGCGAAGGCGTTTGCACTCTTGCGCTCCATCATCGAGTGGCTCCAGCCCCAAGCCGCAGCCACCCGCAGGTAAAAGGCCGATCGCGGCGGGATCGCGTCAACGACCACGACCTTGTGATGGTGTCGCCAGCTTGTGGTTGTCAGAGCCCGGCCCAACCTGTGGGCGTCTACAAGTCGGTGACAGCGGGGACCGCCGAGGGCACCGCGGTCGACGCAAAGCTCCGACACCGAGGCGGGCCAGGCGCAGGTCGGCTGCCTGGTAGCGCTGCTGTCGGCAGGGGTCGGCGTCGGCGTGGGTCTGCTCGGTGGTTGACTGGCGACCGGCGCACTCGACGGACCCGGCGCCATCGTCGGCTCGATCGTCGGGTTCGTCGTCGGGTTCATGGGCGTCGGGCCGGCGCTATCGATCGCGATCGAGCGCCCGGCGTTCCGCGACAACATCACCGACATCGCGATGGTTTGGTCGTCGTCGTGCCGGCTGTGATCACCATCGGGGTGGCATCGCCACGCGACCGGTTTGAGCAAGACGGCTCGCCGGCCTCAACGTTCCGTCGGCTACGTCCTCGAGGCTAGACCGACGGCGACGGTCCCGATCGGCCGGGCCGGACGGAAGGCACGATCACGATCTCGCGATGGTGCGTGAATGTGCCTGTCGCGCCTGCCGCAGCGAACGCAAGCGGCGGCCATTGCGTCGTAGACCCTCGTGGTCGACCACCGCGTGAGCACTTCGTGTCGATTCAAGGCGTGGCGAAGCTCGCGTCTGCCGGATGGTAGCCTGCGCCGGCGATGGAAGGGACCGCCGAAGAGCCCAGCGTCGACCTCGCGGTCATCGGTGCAGGTGTCGCCGGAACGTCCGTCGCAGCCTCGCTCCAGCAAGCCAGGCCCGACTGGTCGATCGTCCTCCTCGAACGCTCGAACCGGATCGGGGGCCGGCTGCGCTCCGTCGCGCTTCCCGGGGTCGACCACCCGATCGAGCTTGGTGGCATGCGGTTCCTGACGAGCCATCGGCGCGTCGCGGCCCTCGTCGAGGAATTGGGTCTGGCGAGCTATCCGTTCGACCGGACCGGTGGTGCAGAACGATCGGTCCTCCGCGGCCGCGTCGCGGATGGTCCGGGCGACGCCGATGCGGGTGCCGGCTACGACCTCCCCATCGGCGAACGCGGCCGGAGCGCCAGCACCCTCGTGCAGGCAGCGTTCGAGACCATCATCCCGGGCGCTTCGGCGATGGACCACGCGACATTCAGCGATCGCCGCGCGACTGCCGCGTACCTCGGTCGTCGACTCGTGGACTGGACGATCGCCGAGGCGCTCGCAACCACCTTGAGCCCTGAAGGCCAGCGGTTCGTGACCGACGCCTTCGGCTACGACTCCGGCATGCGGGCGTTCAATGTCGGCGACGCGATCGAGTTCCTGTCCGGCGGCGGGGACCCCACCGCAGAGGCGCGAACGCCCGAGGAGGGTATGGACCGCATCCCAGGGGAGCTCGCGGCCCGTTTCCAGGGTCGCGGTGGCGTCCTCCGGCTGGGACACGAGCCTGTGGCGATTGAGGTAGCCGGCGATCGCCTTCGGCTGAGGCTTGCGGACGGCTCATCGCTGGACAGCGCGCGGATCGTGCTGGCGATCCCGATGTCAGCCCTCAGGCTGCTCGCCATGACCTCACCGTTGCTGCGATCGCCGGTGTTCGGGCGGCTGTTCGACTCGGTCGAGGTCTTCCCGGCCATGAAGTTGTATCTCTGGTACGACCGCCCGTGGTGGCGACCGGTCGCCCGTGGCATCCGGGCGACGACCGATCTGCCGTTGCGGAAGGTCTTCTACCTCGACAGCCATCCGGATGCGCCCGCGGCGCTCCTCGCGACGTACACGGACGGACGCCACGTCGCGCCGTGGCTCGACCTCGCCGGCGGGGTTTCCGACGGCTCGCCCGCCCCGACGTCGATGGTCCGCGAGGTTGGCCAGATGCTCCGAGCGATCCACCCGGAGATCGCGCTGATCCCCGACCCCGCGGGCTCGGCCCTCATGCATTGGGGCTCCGATCCTCACGAGATTGGGTGGACCTTCTGGCGCGCGGGCTCCGTCTCGGACGAGCTGATCACGCTTGCGCTCCAACCGGACCCATCGATTCCGATCCACCTCGCGGGCGAAACGTTCTCCCGGTCGCAATCGTGGGTCGAAGGGGCGCTCGAGTCGGCCGAGCTGGTTGTGGAACGGTTGACGGCGCAGAACCCGTAGATCGCTGCCCCGACGTTTACGCTCGGGCCAGAAGCGACTGATTCACCACCACGCCGTCATGGTGTGGGGACTGAGAGCGAAGCATCTTCGCAGCCGGTCCCAGGTTGCTGACGGGAATGCTGCAGCTATCAGCGCAGCCGTCTGATCGAGCTCGGGATAATTGAGGTAACCACCCCCTCGAAGTGAGAGAGGCGCCACTGAACGGCCATGCGGCGCGCCCAGCCATCTCCCGCTCGTCGGCCTCCGCGTCATTCCAGATGGCGAGCGCCGTTACGTTGGCAACGGCGGCAGGTCCGCCAAATCGCCTCATTGCCGGCCGCCACCCCTCGTCAGGAAGACCGCGACGACTCGAGACTCTGGGCGTCGTCGGGCCGCAACCTGGCGAGCGCGGTCGTCGGCAGCGTGGCCCTCCCGATGATCAAGCTCGCAAATGACTTCGTGAATGACCAGACGCACGGTCGAGATCGCGAGCTCGATCTCGAGGAGATGCACAGGATCGGTTATGAGGGCGTCGGCGTGGCCAATCGCCGACTCCGGAACGGCTTCCTGGAAGCGCGCTCGAGCTATCAGGGATACGCGGACATGCTTGCCGAGGAAGGCCACGACGAGATGTCCGACTAGTTTCGTAGACAGGACGCGAGCTAAACGCGCCCAGGGCCGTTACACCCTCACGGCGCGCGGCGGAGCGTGTTCGCTGCCGCTCGTGCTGGGACCTGACGAGGCAGCCGACGTGCTCCTGACGATCGGACCGGGCGCTGGCTGTTCGCTGTCTGTCTCGCAGCGTGGTCGAATGGGAGACCCGGCGATGATGAAGACCGAGGATGCCGTGCTCATCACGAACCACGGCGCGGGAGATGCGACGCCGCGCATCGACCCGCGGCCCGCCGAGGCTCCGTAGCCGGCGTCCGCCAGCCGATCAGGCCGGCTCGACCCGCAAACGGGCGAACAGGTAGCCGAGCGACGCGACTTCGAGCCACGCGCGGGCGCTCTCGGGGCAGCCCTCCTAGCACCGCGACAGCCGCCGCCAGCGCCCGAGCCCCGCGAAGGCATGCTCGACGCGGTAGAGCGGAGCGAGGGAGGTGAATCCGCTGGTCCCCTTCGGCGGGGCCTTGATGTCGACGGCCACCTGGACCATTAGACGAGAACAGCCACACCGCCAAGGCTGCTAGCGGAGCCGTCCCACAAGTACCAGGTACTCAGGCACGCCTTCGCGGACGGGTGACTCGGCGAAGAGCTGGATGCGCGCAGCGACGATGGCATCGGGTAGCAATCCGATCTGGACGGCATCAGATGCCTCCATTGGTGTCCTACTGATGGTTTCCGGCGGACACCCCACCCATCGGTACGCGTCATAGGAATCGTTGCGGATCGTCGAGATGACGAACGGGTCAAAGGCGTTTGCGCCGTATGCCGCGACGGCGTAGCCGTAACCGATCTTTGCGAGTTCGCGAGCCAGATCAAACGGCTGAATCCGGAAGGTCAGGCGGATCTCTGTCGCGCCGAGCTTTTCAAGATCCGCGTTGGGCTGATCGATAGTTGGGTAATTGATCGCGACACCTCGCAAGCTGCGGAACCGGAGTGATGTTTCCTGGCGCCCGTCAAGGACGGAGGGCGGATAGAAGACCGGCCAAAAGAGGATTGCTGGGTAGCTTGCGACCGGTACGTCTTCCGTGACCCACGCCCCGTCTCGCTTGAGCTCCACCCGGAAATAGGTGGGTCGGTCACCCGGATTCCTGGTGGGAAGACCGAGTAGCGATCGAAGAGGCAATAGCGAGGTTCGGAGGAGTCGACTCTCGTATCCCTTGTTGATCGCCCGCTGACATCGGGTGCAGCTGGCGGAGCCTAGGTAATCCTCGCCTCCAAGGCTAAAGGGAATGATGTGCTCGTCTGATAGGGGCGGGTCAGTTGACCCGCAATAGATGCAGCGTCCGATTTCAGCCAGCTTGCTCGTCACGCGATGATGGCAGATGAGGCCATCAAGAAATCCTCACGCCAGATGGGGAAAGTGTTGGGTCGCCGGTCGGTCCCGACGGCGCGTCGTCAACAGGTTCCGGGCTCTTGGGTCTCGTTCGGCAAAGCGAGCAAGTACCGAGAATCGGTTGTGGCTTTCGATGCCGGGCCGGAATGGTGGTCGCAGGAGATCACGGAAACTGTCCAGGCCGGCCGCTGGGATGACAATCCAGCTGTGTTCGCACTCGAGTTCTTCGTCGGGAAGGAGACACTCGGGTTTGCATTCCTCGTTTCCAAGCACTATGGGTGGCCCACGTTCGCCTCGGCGGAGAAGAAGTACGTTCGATACATCTACACCGCAGGCATCAACTTGAAGTTCCGTGGCAAGCCTGATCGGACCCGCGCGACGGTGGCTGAAACGATGTTCCGCGTGCTCGAAGGACTGCCACGGGGCGTCGATAACCCCAAGGGCAAAAGGGTGGGCGTGGTCGAAGGCATGTTCCTGCAGGTCTACGTCGAGAATGAGCGCGCCATCGCCTTCTATGAGAAGAAGCTGGGCTATGCCCGGGACGCGAGTTGGGGCGAGGAGACTGACGGAACTACGATTCGGAATGGCCACGCACTGATCGCCTTGCGGAAGCCACTTCCGGTGGCCTCCGACGCGGAGCTCGCGGCCTCCGACGAGTACCGCGGCGACGACTAGATCAGATCGAGGGGATCCCCTTCGAATTCGATCATGGCCCCAATCGGCTCCATTGTGCGCGCCTCGGCTGCGATGGCTGCCTGCTTGAAGGCCGCCACATCGCTTGCGGGGATCCTCAGTTGCCCGTTTTCCTTAGTGGCGTTTGGGAACCGGCCGAGTCTGACCCACTTGTGAATCGTGGTTGGGGACTTGACCCCAAGACGCTTCTGCACCTCGCCGATCTTCAGGGGCTTGTCGAGATACTGCTCCCAAGCGCGAAGCGCCGCCTCAACGTCCCGACCGGAATCTTGCTTCCGGACAACGTCCGCAACCATGGCGAACGCTGCTTCGATAGGCATTCGCCCGCCGCGTGCCCTCTTCTGAGTTGCCGCTCCCTGGATTGTCATTGCGCTCGTACCGCCTTCGTGTCGAAACACTGCATTTTCGCCACTGCTACGTTATCGGTCGCACCGAGCGCCTGTCAAGCAATACCACGCATTTTCGCCACTCCGCTGCCGGCATTGTCGCTGGTACTCCTGGGGATCGGGGTCAGCGATCCTCGCAGATGGCTCCTGCAGCAGGTCTTGCTGAATCGCGGCTCTGATTGGTAGAGGCCGACGCCACTCAACAAATCTGGGCGGCGACTCCACGACGTGGTCATAGTGTTCGTCCAGATCCGGCTGCCGTTTGGGCGATCTGCGTGCGAACCCACGTGGCCAACCACGCGACTGCGATCGCGTGGCCGTTCCGTCCGTCGCCGAGCTCGTTGTAGGCCTTCGCTTTCGCCGGCTCGACCAGATCTGCCGCGAGCTTCGTGACGCGAGCCTCGAACAAGGCCGAGTCAGGCTTGGCTGGGGGGTCGGCGCCGTCGAGTTCGGCCGCGCGGATCGCCAGAACTGCCGACTCCCGAGCCAGTCGCAACTGCAACGACCACGCCTCGCGCGCAGCGCGAAAGTCGACCCGTGCGCCATCGAAGTAGCGCAGCTCGATGCGCGACCTTGCGGTCTCGAACGCGTGCAACTCGTCGACTCGCTGCAGGAGCAGGTCGCGCGCCAGGACGAGTCGTGACAATGGGCTGCCCTCGAGCGGCGCGTTGGGAACGTTCGCGAACAGCGCGAGCTGCGCAGTCAGAGCGGCATGGATGAGCCTCTCCCGATCAAGGATGTCCTGGGTCCTGACGTTGATCCCCAACACCAGCTGGAACAAGAACGCCGCCTGGATCATCGACCGACGAACCGCCTGTTCGGCATCGGCCCGCGGGGTGCCCCGACTGCTCGTCTGAGCGCTCTCACGGGCCTCGCGGACGAGGCGGTCCATCGGCCACGTGCTTGACGGGGCATCGATGAGGGAGTCCAGGTAGGAGCCCATGTCTGGGTATCGCTGCGCCTCCTCGAGCCAGCGAAGCACGA
>DASSMQ010000024.1:0-5462 GCA_035688805.1 Candidatus Limnocylindrales bacterium
ATACTTCGAACGGTCATTCGAAGTATGGTGCGATTCAGCGCCGGCTCACGGCCGCTGTCAAGACGGAAGGTGCGCGACCGGGAATGCCGCGACGCAAGGATCAGTCGGCCAGACGCCAGCAGGTGGAGGCGGCGGCTGAGCGCGCGCTCAGGGGGCACGGAGCGGAGGACATCCGGGTCTCCGATGTCGCCGCGGAGGCAGGGCTGAGTCCGGCGACGGTGATGTACTACTACCCGACCCGTTCCGAGCTGATCCGTGTCGCGTTCCAGCGAGCCCTCGAACGATTCGTCGCCCATCGGCGCGAGGTCGTCAGCAGGATCGACGACCCGGTCGCCGGACTGGTCGCGATGCTCCGGGAAGGATTCCCCACCGGCGGCGATGACGATGAGGTCGTGCCGCTGTACACGGGCATCCAGGCCATCCGCGAGGATCCCCAGCTCGCCGCGCTGGTGCGTCGGGTGACCTCTCGACAGGTCGCGCTCTACCGAAGCATCCTGGACCGCGGTTCGACGAGCGGTGCCTTTCGTTTGGCCGGATCGAGCGCCGACCTCGCGCGCAACCTGGTGGCGCTCGAGGACGCGTACGGCCTGTACGCGGTGGGGTCCGGCTTCCCGGTGACCGAGGGCTACCGGCTGACGCTCGCGTTCGCGGAACTCGCGGTCGGGCGGCGGCTGCAGCCCGAGCCAGGGCCCGAGCCCTGACCCTTCACGCGTCCGGGCTCGGGTAGCTCCCGAGGACGCGGCGCATGGTCGTCACCTGACGGACGTCATCGAGGGCCGCTGACATCGCCGGATCGGCCTGATCGCCGTCCAGATCGATCCAGAACACGTACTCCCACGCCCGTTCTCGGTTCGGACGCGACTCGAGCTTGCGCATATTGAGCCCGTGCGCGGCGATGATCTGCAGCACCGCCAGCAGCGTGCCCGGCTCGTTCCTCACCGCGACGACCAGGGTGGTCCGGCGGCGTGTCGGCGGGTCGATGAGGGACGGCGACCCGGCGTCCCCACCGAGGACCACGAACCGGGTTCGATTGTCCGGCAGGTCGCCGATGTCCTGCGCCAGGACCTCCAGCCCGAACACCCGCGCGGCACGGGGCGAGAGCACGGCCGCGGCGCCACGCTCGTCGGTATCCGCGATCGCCTTGCCGGCACCGGCCGTGTTGTAGGTCGACAGCAGCTGCCATGGACGCGACCGCAGGAACGCTTCGGCCTGGCCGAGCGCCTGGATGTGGGAGTAGACCCGCTCGATGTCGTCGGTGGTCTGTCCGGGTAGGGCGGCCAGGCACAGGTCGACGGGGACGACGACTTCCCCGACGATGGCCAGGTCGTACTCGATGAGCAGGTCGTAGTTCTCGCGGACGGTGCCGTGGATGACGTTCTCGATCGGTACGACGCCGGCGACTGCGTCGCCTCGAGCGACCGAGTCGAACACCGCTCGGAAGCTGCCGAGCCCGGTCCGGGGCACGTCGCCGAACGCGGCGAGGACCGCATCCTCAGCGAACGCACCGGGTTCGCCCGCGTAGGCGACCGGACCGTCGATGCCCATGAGGCCGGAGTCTAGCGGCGCTCAGGGCCGGGGTGGTCCCGGCCCGCCCTCGCGGGCGGGCCGGGAGCGACTAGGCGGCGCGCACGTTCGTTGCGCGCGGACCCTTGGGGCTGGTCTCGACATCGAATTCCACCCGCTCGCCGCCGACGAGGCGGTCGAAGTCGAGCGATCGGTCGAGGCCGCCGCGATGGAAGAAGTACTCCTTCGAATCCTCGGCGGCGATGAAGCCGAATCCGCGATCGGACACGACCTTCTTGATGGTTCCGGTGGTCACATCGACCTCCATGTTCCCGAATCAGGATTGCTGAACGCACGGTCCGTTCGAGAATCGGTCGACCACGCGGAGCGTCGCCACGAGGTGCGGCGAGCCTCCACGGTAGCACAGAGCACCCGGGGATCGACTTCCGTGGCCGGTCGTAGGCCGGCCTACTGGTTGAACCAGTCCACCGTGTCGATCTCGCCGGCCTCTTCGTCGAGCTCCGCGCGCCGTTCCCGGGCGGCCCCGGCCGAGACCGTCGATTTGGGTCGTGCCCGAACCCCGGTCGCGGCCGCGGCTTCTGGTGCGCCGGTCCACTGCGCCTCGCCGAGCATCTCGTTGAGGGCCACCAGGTACGCCTCGATCGAGGCCGCGATGACGTTCGGTCCGCGCGCCTCCCCCTCGTACTCGCCCTCGCCCCGCTCGCCGGCGGCCATCGGCGGCGCGATCCGGACGGTCACCGCGCCGATGGTGTCGGTCCCCTCCCCGAGCGCGTGGATGTCGAACCCGAGCAGCCTCGGATGCCCCTCGAGGACCTCGGAGATGGCCTTGTCGACGGCCCGGTAGAGCGCGTCGATGGCGCCGTTCCCTTCGGCCGACGCCTGCCAGTGGTGCTCGCCCGAATCGATGATCACCGCACCCCGACTCCGGGCATTGGACCCGGACGACACCGTCCAGCGGGCGAGTCGGAGCGGCTGGGTCGAGGCGGCATCGTGGTCGGACATCGGGGCTACCTCCGAGGGGTCGCGGGGTCGGGGTCGAGCGCCGGCCGGGCGTCGAGCCCGGGCGCCGTGGTGGTGAAGTGGCGTTCGTCGCGGCGGCGCAGTTCCGCCCCGGACTTCCAGATCGCGTACTCGAGTGAATCGGCCAAGGCGGCCGCCGAGGCGGCGATGATGTTGGTGTCACTACCCATCGTCGACCACGTCCGGGCCCCGTCCTGCGAATCGATGATGACCCTGGTTCGTGCCGCGGTGGCAGCATCCCCGTCGAGGATGCGGACCTTGTAGTCGACGAGATGGACGTCGTCGATGGCCGGATAGAACGCCCGCAGGGCCTTCCGCAACGCGGCGTCGAGAGCGTTGACCGGGCCGTTGCCGTCGGCGGCCGTGTGGAGCGTCTCGCCATCGACCTGGACCTTCACGGTCGCCTCGGCCAGCAGTTCGCGGCCCTCGCGCTGCTCGACCAGGCAGGTGTAATCGACGACCTTGAACGGTGCCGCGTAATCCGCGGCGTGGCGCCGGATCAGCAACTCGAACGAGGCCTCGGCCCCCTCGAACGCGAGCCCCTCCGATTCGAGCCGCTTGATGAGTTGCGAGAGCTCGCGCGGGTCGATGACCCCGTCGAGGTCGTGGCCGAGCTGCCGGGCACGGATCGAGGTGTTGGCGCGACCGCCCAGCTCGGACACGACCAGGCGGCCCGCGTTGCCGACCGCGCCCGGCTCGACGTGCTGGTACGAGCGCTCGACCTTGGCCACGGCCGCCCCGTGGACGCCACCTTTGTGGGCGAAGGCCGATCTGCCGACATACGGCTGGTAGTCGTTCGGGGTCACGTTGGCGATCTCGGCGACGCTCCGGCTCAGCTCGGTCAGGCCCTCGAGCCGGCCGCCGCCCTCCGGGACGAGCGCGTGCTCGGTCTTGAGCGCGAGGTTGGCCAGGATCGACACCATGTTGGCGTTGCCGGCCCGCTCGCCGTAGCCATTGATGGTGCCCTGGACGTGGCGGATGCCCGCTGCGACGGCGGCCATGGAATTGGCCACCGCGAGCTCTGCGTCGTTGTGGGTGTGGATGCCCCAGCTCACCGCCGGGGCCGCCGGGTCGGCCTCGAGCGCACCGCGCACGTCGGCGACGATGGCCGTCAGCTCGTCGGTGAGCGTGCCGCCATTGGTATCGCACAGCACGAGGGTCCGTGCGCCGGCCCCACGCGCGGCCCGCAGCGTGGCGAGGGCGTAGTCACGGTCGGCCCGGTAGCCATCGAAGAAGTGCTCGGCGTCGTAGATGCCCTCACGTCCGCGATCGACCACGAAGCCGATCGAGTCGGCGATCATGTCGAGGTTCTCCTGCGGGGTCGCCCCGAGGACCTCGATCACGTGAAGCAGCCACGACTTGCCGAAGATGGTGACGACCGGGGTCTCGGCAGCGACCAGCTCGCGCAGGTTCGGGTCGTCGGCAGGCCGGTTCGAGCGGTGGCGCGTCGAGCCGAAGGCAGCGAGCCTGGCCGTCTCCCAGCGCATGGTCCGGGCCGCGGCGAAGAACTCGATGTCCTTCGGATTCGAGCCCGGCCAGCCACCCTCGATGTAGGGCATGCCGTACTCGTCGAGCATCCGCGCGATGCGCAATTTGTCGGCGAGCGACAGCGTGATGTTCTCGCCCTGTGTCCCGTCGCGCAGGGTGGTGTCGTACAGGATGACCGGCGCGTCCGTCATGCCGGCACCAGCGCTTCGAGGGCCTCGATCACGGCGGTCGCCATCGCGGTCGTGCCGACCACGACCAGGCCGTCGTCGGGGTCGGCCGGATCCGCCAGGTCGGCGGTCCGCCAGCCATCGTCGATGGCCTGGCTGACCGCCGACTCGATCGCCGGGCCGACGTCCTGCCGACCGAATGACCAGGCCATCATCATCGCGGCCGACAGGATCGTGCCGACGGGATTCGCCCGATCCTGGCCGGCGATATCCGGCGCGGACCCGTGGATCGGTTCGTACAGACCGAAGATGCCGTGCTCCGTCTCGCGTTCGCCGAGCGATGCCGACGGCAGCATCCCGAGGCTCCCGGCCAGCACCGCCGCCTCGTCGGACAGGATGTCGCCGAACAGGTTCTCGGTGACGATCACGTCGAAGTCGGCCGGACGCTTGACCAGCAGCATCGCGCACGAGTCGACCAGCTGATGGCTGACCTCGACCTCGGGCGCTCGCCGCCGGAGTTCATCGACGACCGTCCGCCACAGCCGTGACGTGGCAAGGACGTTGGCCTTGTCGACGCTCGTGAGCCGTCGCCGCCGAGTGAGGGCGAGGCCGATCGCCAGGGATACGACCCGGCGGATCTCGGCCTCCGAGTACGGCATCGTGTCGACCGCGCGCCGCTCACCCTCGTGGCCAGCGGCCTCCTGCCGTTCTCCGAAGTACACGCCACCCGTTAGCTCGCGGACGATCAAGAGGTCGACCCCGTCGAGCAGCTCAGGTCGCAGCGGCGAGGATGCGATGAGCGCGGGATGGACCTTCACGGGTCGCAGGTTGGCGAAAAGCCCGAGCCCACCCCGGAGGGCGAACAGCGCCTGCTCGGGTCGGACGTGAGCGGACGGGTCGGACCATTTCGGGCCCCCGACGGCCCCCAGCAGGACGGCATCCGCGGCGCGGCACGCCTCGACGTCCTCGTCGCGGATCGCCACCCCGTACCGGTCGATCGCGGCGCCACCCGCCAGCACCTCGGACCACTCGACCCCGAAGTCGAACCGCCGGCCAGCGGCATCGACCACACGGCGTGCGGCGTCGACGACCTCCGGTCCCACCCCGTCTCCCGGGATCGCGACGACGCGGTAGTGCTGAAGGCCGTCCTCCGACATCTAGGGCAGTCCCCGTTCGGTGCGCTGGTTGGCGAACGCCACCGCCACCCCGTTGATCTCCGCGCCGTGGAGCTTGTTGGTGGCGACGAGGTAGGCGTCGAGGGAG
>DASSMQ010000025.1:0-7357 GCA_035688805.1 Candidatus Limnocylindrales bacterium
CGGCTCGGACGTTGGCGCGGGGGTGGGTTCGGGGGTCGGTGCCGGCGTAGCAGGAGGGGCCTGGACCGGGGTAGGCGCCACATCCGGTGGGGGCGCCGCGCTCGTCAGCGTCGACCCCGGGACTTCGACCGACCGACGCAGTGCGGCCCTCGTCCCAGCCGAGGTCGCACGATCGCGCGCGCCCAGGAGCGACTCCCCGGTCGCAGTGCGCGCGGCCACTCTGCGCCGACGCGCCGGCAAGCCGCGCACCCAGGCGCCGGCCGCGACCAGCTCCCGCCGCCCGATCGACATCCGGCGCAGGGCGATGTCGAGCGGCCAGAGCAGCAGGGCGAGGACCAGCAACAACGGCCACAGGTCGGTCGAGCGGGACGTGGCCTGCAAGTCGTGGAGCCACGGATCCTGCGGCGTTTCCACCTCGCTGCCGCCGGTGGCCGCCCGGATCGCCGACAGGGCGGGGCCGTCCTCCCCGAGTGAGCGGTACTCGGCCGGGGTGGGGGCGACCAGCCCCACCGTCCGGCCGAGCGGCGTCGAACCGGGTCGTGTCTGCGTCACCCGGACGGCGTACGCGCCCGGATCGACCTCGCCCAGAGGGACCTCGTAGACGCCCGGCGCGACCTGGACCATGGCGACCTGGTGCGAGACGAGGTCGGGGCCGACGACCACCGCAGAGGTCGAGTAGAAGTCGCGCGGAGAGCCGTCCGCGTCGACGCTTTCGACGTGGAGCGTGGTGTTGCCGCCGTGCGCGTCGAACGTCGCCTCGATGCCGCCGGTCTCCTCGCCCGGGAACGTCCACGAGACGAGTTGACTGAAGAACCGCGAAAAGCCGTCCCAGCCCAGCCAGTCCCGCGCCCAGCGGCCGGTCGTATCGGAGGTCCACGCCACGCTGCGGCCGAGGCCGTACTGCCACTGGGCCAGGAGCGGATCGTCGCGCGCGGTGACCAGGACGGTCTGAGCGGCCGCCTTGGCGGTCGTGCCGTTGTACCCTCGCAGCCGGGGTAGTCCCTGGTCCAGTCCGCGCAGGATCGGGGAGGACGAGGTGAGGATCGGGAAGAACGGCTCCTCGATGATCTGTTGGCCCGAGACCTGCTGCGTTTCCTTGAGGAAGATGTCCGGGATGCTGCCCGGGTTGGCCGCGGGGTAGAAGCGGCCGCCGCCCCGCTCGGCCAGCGCCTGCAGGAATGGGTTCGAGCCACCACCCGCACCGACCGTGGAGAGGGTGATCCCGTCGGCCTTCATCCGCTGCAGGATGTCGTCGTACTGCCCGGACGTCGACCAGCCGTCGGTCAGCAGGATGATGTGGCGTCGGGTCGCGGTCGCGTGCTCGAGGGACTCGACCGCCTGCTCGAGACCCGAGAAGATGTTCGTCTGGCCCTCGGGCTGGATGGCGGCGAGGCTGCCCTGGAGGTCGGTCACGCTGCCGAGCGGCTGGGTCCGCACGACCCAGTGCGCCTGCTCGTTGAAGGCCACCACGCCAAGCTCGTCTCGCGCGGTGAGGGCCGCCGCCGCCCGCAGGATCGCCTCCTTGCCGATGTCGACCTTGCGCACCCCACCGATCCCGGTCCCGCCGCCTGCCCCACGGTCGAACGAATTGCAGTGGCACGCGTCCATCGACCCGGACTTGTCGATGACGACGACCAGGGCGACGTCCGGCTGCTTCTGGCGATCCCGGACGCCCATATCGACCGGGAGCGTCTCCTCGAGCGGTGTCTTCTGGTAGCCGCCCGCGCCGTACGAATCGGGGCCGCCGACCATCACCAGACCCTTGCCGAGGTCGCGCACGTAGACCTGCAAGGCCGCGAGCTGCCGGTCGGTCATACGCAGCCGGGCCACGTCGACCAGCACCACGCTGTCGTATGCCGCCAGAGCGGCGAGGTCCGTCGGCAGTGCCTCGGGCACGAGCGTGTCGACCTTCTGGCGCTGGCGGGTCAACGCGGCCACGAGTTCGTCGGCGACCAGCTGATCCCCGGCCAGCACGAGGGTCCTGGGTTCGCCTTTCACGATCGTGTTGGAGTCGCCGCGGTCATTCTGGCTGAACGTATCGCGGGCCGCCTCGACCACCATCCGGAAGGTGTGGAACCCGGGCTCGGCGGGCGTGACGTCGAAGACCACGTGGTTCGGTCCTGCCTCGAGCGTGAGATGCTGGGGCTGGCCAGCGGCCTGGCCGTCGACGAACAGGCGGACCGTGGCCGGTTGGCGGACCGTGGAGCGTACGTCCGCGACCACCTCGACGGATTCACCAAGGTTCGCCGTCGAGGGAGTCGTGACCCGCTCGACTACGACTTCATCGGCCGCCCCCAGCCCGATCGTCCGGGTCTCGATCCGGATGCCCCGCGTGGCGGCCAGAGCCGCCTCGGCCTGGCCGCCGCCGGACGTGTCGTTGCCGTCGGACAGCAGCACGATCCGCTTCTGGGTGTCGTCGGGGAACAGGGCCGTCGCGAGCCGTAGCGCGGCACCGACATCGGTGGCCGAACGGACCGGAGTGGAGGCGATGCGGTCGATCTCGGCGAGATCGGAGGGCAGCCGCTCGACGAGGGCCTCCTTCCCGAACGCGACGATCCCCGCGACGTCACCCTCCGGGATCACCGCGAGTGTCTGACGCAGGAAGGCGAGCGCATCCTCGCGACCGGCATTGCCGATCGAATCGGACAGATCGACCACGAACACCGTGGCCAGTCGGTCGACGGGCAGCACGAGCCGGAAACCAGCCAGGGCCAGGACCAGCGCGGTCAGCACCACGCTCCGCAGCACGAGTGCGACCCTCCGCCGCCCCGCACCGACCCTTCGCTTGGCGCTCAGGTGCAGACCGACGGTGATCGCGAGCAGCGGGACGAGCAGCAGGAGCGCCAGCGGCGCGTCGAAGCTGATGCCCATCAGGCTGGCGCCCCGTCGTCACGCCCGAGCCGCGCGGCCAACGCCCGGCGGACCCTGACGAGGCCGTCCCGATGATAGAGGGTCCACTCGAGGCAGAGAACGGCGAGGACCGCGAGCACGATCGGGATCCACAGCTCGTCCCGGGTGGTGGGCCGCTCCACGGGCGTGGTCGGCTGTGCGCTCGGGCCCGGCTGTCCGCTCGAGGTCGGCCCGGGCGAGCCGGCTGGCGCACCACCGAGCGCCTCGATGGTCGTAGCCGACCCCGGGGCGATGGTCGACTCATCGACGTCGAAGAGGTCGACGACGAAACGCACCGGCGCGAGCGGATCGATGGCCGCCGGTGTGGCCGATGCGCCCGGCGTTGCCGAGGGTCCCGCCGAGGCTGAGGTCCCGGGCGTTCCCGAGCTGCCGACCGACCGATCGCCGCCGGCAGGCGTCGAACCCGGGTCGGGCGCGGCGATGGGTGTGACCGTGTAGACGCCCAGGCGATCGGTCGCGGCGAAGGTCACCGCTCGCGTCGTGGTCGCGCCAGGCGTCGGCCGCAGGTCGGACACGACCCCGGCAGGATCCGCGACGGACAGGCCGACCGCGCCCGTCGGGATGTGGAGCTCGACCGGCGCGCCTGGCTCGACGGCCTCCGTCGGCGCCGTGGATGATCCGAGCAACTCGCCTGTCAGGTTGGCCATCAGGATCGGGAAGGCCACCTGGAGCGGTAGGTCCGAGCGCCGCGGTTCGAAGGCGAGGACCGCCGTGTTGCTGCCGTCGCGTACGCCCGAATAGAGCAGCGGCGCACCACGCGGCCCGGGGATGACCGACCGAGCCCATGTCGGCGTCTCCAACCCCACGGCCTGCGAGATGTGGGTCGTCGACAGGTCGACGTAGCGCAGGATCGGCTCGTCCGGATCGAGCGTCCCGATCCCAGGGTCCTTGAGCGTGCCCGACACCGCCCCGAGTGGGCTCGTCCTGGGCGGGGCGATGGCGAGGATGGGGGTGTCCGGCAGGCTCGTCGGCAGGAAGCCCTCGAAGATGACGAGGTCCCACGCTCGCCCGTCGCTGCGCTCGCTCTTGGGGCCGTAGTCGGTCGGGGTGACGCCATACAGCTCCACGTCGGGCAGGTAGGACAGCGCCGTCTCGAGATAGGGATCGCCGGCGCCGACGACGAGCACCAGTCGGGTCCGGTCCTCCGGCACCACGGCCCACGCCCGATCGTCCGCCACGAGGAGGTCCGGCGCGGCCGGGCCCTCGGCCCCCGCGGCGACCAGCCGGACCTCCACTGTCCGGACGCTGCGGGGCAGGTCGTCGATGATCACGTCGGAGCGCGCCTGCGGGTCAAGCGTGACGTCGCGCACCTCGAGCAGGCGGTCGTCGCCCCACAGCTCCAGGCGACGCACGGCCGGCACCAGGTCCAGGTTGGCGACGCTGACGAACACAGAGCGGGTGATCGCCGAGGGCGACGTCCGGACGGCGAGGGCGACGATCGCCTGGTTGCGCCGCTCGCGACCCACGGCGAGCACCTTGATCGGGGCCCCGATCCGCGCCGTCGGCTTGGCTGCCAACGCGGCGTCGGTCGCGACCAGTACCTGGGCGTCGCCGGACCGCGCGGCGAGCTTCGAGGCGAGTTCCAGTGCGTCGCCGAGGTCGCCGCGCGACTGCGTCACCGGGATGGCCTCGATCGCGCTGCGGACACGGGCGAGATCACTCGAGCCGTTGACGGCGATGCGCGCCGTCCGATCGGCGGCGATGACGCTGACCTTCCCGCCGGTCGGCAGGTCCTTCAGAGCATCGATCGCGACCTGCTTTGCGGCGGTCAGGCGATCTGGTACGACGTCGGTTGCGGCCATGCTCGCGGAGGTGTCGATGACGAGCACGATGTCGCGGGCGAGCCCGGCCGGACGCTCCAGGAACGGACGCGCGGCGAGCAGGGCCAGGGCGACGACGAGAAGCAGCTGGACGAGCAGGAGCAGGCTTCGGCGGAGCTTCTGCCACGGCGCGTTGGCCTCGACGTCGGCGACGAGGCGCGACCACAGGAGTGTCGACGACACGACCGCCTCATCCCGGCGGAGCTTGAGCAGGTACATCGCCACCACCGCGGGAACGAAGAGGAGCCCGAGCAACGCCAGCGGGGTCGTGAACGGCATGGACCTACCCCAGGACCCGGCGGCGGCGCAGCTCCGCGAACATCAGCTCGGCCAGGTTCTGATCGGAGCGCAGATCAACGTAGCTCGCCCGGCGCCGCGCAGCGAGGTCGGCGAACGACGCTTTCCAGGCGGCGAGTCGATCCTTGTAAGCGTCGATCGTCGCGAGGTCGGCGGTGATGTCGACCCCCTCGCCGGTCTCGGAGTCGACCAGGCGCAGATCGCCCTCGAGGGCCGGGTCGAGTTCGTCGGGCGACAGCACGTGCAGGAGGATCAGCTCCGATCCGGTGGCCGCGAGCTCACGGATCACCCGGTCCGCGCTCGGATCGAGCAGATCGCTGAGCAAGACGATGACGCCACGGCCGTGGAGTTGCGCTGCCGCGTGCCGGGCCGCGGCGACCAGGTCGGTCGGACCATCGCCGGCGTCGATGGCCGAGAGATCGGCGAGCAACCGGAACACGCGACCCGACCCGCGCAGTGCGGTCCGGCGCCTCGCGGCGCGACCACGCAAGGCACTGACGGCCACCCGGTCCTCGCTGGCGAGGCCGATGTACCCGAGAGCCGCCGCCGCACGCTTCGCGAAGACGAGCTTGGACGGGCGTCCCGCCGCCATCGACGCCGACGCGTCGATGAGCAGCGTGACCGTGACATCCTCCTCCTCGACGAAGAGCTTCACGAACAGGCGCTCGAGCCGGGCGTACACGTTCCAGTCGAGTTGACGCAGGTCATCGCCGAGGCTGTATTCCCGATAGTCGGCGAACTCCACCGACTGACCGCGCTTGACGCTCCGTCGACCGCCCTTGAGCCCACCGCGGACCGGCGACCGCATCAGCAGTAGCAGGCGTTCCAGTTGGCGCAGGAAGGCCTCGTCGAAGACGGTCGGATCCACCTCGCTCGGCAGGAATGCCGGGCGGGCACCGGCCGTGAGCGCGGCGCTCGTCGGCGACGAGGCCTCGGGCTCGAGGCTCGTCCGGTCGGTCATGACGAGGCTATTCGACGGTCGGGACGGCGACAGCGTCGAGGATGGCGCGGACGATCGCTTCGCTCGTGATGCCCTCGGCTTCGCCCTCGAAGTTGAGGATGATCCGGTGGCGGAGCGACGGCAGAGCCACGGCCCGGATGTCGTCGGTCGACACGTTGGACCGACCGTCGAGCAGGGCGTAGATCTTCCCGGCACTGACCAGCGCCTGGGCGCCACGCGGTGAGCCGCCGTAGCGGACGTACTCGCGCACGAGACCCGGTGCCCGAGCGTTGTCCGGGTGGGTCGCCGCCAGCACGCTGACCGCGTACGCGGTCACATGTGGAGCGATCGGCACAGCCCGGGCGAGGCGCTGCATGTCGACGATCTCCGCGGCGGTGCACACCTTGGCGGCGCTCACCGACTCGGCGCCGGTCGTTCGATCCATGATCGCGACCAGGTCCTCCTCCGATGGGAACGGGACCATGACCTTGAACAAGAATCGGTCCAGCTGGGCCTCGGGCAGGGGATAGGTCCCCTCCATCTCGAGCGGGTTCTGGGTGGCGAGCACGAAGAACGGCGGATCGAGCGGGTAGCGCTGGCGGGCGACGGTGACCTGGTGCTCCTGCATCGCCTCGAGCAGGCTGGACTGGGTCTTGGGCGTCGCCCGGTTGATCTCGTCGGCGAGGACCAGGTTGGCGAAGACCGGCCCGGGCTGGAACTTGAAGACGCGCTGACCGCCCTCCTCGACCAGGATGTTCGTGCCGGTGATGTCGGCCGGCATCAGGTCGGGCGTGAACTGGATCCGGTTGAAGGAGCAGTCGATGACGTCCGCGATGGTCCGCACCAGCATGGTCTTGCCGAGACCCGGGACGCCTTCGAGCAGGACGTGGCTGTTGGCCAGGAGCCCGGTCAGGGTCTGGCGGACGAGGTCACGCTGGCCGACGATGACGCGACCGACTTCGCGCTCGATCGACTGGGCGCGCTCGGCGAACGCCTCCGGGGCGAGGCGCTGGCCGGGATCGGTGGTGACGGGCGCTTCCATACGACCTCCGGTCGTGCCGACGACCTTCCGGTCGCAGGCGGTTCAGTTGGATGGATCGAGCGAACTGAAGTAGTCCCGGACGTAGTCCTTGACCGAGAGTGGAACGTATCCGCGATCGAGCGACGTCTGGGCGTAGCGCTGGAAGTCGGCGAAGACCTGTTGGTAGGGCGTCAGGACGCCGTTGTTCGTTCCGGACCCCGTCCCGTTACCCTGCTGCGTCTGGCCGTCGCCGCCGGTCCCGGCCACGTAGGACGGGTCGCCGGGCTTGCCGACCCGATCGAACGGGGCGAACACGGACGACAGGTCCTGGCCGAGCTCGGCGGGGCGGTTGGGGTTGGTCGGACCGCC
>DASSMQ010000026.1:0-16858 GCA_035688805.1 Candidatus Limnocylindrales bacterium
TGACTCACCGGCGGAGTGTAGACTGCCGACCCATGCGACAGGTCATCGGCCGGCGCGTCCACGAGGTCGACGTCGGGTAACTCACCAGCAGGATCGCCCGGTCAGATCGGGTGATCGTCGATGTCGGCACCGGCGACGGCCGGGCCGTGCTCGACCGGGCGGCGCGCGAGCCGACCGCACTCGTCATCGGTATCGATGCCGTTGCGTCCGCGATGGCCGATGCGTCACGCCGCGCCGACCGCCGCGGTCCGCCCAACGCCGTCTTCCTCGTGGCCGGGGCCGAGAGCCTGGGCCGCTCGCCACTGGCAGGCACCGCCGGCCTCGTCACGGTCTCCTTCCCGTGGGGTTCACTGCTGGGGGGCGTGACCGGCCTCGATACAGCCGCGCTCGATGGCCTCGCCGCCCTCCTGGCACCGGGCGGGCGTCTCGAGGTGCTGGCTTCGGTCGAGCCGGAGGACGGCGTCGCGGGCCTGGCCTGCCTCGATCGCTCGACCGAGCCGACGATCCGGGCCGCGTGGGCGAGGGCGGGGATCCGGCTCATGAGGATGCGTCCCGCGACCGCGGCCGACGTGTGGGCGTCAGGATCGTCCTGGGGTCGCCGGCTGGGGACCGGTACGGGTCGAGCCGCACGTCGGGTCTGGCGGCTCGAGGGCTGTCGGCTCGGCTAGGGTCGGGATGCCACCGGGCTGACGTGGCGAGCCACGTCCCGGCCTCGGGTAGCATCCCGTCGTGGCGTCCATCCCCCTGATCCTCGATGTCGACACCGGCATCGACGACAGCCTCGCGTTGCTGTACGCGGCCGCCTCCCCGGAGGCCGAGCTGGTCGCGGTGACCTGTTGCTCGGGCAACGCCGAGGCCCGTCAGGTCGCGGTCAACAGCCAGGCCATCCTCGAGCTGGTCGGCCGGACCGACGTCGAGGTCGCGCTTGGCCGCGAGGTGCCGCTGGTCCGATCGCTCGAGACGACGCCCGAGACCCACGGACCGCTGGGCATCGGCTACGCCGAGCTGCCGCCGCCGAGTCGGCCCCTGAGCGCGCGCCACGGTGCCGACGTGCTGGTGGAGGAGGCCCGGCGTCGGCCGGGCGAGATCACCCTCGTCACGCTGGGGCCGCTCACCAACCTCGCGGTGGCGCTCGAACACGAACCTGCCCTCCCCCGCCTCCTCCGTCGGTTCGCGTTCATGGGTGGCGCCTTCACCGTCCCCGGCAACACGACCCCGACTACCGAGTGGAACATCCATTGCGACCCCGACGCGGCGCGGATCGTCCTTCGGGCATGGGCCACCGCGATCGGCGACGACCCGTCGATCGCCAGACCGCTCGGCCTGGGCCTGGATGTCACCGAGACCGCCCGGATGCTGCCCGAGCACGTCGTCGCGCTGGCCCATCGAGCGGGGAGTAGTCCGGATCCCTCGATCGAGCTCGAGCAGAGCGCCGACCGGGACCCCCTCGCCCCGGAACGCTCGGTGGCCTCGAACCCGGTCGTCCGCTTCGTCGCCGACGCGCTGCGCTGGTACTTCGAGTTCCACCGCCGCTACGACGGGTTCTACGGCGCGTACGTCCACGACCCATTCGCGGTGGCCGCCGTGCTCGACCCGGCACTCGTTGCGACCGAGCCGCTGTTCGTCGATGTCGAGGTCTCGGGCGAGCTCACGAGCGGGATGACCGTCGCCGACCGGCGGCATCTGACCGGCCAGCCGCCGAACGTCGACGTCGCGCTCAGCGCTGACCCCGCGACCTTCCTCGCCAGGCTCATCGACCGCGTCGGTGATCTGGCCGCACGACACGACGACGCCGCTCAGCCCGCGGATCGAGCGCGCTAGGGCCGCGGGCCGCTCCGACCCACCACCAGCAGCAGGAACGACGTCTCGATGACGTCGATGCCGGCGATGACCGCCGCGATGACCAGGGGCAGCGGATGGGCGAGCAACCAGCCGGCCGCGGCCGCGAAGGCGGCCAGCGCCAGGAACGCGAGGCGTACGCCGCGGATCATGCCGCGCACATCCGGAGCGTTGGCAGGGGCGGCTTCCCCGGCCGGGAGGCCGCCTGGCGGCGCCTCGTCCAGACCGCCCAACCGGAGCACGGCCCGTATGAGCAGCGACGTGCCGATCGCCACGGCCAGTCCGACCAGCGCCGCCCGGATGAGCGCGGGCGGGGTCACGACGCCGGCGAGCCAGCTCGCGTCGCGGCCCGCGAATGTGGCCGCGGCGACGGCAAGCACCCCGAGCCCGAGCGCGGCCGCGGCGCCGATCCGTGGCCGGTCCGCGGTCGACGCGGCTGGCCGGGTCACCCGCTCACCACCTCGAGCTCGACCTCGTGGACGTCGCCATCGACGATCCGCCACGCTCGGAGGCCGGGCATGCCGGTCGCCTGGTCGGCCTGGTCCTCAGCCAGCGACACGAGGACGTACAGCGCGTCGGGGTAGAAGGCGAGCGACAGGTCGGTCGGCGACGGGATGGCCGGGGTGTGGGTGTGCGAGTGGACGATGGCCCAGAACGCCTCGTCGGCATCGTCGGTCGCAACCGTCAGGCGGTACAGATCCTGCGGGTCGATCTCGTAGCGGTACGGCGAGGCTGCCGCGTTCCGCGTCGGTTCGTATCGGAGCGCGCGGCCACCGGCGGCCGCGGTCCCATCGCCGATCAGCAGCCCGCACGACTCGTTCGGATCCTCGGCGCGCGCCTGGTCGATGATCGACTGCACGAGCGACGCCGCGATGGAGGTTCGCAGCGGACCCGGGTGGTCGGCGGTCACCACCAGTTGACCGCACCCTCCAGGGCGTCCTCCATCTCGCTGAATTCGGTCGTGAACGTGCCAGCCGAAAGGTATTTCCAGCCGCCGTCGGGCAGCAGTGCGACGATCGTGCCGCTGGTCATCCGGGCGGCTTCGCGAGCCGTCGCCACCAACACCGCACCGCACGACGGCCCCGCGAAGATCCCCTCTCGGAAGACGAGCTCGCGCAATGCGGTCAGGGCATCCAGGTTCGAGACGAGGTACTTGGCGTCGATCATCGAGGGGTCGAGGATCTCGGGGACGAATCCCTCATCGAGCGAGCGGAGGCCCTGGACCTTCTCGCCGGGTTGCGGCTCGACGGCCACGATCCGGATGCCTGGCTTGTGCTCGCGCAGATAGCGCGATACCCCCATCAGCGTGCCGCCCGTCCCGAGGCCGGCCACGAAGACGTCGATCTCGGGGCAGTCGGCGAGGATCTCCGGGCCGGTGGTCTCGTAGTGCGCCTGCGGGTTGGCCGCGTTGCCGTACTGGTACGGCATCACGAATCGTTCGTCGCGGGCGACCAGGTGCTTGGCCAGGGCGATCGCGCCGTTCGACCCCAGCGCCCCGGGCGAATCGATGACCTCCGCACCGAACAGCGCCGCCATCTGGCGCCGCTCGTTGGTCACGTTATCGGGCATCACGAGCGCCACCCGGTAGCCCTTGCGTCGGCCGATCATCGCGAGGGCGATGCCGGTGTTGCCCGAGGTCGGTTCCAGGATGATCGAGTCGTCGCGAAGCACCCCGCGCGCCTCGAGGTCCTCGATGAGGTACTTCGCCACCCGATCCTTGACGGAGCCGGTCGGGTTGAGCATCTCGAGCTTGGCGAAGACCCGGACACGCGGGTTCGGACTCATCCGCGGGATCTCGACGAGTGGCGTATGGCCGATCGCCTCGAGGATGTCGGCGTAGCGGCCGCCGTGCGGGATCAGGTCGTCGTGGGCGTGGGCGTGATCGTGCTCGGCGTCGTCGAGCCGCCACGGGACGGCCATGGAGCGATCCTTCAGCCGCCGGCCATCGCCGGCAGCAGGCGGACCTCGTCGGTCGGGGTGACCGGCGTCTCGAGGCCGGCCAGGTACCGCACGTCCTGGCCGTTGACATAGACGTTGACGAACCGGTTCAGATCGCCGTCATCGGTCAACAGCTGGCCACGCAGGTTCGGGTGACGCTCGACCAGTCCGTCGACGACGGACCGGATGGAGCTGCCGTCGACCTCGAGCGACTTCGCGCCGCCGACTGTGGCGCGCAGGACGGACGGGATGTAGACCGTGCTCACGCGCGCGCCTCGGGCGAGACCGAGCCGGCGAGGCCCGTGGTGGTCAGCAGGAACGGCGCATCCGCGCCGACGGTCGCTACCGACATGGGTCGTCCGCTGCGGCGCGCCTCGACGGCCGCATCCGAGCAGACCGGGCAGTTCGGATCACGCCGCAACTGCAGCTCGGTGAACTCGGTCTCCAGCGCGTCGAACAGCACGAGCCGCCCGGCCAACGTCGTGCCGATCCCGAGCAGGACCTTGAGCGCCTCGTTGGTCTGGAGCAGGCCGAGGATGCCTGGGACGACGCCGAGCACGCCGGCGACC
The DNA here is from genome assembly GCA_035688805.1 of Candidatus Limnocylindrales bacterium. Taxonomy (GTDB): domain Bacteria; phylum Chloroflexota; class Limnocylindria; order Limnocylindrales; family CSP1-4; genus SPCO01. The sequence continues at coordinate 4,347 of DASSMQ010000026.1, forward strand.
GAGCAGCCCGGCGCGAGCTCGGGCGGTGGCGGGGTCGGGTACAGGCAGCGATAGCACGGACCCTCGTACGGGACGAAGGTGGTGAGCTGCCCTTCGAAGCGAAAGACGCTGGCGTGGACGACCGGGATGCCGGCCGCGACCGCCGCGTCGTTGAGGATGTAGCGGGTCTCGAAGGTGTCGGTGCCGTCGAGGATCACGTCATAGCCGGCGATGATCCGCTCCACGTTGTCGGCGACGAGCATCTCCTCGTGGACATCGACCTTGATGTCGGGGTTGAGCGCGTTGATGGCGATGCGCGCGGATTCGACCTTGCGCTCCCCGACCCGGTCGGTGGTGTGGACGATCTGACGCTGCAGATTGGAGATGTCGACCACGTCGAAGTCGACGAGGCCGATCGTCCCGACCCCGGCCGCGGCCAGGTAGAGCGCGGCGGGGCTGCCCAGGCCACCAGCGCCGATGAGCAGAGCCTTGCTGTCGAGCAGGCGCTTCTGGCCCGCCGAGCCGACCTCCGGGATCAGCAGGTGGCGGCTGTAGCGCTGCTTCTGCTCGGCGTTGAGGACGACCGGGGTCTCGAACTCGAACCCAGCACCCTTCCACGCCTGGAAGCCGCCGGACATGCTGGCGACGTCGGTGTAGCCCATCTCGGCGAGCGTCTGGCCGGCGAACAGCGAGCGGATGCCGCCGGCGCAGTACAGGATCACGGGCGCGCTGCGGTCGGGCGCGGCAGCCTCGATCTCCTGCTCGATGTAGCTCTTGGAAACGTGGCGGGCGCCCGGCAGGTGGCCCTGCTCCCACTCGGACGCCTCGCGGACGTCGACGATGGTGGCGGCGCCGGTCGGCAGCGCGTCGACCTCCTGGGGCGTGACCTCGCGGATCTGGGCACGGGCCTCGCGAAGAAGATCGGCGTAGGACTTCGGCATGGGGATGATGGGCTCCGGTATTCGACGGGCTGGTCGGCTGATGCCGCCAGGGCGGGGAGGTCGGTCGGGCGAGGACCCGTCGGAGCGACGAGCCATCGTGTCGGCGCCGGCTAGGCCGGCTGGCGACACCTGCAGCGGCGCTCGATCCTGGGGGAGCGCTCGGGCGGCGTCATGCGCCGGCCTCGGCAGGGCTGGGGGTGGTGTTGGTGGGATCGGCGGCGCCGAGCTCGCCCAGGACGTGCTGGAGGCTGTCGTGGCTGAGCATCGCGCACTTCAGCCGCGCCGGGCTGATGTCGATGCCGAGGAGGTCGAGGAGGTCGTCCGCGCGGATCGCCGCCACGTCCTTGAGCGGCTTGCCCTTGATCTCGTCCGTCAGCAGGCTCGCGCTCGCCTGGCTGATCGCGCAGCCGCGTCCCGTGAACCCGACGCGATCGACCACGCCGTCGTGGACACCGACCATCAGCGTGATCCGGTCGCCGCACAGCGGATTGCTGCCTTCATAGGAGGCGTCGGCATCCTCGATCACCCCGAAGTTATGGGGACGCCGATAGTGCTCGAGGATGTAGTCGCGGTACAGATCGTCCATGGGAGACTCGAGTGTAGCGCGGATGTCCAATCCCGACCACCGAGGTCGGGATTGACAGATCTGCCCGGCGGTGTCGGTGTGCAACGGACCGTTGTCGACCCCCGCTGGTACGAAGCGCCCGCCGAACGAATCGCATCCGCCGACTATCGTCGGGATGGTGGTTACGAACGTCTCCGACGATCTCGGCGTCGCGGTCGGTGGCCAGGCCCAGAAGCGCGGACTCATCCCGCGGCTGCCCGCGCCCGATCGGCTGGTCGCCGATGCCGCCATCTGGCTGAACGGCGAATACGCCGATATCGTCCGATCGACCCACCAGCGGACGCTTGCCTCGGGCGCCACGGAACTCGCGGTCGACCTCCACCCGGCAGTGCCGCCGCTGGTCCTGACGGCGTTCGACGAAGGGCGGGTCACCGCGATCGGCGAGACCGGCGTGGCCGGCCCCGGCTACCACCGCTTCGCGGGCCGGGTGCTCGAACGGCTCGGGACCGAGCTCGGCATCGACTGGACCGAGGGAGATGGCGCCACGACCTTTGCCGACCGGCCCGCGGTCGAGCGTCTCTATCTGTCGTGGCTGGGCCCTCGGTTGGCGCGGGCGCGGGTGAGCGTCCGGCGCGGGCAACGTGGCGTCCCGCTCGGCATGCCGGTCGGGACGCACGTGACCACGGAGGATGCGATCGCGACGGTGTTGGGTCCGCGCGATGAGGCCTGGCTCGAGTCGGCGATCGCGGACCCCCGAGTGGCGCTCGACATCACGCCGTGGTGGGCCGACGCGACGGACGCTCGGTATCTGCTGAATCGGGCGCTCACGCTGATGTGGATCGAGGTCCGCTGGCGAGCCCCGGCGATGGAAGGCGAGGCGGATCTCTTCGACGAAGTCCATCGACTCCTGTCACGTGCCTACCCGACCGACCCGGATCTGCCGTATCCGTGGCACGCCTGGGCGGAGCTCGCGTCGTTGCGTGGGCTCGCCGATCCGATGGCGCGCCAGGCGGCCGCGCGGGCGGCGCGCGAAGCGGTCCCGGATCCGCCGGTCGGCTATCGGCGGGACGCCGTTCGGATCAGCCACGAGGGGTGGTCGCTGGAGATCCCGGGCTCGTACGCCGAGCGCCGGACCGCCGACGAGTGGTGGGGAGGTGGCGCGGGCCGGTCGATCACGCTCGCGGCGACCACGACCGGGACGACGGCGGGCGAGCCGATGTCGGCCCAGGCCTTCATCGACCAGTTCGCGATCGACCTCGGGCCGGACGCGATCGCCCATCGCGAAGGGGAGGTCCTGGGTCGCGCCCGATTGATGACCGAGGCATCCTCGGGCGTCGAGGTGGGCATCCTCGAGGGCTTCAGCGCCGTGACGGGGTCGGGCGCGGCGATCCGGATCCAGTTCGACGACCCAGGGGACTGGCAGTGGGCGCTCGACACGTGGCGGTCGCTCGCCCCGGGGTGATGGGTCAGGGGCGGGGGGACCGCGTGTGCGTGCCGCGTCCGTGGTGGCGGACCCACGTCTGCGTGCCGCGGGCCGCGGGCCGCGTGCCGCGTGGCGGGCTCCCGCGGGACGCGTGCCGCGTGCCGCGGCGGGCCCACGTCTGCGTGCCGCGGGCCGCGGGCCGCGTGGCGGGCTCCCGCGGGACGCGTGCCGCGTGCCGCGCTGGGGTCGGCGCCGCCGCGAGCCGCACTGGGCCTCGGCGCGGGTCCGGGTGCGCACGCGGCGCGTTCCGCGCTGGGGTCGGCGCCGCCGCGAGCCGCGCTGGGCCTCGGCACGGGCCCCCAGAGTGTTCCCCGTGAGCACGCGTCGCTCACGAACATAGGGAGCTGACCAGCAGATCCGACAGGTTTCGTCGTACCTGTGCCTTGGCCACGCTGGTTCGTGCCAGCTTAGTGCGGGGTGGGAACGGGGCCGCCCGAAGCTTGGCCTGGAACCCGGCACCCGGGCCCGCTGCCACGTCCGGCCGTTCGCCCGGAACCAGCAGTTCCGCATCGGCGAATGAACCGGCACGGGCGGGAGGTCGGAACGGCACCTTCGTGTCGCATCGGTCCCGCAGCCGTGCACGTTCATGTCCGGGTGCGGAACTCAGACCGCACCACTGACAGTCGAGAGGACCCTGCTCGTCTGCCCACCGAACGCGAGCAGCGCGACTACCGCCACCATGGCGATGACTGCCACGGCCGCCGCGTAGTCGACGAGTGCTTGCCCGTGCTCCGCGATCCTACCGACCGCTTCCATCCGTTCCCCCGATCGTTCCGTCACAGTCGTCGTGCCGGCGTTGCCTACAACGCGACTCACATCCGGTGTCCGACGTCGCTGATGATCGAGCTGATCTGGCCGCCGAGGAAGATGAGCGCGACGATCGCCACGATCGCGATGAGAGCAAGGATCAGCGCGTACTCGGCCAGGCCCTGGCCTCGCTGATCGCGGATCAAGCCGGGCAACTCGCCCCGGACTCGCATGCGGATGCCATCCATGTCCATCCCCTGTCGCATGCCTCAACCGCTGAGGCGACGTCGCCGCACCTCGCGTCGACAGCAGGAGCATCCGGGCCGAGCCGTGGTGTCCGAAATCGCGGGAACGACTGCCCATCTATTGCGGGAAGACCCGCAATCGATCGGGGGCGCGGCTCGACGCCGGCCACTGGAACTCGACATTCGTCCCTCGACCACCGGCACCCGTATCCACGATCACGAACGCTCCCACCGACGCTGCCTCCGTCGCCATATCCAGGAGGCCTCGACCACCGCGCACCATTCGTGTGCCGCGGTCCGGAAGCCCGGGACCGTCGTCGGCGATCGAGATCGACAGGCGGTCCCGGCTCTCGACGACGCGGACGTTGACGTTCGCCGCCGGAGCGTGCCGGGTGACGTTGTCCAGTGCCAGGGTCGCGATGCGGACCGCGGCCTCCGTTACCCGGATCGGTGGCCGCCCTCCTGACCCCGGATCCCCGTCGGGCACCTCGAGCATGACCCGGACCTCCGACCGATCCTCGATGCGCTCGGCCAATGCTTCAAGGCTTGGAACCAGTCCACCGTCGGCAAGATGCAGCAGGGTCTCAGCGGTCACGATGTCCTCGGTCTGCTGGAGCACGTCCCGCAGCGCCGTCACGAGCGTGCTATCACTTGGTGTCCGCTCCGCTTCCCGGAGCGCTCGACGCAGTCCCGGGATCACTGCTGCGTGCAACTCGCTCGTGATCCGTGCCCGCCCGGATCGTTCGGCGCGGACGATCCGGTCACGCCAGGGAGACATCTCCCGGCCGAGCGCGACCAGCGCGATCGGCGCGAGCGCCAGCCGATCGCGAGCTGACTTCGGCCGGGGGCGTGTCTCGGCAAGGAACATCCGCGCACGCACGCCGGCTGGTCGCGCGCCGGCAACCACCCCGAGCGCGATGTGACCCAAGGTCCCAACGAGGAAGAGCCGGGTGACTACTGCCAGGTTTCCAAGTGAGACCGAGCCTCCAGCCACCCTCCACTCGCCCGGGATGGCGATCGACCACGCTCCGGCGAAGACGATCCCAACGATCAATATCACGCCGACCGCCGGCGCCCAGGTCGTGAGTCGTAGGCCGGGGCGAGACGCGAATATGACCGCCGCTCCTGTCGCGAACGCGCACGAAAGCGTGATTGCGACCGACCACCACATCCATGCCTCGGCCGTCGCCGACGGCCGCTCGCTCCGAGCCAGCGACGCCAGGTCGATGGTGGCGATCGACAGCCCCGTGATCGTCGCCAGCCAGGCGACGGTCGGCCGTCGATCGATCGACAGACCGACCACACAGAGCGCCGCTGCGGCGCTCAGGATCGAGAGGACAGCCTCGGGCGCGAGCGCATGCCCGCCGACGCCCCACACCCTGATCAACCCGCCCAGGATCACGTCGAGGACGGCGGCCACGACCAGGATCCGGAGCCCCAGGCGGTCGATCACGGCTCTCGCGGCCCGGGCGTCCAGCCCTCCTGGATCGAAAGGACGGCGAGTTCGGTCCTCGACATCGAGCCGTATCGATCGAACAACCGTCGCAGGTGACTTTCGACCGTCCGCTCCGAAAGCCCCAACGCCGATGCGATCTCAGCGTTCGTGGAGCCCGCCACGACGAGGTCGATGACCTGGATCTCGCGATCGGATGGTCGTCGACGCACGTCGCGCGACCGCGTCAGGTCGACGGCCAAGTAGACGGTGCCGCCGCGAGCCACGGTCCGGATCGCGTCGAGGATTTCCCCGACCTCGGCTGATTTGTCGAGGTAGCCGGCAGCTCCGCGGTCGAGCGCCGCGCGGATGAGCGACGGCTGTCTGTAGGCCGTCAGGATCAGGACCGCGGGAGGCGGGCCAGCCATCGACCTTGGATCGTGGATCGCCTCCAGCACCTCGAGTCCCTCGGTCCTGCCCTCCAGGTTGAGATCGCAACACAGGACGTCGACGCGAGCTGCGAGGCCCGCGGCCTCCCGGGCGGTCCGAGCGGTGCCCGTCAGATCGAGGTCGACCGATGCTTCGATCGCGGACACGAGGGAGGCGAGGATGGCCGGGTGGTCGTCCACGAGACCGACGCGCACCCGTCTCTGTCCATCGTCCTTCAGGTCGAAGCCCTCCCGCGCGCAGCCTAGTGGCGTCACTCTGCCAGTGAAGGCCCCGTGCGCGCATTCCGTGGGATCACGCAACGGGCACCTACGCGCGTACGAAGGACACCGCCACCGAATCGGGAACCTTTCGGGCGACGAGGCGCCACTAGACTCCGAACGCGGTCGCCCAGACCGCGCCGCGGAGGGTGACCGATGCAGCGAGACCTCGCGGACCGGGCGCGACGAGGCGATCATGACGCCTTCGATGCGCTGGCCGCGGCGTCGATCGGCCGACTGTATTCGATCGCCTGCCTGATCCTTCGGGATCGAGATCGAGCCGAGGACGCGACCCAGGACGCGCTCGTCCAAGCGTGGCGCGACATCCGGGGCGTGCGCAACCTCGATTCGGTCGACGCCTGGTTGAACCGGCTGCTCGTCCGGGCCTGCTACCACCAGGCCCGGCGCGAGCGACGACGCGCGCTCGTGGAGCTGCGCGTGGTCGAACGGGCCGAACCTGTCCAGGCGAACCACGAGCTCTCCGTCGCGCAACGCGATCAACTCGAACGGGGATTCGCGCGCCTCGATCTCGACCAGCGCTCGATCCTCGTGCTCCACCACTACATCGGGCTGCCTCTGACCGAGGTCGCCACGATCCTGGACATCCCGATCGGCACCGCCAAATCGCGGCTGCACCGCGGCATCGCCGCGATGCGGTCCGCGCTCGAGGCGGATGACCGCGACCTACTCGCCAGGAAGGGGCGCACGGCATGACCGACGAACAGCGCGCCGCCCGCCTCTTCCAGACGTGGCTCGAGTCCGAAGCGCCCGAGCGGGCACCGGCCGGACTCATCGATCAGATCACGACCGCGACGCGATCCGCCCGGCCTCGGCCGACCTGGATCGCGCGCCTGGAGGGACATCACGTGGACGTCATCCAAGGGGGACGCCGTTCGAGCGTCCCGCGGCTCGGGCTCGCCCTGGCCATCATCGGCTTGATCCTGGCGGTCGCCGGGGCCATCGCCTTCGTCGGCTCACGTCAGCCGGACAACGTCAGACCGCAGGCGTCCGCCGCGGCAAAGGCGTCAGCCAGTTTCGTCTGGCCGGGGATCGCCACCCAGCCGGGCGAGCGGGTCCCGAGCGAGCTCATCGGCGCATGGGACGCCTATGAGTTCAATGAGTACACCTACTTCCTGCCCGCCGGCCACCGCTTCTGCGTCGATCACTGGAAGACCCAGCAGGACTGCGTGATCTTCGCCACGCGCGAAGGCGCGTTCTATCGCAACGCGGACGTCGTGACGATGGTCGACGGCAAGCTTCGCTTCTGGCCGATCGGCGACGATCGATGCGTTGGCAAGGCCAGTCTCGTCACGTTCCAGCACACCGGCGACACCGTCGCGCTGACGGTCGAACCGAACCAGTGCTTCACCGACATGTCGAGCCTCCGGGCGCTCTCGAGCCCGGACGCGGCGCCGTCGATCCCGCCCTACTGAGCGCGGTGCCGCGCTCCGATCGAACGCCCCGGCGGGAACCGTCGCGGCCTCCCGCGGCGGTGCGCCGCTCCACGACGCTTGAAAGGAATCCGACCATGCCTGCTCACCATCCGATGACCGATCCCATCCGGGCCCCGCGCTTCGTTCAGAGGCTGCTGTTTGCGGCGGCCTCCGCGCTGACCCTGTCGCTGGCGTTCGCCACCGCCGCCGGTGCCGAGACACTGACACCGGCGCCGCCTTCGGACGCGGGATGCAACGCGAGTCCGACCGGGACCATGTGCTCCTGGACCGAGCGGTTCGCGACGCCCTTCCCGGTCCCCTATGGCGTCAACTGCGGCACGTTCTCGGTCCGCGTGGACCTGAGTGGCGAATGCCGAGTCACCGCCTTCTATGACTCGAGCGGGACGCTGCAGCGACGCATCCGCCACAGCACGTACAGCGGCACGCTGATCAACGGCGTCACCGGGGCATCGGTGCCGCACACGGGCCACTTCACGATCTTCGACGACCTCGTTGCCGGTACCACGACCATCACCGGGATGCTGTCGCGGACCGTGATCTCGGGCGAGGGCCTGGTCTGGCGGAACATCGGCCGGATCGTGCTGTCCCTCCAGAACGGGGCGGTCCTGTTCGAAGCCGGTGAACACGGCACGTGGGACGTCCTGCGCGAGCCGTCCATCGCCAGCGCACTCTGCGGCGCGCTCGGTCAGGACGTGGCTGGCTGAGCGCGGACTGTTTCCCCGCCGACGCCCCGGCGGTTGCCGCCGGGGCGTTTCCCTGCCCGCGGGCGCCTCGATCGGGGAACTGTCCGTTCCATGTCGGCCGATGAACACGAAGCGGTCCGTAGTCTGGACCACACCCGCTGTCGGTAGCGTCGTGTGGCCACGCACGCTCGTGGGCGGACGCGGAACTCCGAGTTCCGTTTCGATCGCACCACCAAGGGCGAGCGGCACGGCCGCGCGCCGCCTACCCGCCGAAGACCCGGATCACCTCGGTGAGGCCGCTCGCCAATCGGTCGATGTCATCGGTCGTGGTGTAGACACTGAACGACGCGCGGGCCGTGGCCGCCAGGTCGAGCCGTTCGTGCAGCGGCATCGTGCAGTGGTGGCCGGCTCGCACGGCGATGCCGAACCGGTCCAGCACCTGGGCGACGTCGTGGGGATGGATGCCCGGCAGGTTGAACGGGACGACCCCGCCACGGACGTCCGGGTCCATCGGTCCATAGAGCTCGATGGAGGGGACCTCCCGCGGCAGGATGTCGAGCGCATAGGTGACGAGCGAGCGCTCGTGGGCCCGTACCGCGTCCATCCCGATGTCCATCAGGTAATCGGCCGCGACGCCCAGGCCGATCGCGTCGCCAACGGCCGGGGTGCCCGCCTCGAACTTCCAGGGGATGTCGTTGAAGTCACTCCGCCGGAGGTGGACCTCGCGGATCATCTCGCCACCGGCCAGGAATGGCGGCATGGCTTCCAGCAACTCGCGCCGTGCCCAGAGCGCGCCCGAGCCCATCGGGGCCAGCATCTTGTGGCCGCTGAACGCGTAGAAGTCGCAGCCGATGGCCTGGACATCGACCGGGACGTGCGGCACGGCCTGGGCGCCATCGACCAGGACGAGCGCACCGGCCGCGTGCGCCATCTCGGTGATCTCGCGGACCTGGTTGATGGTCCCGAGGGTGTTCGAGACGTGGGTGAACGCGACGAGCTTCGGCTTCAGTCGGAGGAGGACCTCGAACACGTCGAGCCTGAGCAGGCCGTCGTCGGTGATGGGGATGAACTCGAGGTCGCCGTCCTGCTCCTGGACCAGGAGCTGCCAGGGGACGAGGTTGGCGTGGTGCTCCATCTCGGTCAGGACGATCTGATCACCCCGACCGATGTTGCGCCGGCCCCACGAGTAGGCCACCAGGTTGATCGCCTCGGTCGCGTTGCGGGTGAACACGATCTCTTTGCTGTCGGGTGCGTTGATGAACCGGGCGGTGGTCGCGCGCGCGCGCTCGTACGCCGCGGTCGCCTTCTCGCCGATCGTGTAGATGCCGCGATGGACGTTCGCGTTGTACGACCGGTAGTAGTCGTCGACGGCATCGATGACGACGCGCGGCTTCTGGCTCGACGACGCCGAGTCCAGGTAGGTCAACGGATGACCGTTGATCTCCTGGTCGAGGATCGGGAAGTCGCGGCGCAGCGCGACCGGGTCGAGCGCCGGTCGATCGGAGGTTTCGATGGCCATCGCGGTCCTCCCGGCCTAGCGAGCAGCTGGGACGGGGGCGCGATCGGCCTCGGATTCGAGGTCGGGTGCCTTGGGCACCTGCAACGCGTCGTCCGAAACGTCGAGCTCGAGGCCGGCCGCGCGAAGCGTCGGCCCATATCCCTCGTCCTCGAGCTGGAGCGCAAGCTCGCGCCCACCGCTCGTGACGATCCGGCCCTGGGCCAGCACGTGCACGACGTCGGGCTTGATGTGGTTCAGCAGCCGCTGGTAATGGGTGATCAGCAGCACGCCGAGGTCCGGGTTGAGCATCGCGTTGACGCCCTCGGCGACGATCCGCAGTGCGTCGATGTCGAGACCTGAGTCGGTCTCGTCGAGGATCGCGATCTCCGGCTCGATGACCGCCATCTGCAGCATCTCGAGGCGCTTCTTCTCGCCGCCCGAGAACCCTTCGTTCACGTATCGGGTGGCGAAGCTCTCGTCCATCCGGAGGAGCGCCATCTTCTCGCGCATCTTCGAGCGGAAATCGCGCATCGACACGCCGCCCTTGACCGGGTCGGTCGGATCGATGTCGGGATCCTTGTCGATGCCCTGGAGCTTGGCGTTGAGGGCGCTCCGGATGAACGACGCGACGCTCAGCCCGGGGATGGCGGTCGGGTATTGGAAGGCGAGGAACAGTCCGAGCCGCGCCCGTTTGTCCGGGGTCAGCTTCAGGATGTCCCGACCCTTCCAGATGACCTCGCCCGACTTGACGACGTAGGCCGGATGACCCATCAGCGCGTAGGCGAGCGTCGTCTTGCCCGACCCGTTCGGGCCCATGATCGCGTGGACCTCGCCTTTGCCGACGGTCAGATCGATGCCCTGCAGGATCTCGTTGTCGGGGTGGGCGAGCGGCGCGACGTGCAGGTCGCGGATGACCAGGTGCTGGTCGGGGGTAGCGGTAGGGGCGGTGGGATCGGTCACGGGGTGATCAGCGCTCCTTGGGGATCGTCGACGCCGACCAGGTGCCGTGGGGCGAGGTCGGCGAGGGTCATCGAGTCGAGGGTCGAGGTGATGGCGTCCCGGACGCGTACCCACAGCACGTTGACCGTGCACCGGGCGGACCGGTCGCAGGTGGTCGCGTGCTCGGGATCGTCGGTCGCGCAGAACATCGGGGCGATCGGGCCTTCCAGCGCGCGAAGGACATCGCTCATCGCGATCGCCTCCGGTGGGCGGCTGAGCTCGTAGCCGCCGTGCGCGCCGCGGGTGCTGACGACGAGTCCGGCCTCGCGCAGGTTGACGACGAGCTGCTCGAGGTAGGCGCGCGGCAGGTCCTCCTCGGTCGCGATGCCAGCGAGACTCGCCGGACCGGTCCCGAAGTGGCGTGCGAGCTGGACCATCAACCGCACGCCGTACTCGCCCTTCGTCGAGAACGAGACGGCGCCGGATCCGTGGTAGACGGGGCGGTGGACGGTCGGCGCGTCGGCGCCGGCGGAGCTGGTCAGGTGGAGGCCCTCGATATCCGAGTGATTTCGTCGGATATCGAGTATGGCGCCGGCTCGATGGGGCGTCAACGCGGGTACGACGGGCGTCAACGGGGAGAAGGTCCGCCCTATCATCGTCCCCATGGACGACGGGGCGGAACAGGCCGACCGCCGAATCGATCTCGCCATCGCGGCGACCGCTGTGGCCGTTGCGTGGTTCGGTGTCCTGTTCACCGTCACGACCCAGGTCCGATCGATCCGCGAGACGCTGCCGTTCACCGATGACCCCTTCGACCTCGTGACGTCGTTCGGCGTGATCGCACTGGTTCCCGTCGTGTCTATCGCCGGGGTCCGCGTGGCGCGGCGGGTGCTGGTCCCCGGCCAGGCGGCCGACGGCGAACGGCGCGTGTTGGTCGCAATCGCGATGGCACTTGGCCTGGTGTCCGCCCCGCTCCTCTCCGACGCCGTCGCGCTGGCCGGCGTCGGCTGGCTTCCGAGCTGGGCGTCGATCGCCGTCGCGATCGGCGTCGTCCTGACGGTTCTCGCCTGGTCAGCGATCGTGTCGGCGATGCGCGCGACCCGACGATCGACTCCGACGCGGCAGGACCCTGACCTGTTCGACGATCTTGCCGCCATCGGTCGACGGCTGCGCCTCCCGGTGGAGGGCGTCGAACGGTGGCTGGCGACGAGCGCGCTGAGCCCGCGCCGGCATCGAGTCGCGGTCGTGCTCCTGCTGGCGCTCCTTGCCGGCGGGGCCGGCGTCGGCTGGCACGCCATCGTCGAGGGCGCATGGGCGTCGCCGGCCGCCGCGACCGCGTTCGGGGTCCTCGGCGGCGCGGCGGCGCTGATCGCGCTGGTCATCGCGGTCGGACCGCTCGGGGCGATCCGACCGGTCGACGGTTAGCGGCTGCGGCGGGCTCCGGTATTGGGGCCCGAAGCGGCCCCTCTGTTGGCGTGACCTGCAGTCGACCGGCCTTTGGCCTTCGGGGTCATCGGTCCGGCCAGTCGATCGACCTTCGCCGGCGAGAAGTCGGCCGTCGATCGATGGCTCGTCCGCGGCCCGGCCGAGCTCGGTCCGCCCATCCGGGCGTCCTTGGTGGTGGCCATCTCAGTTGATCACGAAGAACGCGACGTACGTGGACGAGGTCACCGTCGTGTTCAAGTAGATCGTGAATGAGCCGGTGGTCGGCACGACGGCGCGGACGAACCGGCCGGCGCGATTCGAATGGAGCACCGCGAAGACGCGGCTGGACGCGGATACCCCGACCATGTTGACCTTGATGCCCGACTTGCCGGCGCCGATGGTCGCGCGGCCGGC
>DASSMQ010000027.1:0-38437 GCA_035688805.1 Candidatus Limnocylindrales bacterium
CTTCTCGCCGGTGTTCGGGTCCCGGGTGAACGCCACGCCGGTGCCGGAGTCGTCGCCCATGTTGCCGAACACCATCGTCACCACGTTCACCGCCGTGCCGAGGTCGTCGGGGATGGCCTGGTTCTTGCGGTAGTCGCGGGCCCGCTTGCCGAACCAGCTGGCGAAGACGGCCTTGATGGCAAGGTCGAGCTGCTCGTACGGGTCGTCCGGGAAGTCGCGGCCGGTGTCGGCCTTGACGATCGACTTGAACTCAGCCACGAGCTCGCGGAGCGCGCCGGCATCGAGGTCGGTGTCCTGCGTCGCCCCGTGACGGCGCTTCGCCGCTTCGAGGGCATGGTCGAACCGATCGCCAGCGACCTCCATGACGATCCGCCCGAACATCTGGATGAAGCGGCGGTAGGCATCCCAGCCGAAGCGCTCGTTGTTGGTGAGGGCGATCAGGCCCTGCAGGGTCTCCTCGTTGAGGCCGAGGTTGAGGACGGTGTCCATCATCCCGGGCATCGAGAACTTGGCCCCCGAGCGGACGCTGACCAGGAGCGGATTGGCCGGGTCGCCGAAGCCCTTGCCGGTGCGGCGCTCGACCTCCTTGACCGCCTCCAGGACATCGTCCCAGAGCCCGTCGGGCAATCGCTCGCCCGCCGCGAAGTAGTCGTTGCAGGCCTCGGTCGTGATCGTGAACCCCGGTGGGGTCGGCAGCCCGGCCTTGGTCATCTCGGCCAGGCCAGCGCCCTTTCCGCCGAGCAGGTCGCGCATCGCGGCGTTCCCCTCCGCCGTCCCCTCGCCCCACGCGTAGATGTAGCGCTTGGCCGCTCGGTGGGCGCGGTCGGCGGTCGGGATCGCGGTCGACGTCATCGGGGCAGGTCCTCCGGGTCGGGCGGGCGGACCGGGGCTCGGGCCGGGGCTCGGACCGTGGGTCGCGCGCCCGCGCATGGGTCGATGCTCAAGTGGTGATCGGTTCAGAGGCGCCGATTGTACCGTTGCGACCCGGCGTGCTCGGTTGCGGGTGGGTGACGGAGGTCCCGGGCGGCGTCGATCAGCTACTTGGCCCGGGACCGACCACTACCTGAAGACCACCGATCCGATCATGTCGGCTGCCGTCGCGCGGTCCTGCGCCGTCAGGGGCGCGTCCGAGCTGTAGTCGAGCACATAGGCAGCCCGGCCCCGTACCACGAGATAGGTCAGGTCCCACGATCGCCCGTTCGGGTACGTGCCGCGGCTTTCGATCACGCGAGCCCGTAGCCCGCCGACCTTGGCGGCCGAATTCGAAACGACCTTGAAGCTCTTGACATGCGTTCGCTCGTAGCGGATGAACTCCGCCGAGATCGCGTTGAGCTTGCACCGGCAGTTCGCCTCTCGGTAGACCCCGACCACGTCGCCATCGGGCCCATAGAACCAGTCGTTCGCCGTGGCCTTCTTCGCGAACTCGACGTCCCAATCGGAGGGCCGCGCGACCCTGTAGCCCAGGCGCCTCGACGCCGTCGTGACCCAGACGGTCTCGGGTGGCGCGATGGTGATCGTCTGACCGACCCGCGACAGGAACATGTCGAGGTGCATCGACGCGGGCTGGTCGACCTTGCCGACTTTTTGCGTCCATGACGCGTCGAGGGAGATGATCGCCGGCGTGCCGTCGTCCTCGGCGTAGAACTCGAGCGCGACATTCCCGTCCGTCGCGCCGGCCGATGCCGCGCCGAGCGCCGACATCGGGATGGCGGTGCCGGGCGGCGGCGCCAGTCGATGCAGGTTGCGACCGTCCTTCGTTTCCGTCCCCGTGTCGACCAGCGACGACAGGGCGTTCAGGACCGCCCCGAGGTCACCGCCGCCCTTCGCCGGCTTGGCGAACCAGAGCTTGCCCTGCTTTGTGTAGGACTGGCCGTCGACCGTGATGGTCTCGGTGACCTGCGCTCGAGCGCCGGTCGTGATGGTCATCGTCTGGTGCGAATCGCGGCCAGCGAGGAGCGATGTCCCCGACACGGGCAGCGAGATCGCGCCGACCGTGACCGACCCGTCGAGTCGCGCCTCGGCCGACAGGCCGCGACTGAGCGATGCAACGAACGCCTTGGCTACATCGACCGAAGGAGTGGCCGTCGGTTGCGGTGTCGATGTCGGTGGTGGCTCCACCGCCGACGTCGCCGCTGACGGCGCGACCGATGCCGCCGGCGAGACACCCGACGAGGGGCTCACGATCGGTTTGACCGTGTTGTCGCCGCCGCACGCCGCAACGATGAGGGCGATGGCCACCGCGAGGACGGAAACCCCGACGACTGGGGGTCGCGGTCGAGCAAACATGGCGCGCTCCTTCTCGGAATCCCGGCCCATCGGCCGAGCGTTCGTGAAACCGACGTTCGCGTTCGCGGGTCGTTACAGGCGGCTCGGCGGATCGCTGCGCGAAACGGCAGCCACGTAGGGCGCGTCATCGCGGGCCATCGGTCGAACGACCGATGACGGGCATCGGTCGCGCCGCCAACGTCGCGTGCCAACGGGTCGGCCACTGGGGTCGGCCAGGGGGATCGGAGGCGACGATGGGCCAGTTCATGGACGTGCATTCGGGGTTCTTCGGGGTCAGCGGCGATCAGCTCCGCGAGGCCCATGACCGAGATCTGGCGATCGAGAAGGACGAGGACGTCCATTTCGAGAAGGCCTGGATGGACCCCGATGCGGGCAAGGTCTTCTGCCTGGCGACGGGCCCGTCACGCGAGGCCGTGATGCGGATCCACGAACGGGCCGGGCATCCGACGCCCGAGGTCTACGAGCTTACGGTGGAGGTCTAAGTGCGAATCGTCCCCTTCGTCCGGCGGGTCGTCCTGCCGGCGATCGCGATCACGGCCGTGCTCGGCACGGTCTCCGGGGTGTCCGCCGGCCGGGCCGGGGTGACCCTGGCCGACGTCCGCCAGGCGACCGTCAAGTACCAGAACCTGTCGGCCGCCCTGCGCGATGGATACGGCCGCTTCTACATCTGTACCGACAACGAGACCCGGGGCGTCGGTGCCATGGGGCAACACTTCGTGAAGGGGTCGCTCGTCGGGGATCCCGAGATCGACCCGCTCCATCCCGAGGCGCTGATGTACGCCCCCAAGCCAGGTGGCGGCTGGAAGTTCGTCGGGATGGAATACGTCGTCATCAAGGCCGCCTGGGACGCGGTCCATCCCGGGACCGTGCCGACCGTGCTCGGCCAGCGGCTCCGGCTGGTGCCGGCCGGCAACCGCTACGGGCTGCCCGACTTCTACGAGCGGCATCTGTGGCTGTGGCGCAACAACCCGTCCGGGATCTTCCAGGACTGGAACCCCAAGGTCAGCTGTCGCGGGACGGGCGACCCGGCCTGACGTCCGTGGCGATCGAAGCGGGTGGGCCCACGGGCTCGCCCGCTTCGTCGTCTCCGGGTCGCATCGATGTCTCAACGGTGGCGAGCCAGGCGCCGCCCCCGGCCGCGCCCACCGACCGCGCCCGCCGCCGCCGGTCCGAGCGGTACCATCGCGGTGTCATGACCGAGCTTGCCAACGTCGCCGCCGCCAGCGGCCAGGTCGCCACCGACGATGAGCGCTACAACGCGTCGCTCATCGACCGCGTCGACCAGCACGAGAGCCTCGCCTACTTCTGGGTGAAGTTCGACGGCGATCCGACGCCGTTCGAACCCGGCCAGTACATGACGATCGGCGTGTTCATCGACGGCAAGATCGTGCAACGGCCCTATTCGGTGGCTTCCGCTCCCCGGGTCGCCGGCACGACCGGCTACGAGCTGTACCTGCGCCTGGTCCAGGGCGGCACGTTCACGCCGGTCCTCTGGGATCTGCCGCTCGGCCACCGGATGCGGATGATCGGGCCCAAGGGCAAGTTCCTGCTCGAGCCCGATGACGACCGCGTCCATCTCTTCATCTCGTCGGGAACCGGCAATGCGCCGTTCGTGGCGATGATGCGCGAGACCCTCGCGGCCGGGACGCCACGCCGAGCCGTGTTCATCAACGGGGTTTCCTATGAGCGCGACCTGGGCTATCGGTCGCTGCTCGAGGGCTGGGAGTCGAGCGGCGACTATCCGGTTCGCTACGTGCCGACCGTGTCGCGTCCGAGCGACCCGCTCAACGCCGGGTGGGAGGGCCGGACCGGACGCGCGGAGTCCATCGTCGAGGGCGTGTTCGAGGAGATGGGCCTCACGACCGACGGCACGATCGCCTACCTGTGCGGCAATCCGGACATGATCCTCGCCGCGGAGGCGACGCTGCTCGGGCTGGGCATGCCCGAGGACGCAGTCAAGAAGGAGCTGTACTGGCCGAAGGGCAAGGAGCCGCGCGGCGTGGCGGGCGCAGATCTGGAAGCGGCGATCGAGGCGGCCGAGGCGAACGCCGACCAATAGTCGGGCGACCGGCGTCCGATTCGATCCAACCCGCGATCGCTCTGGTCGATCCACGGCGCGACGGCCGCCGGCCGAACCACCGGATATCGCTCCAGTCGATCCACGGCGCGACCGCCGCCGGCCGATCCACCGCATACCGCTCCAGTCGATCCACGGCGCGACCGCCGCACGGGATCCTGCCGCGCATCGTCGCGGGCGATATCCGGTGCGGACACGTCGGGGCGAGTACGCCGCGGACCCGCGCCTGGGCGCCGAGGATCGGCCTCAGCGATATCCGGGGTCGGGCGGTCGGTGGATCCGACGGCGCGCCGCAGCTGGGACCATGCGGGCCCCGACGGGCAGGAAGAGGACCCCGGCCAGATCGCCGTCAGGCCGGCGCAGCCAACTGCGCACGTCCCCGCCGCGCATCGGCAGCGCGATCCCAAGCGTCCGGGTCTCGCGCGCAACGGCGCGACGGGCCGTGGTCGTGTCCGGCAGCACGAGCACTCGGCCGACGCAGGATGGGTCCCAGCCGAACCGTTCCCGACACAGTCCGTCGCGAACGAGCCGGGCCTTCTCGTCGAGTTTGCGCAACGTGGCGTCGATGGACACGAGGCTGGTCTTGACCTCCTCGATGACGACAGCCCGACGGTCATGCAGACCCCCGAGCACATCGATCGAGCCACGCTCCCCATATACGGAATAGCTCGCCTCGAGCATCGCCTCCCAGCCGTCGCGGCGCAGACGTTCGCTCGCCAGCCCGACCAGCTGCGCATGGTCCGCATCGAGTGCGCGCTCCAGCCCGTGACCCCGCCACAGCACCGCGCCCTCGAATCCAGCGTCCACCGCCCCGAAGACTCGCCGGAGCGTCCCCAGAGTCACGCCCGGAAGCCGACCACGCTCGATGTCGGACACGACCGACTGCGAGACGCCCGCTGCGATCGCGACGTCGGCCTGCCGAAGGCCGCGCCCGCGACGGAGCACCCACAGCGATCGACCGACCCGCTGATCATCCACGCCCAGATGGTGAAGTGAGGCACTTCACCGCCGCTCAACCGGGGCGCGGTGAGCGATGCCCGGTCCGGTAATGGGCGGCCAGAAGGTCCTCGCCCCAGTCGTTGGCCAGGTCGCGCCACACGGCGTGGATGTGGTTCGCGCCGTTCTGGGTGTTGTCGTACTCGATGAGGAAGCGCGGGCCGCGCACCGCGTAGTAGTGGCCACGCCCGGGTTCGAGTGGGCCGGCCCACGCGAAGGACGTCTCGGCGATATCGTCGGCGACTGCTCGTCGCCACTCGTCGGCGGCGATGTGGTCCGGTGCGCGGCCCAGGTAGTACCGGATCAGTGCCTCCAATCTGACCTGTGCGTCGCCGGGCATGTCGGCGTGCACGATCCCGCGTGGCACCCGCGCGCCGTCGGCCCGGGCGGCATTCGTGGTCAGGATGTCTGGCGGGGCCACCGGATCGACGATCGCAGTAGCGCGAGCGGTTTCGGGAAGCCCGATCACGAGCTCGCGAGCGAGGGTCTCCTCCCCGGTGAGCGTCCGCTCGCCGGCGCGAGCCCCATTCGGGATGATGGCTGGGTTCGCGCCCAGGAACGACGGTGCGCTGGCGATGACCCGGTCGTCGACGACCGTCATGCTGATCGCCACGTGGTGGCCGCCGACCCGCCACATCCATGGTGTGTGGCCGCCACGATCACCCGGATCTCCGAATACCGCGAACCAGTAGCGCTCCGGGTCGCGCCGCAACCAGTCCGATCGCCCCTCGTCACGTTCGATCGCGCCAAGGATTTTCTCCAGGGCCATGACGTCGCGCAGCTCACGAGCGCCGCGCACGCTCATGGTGACGTCGACCACGCCGAGGGCCGCGGCGCGCTGCTCGGGCCGCATGTCGCGGAGGGCGAGACCGAGACGGTCGCCCGGCGTGTACGCCCAGACGGATCGCTCCGGATCGTCGAAGCGGAACATCGCCTGAGCACGCTGGTCGGTGCTGAGCGTGGCCAGCCAGTCGTTGACGACGCCCGTGAGTCCCATCGACGTCATGCGGGCGTCGGCGTCGAAACCCCGCCGTCAGAGGCGGCGACCTCATCCTCGGAGCCGCGCGCCCCGACCGTCACGTCGCCGCCCTACCCGAACAGGTGCTGCTGGCCATAGCCGGGCGCACCTTCGAGCTCGAGCATGCGACGCTTCGTGGCGAGGCCGCCTGGCGCCGAGAAACCGGTGAGCCTGCCGTTCGCGCCGACGACACGGTGGCACGGAACTACGACCGGGAACGGGTTGCTCGCGAGTGCCACGCCGACGTCGCGTGCCGCTCCGGCCTGGCCGATCGCCCGTGCGATGTCGCCGTACGTCGCGGTCGAGCCCGCTTGGATCGACCTTGTCGCCCTGTAGACGGCTCGCCGGAAGGGGTCGATCCCGCGCTCGTCGAGCGCAACGAACCCGAGGTCGACGGGCGCGCCGCTGAGGACGGCGATGATCCCGTCGATCGCACCACGAACCGTGTCCGGCACATGCGCGCCATCGTCCCGCGGGAGCCCCGTGGTCGCGTTACTGGGTAGTCGGACGCTGGCGATGCCGGCGTCCGTCCAGCGCACGGCGCACACGCCGAGCTCGGTCTCGAACGCCACGATCGAGCTCGTTGTATCCATCATTACCCAGAACCCATCGCGCGCTGGATCGGTTGCGCCGGCACGATCCGCCGCCATCACACGGTCCGTGCCGCCGCCAACCGGTCGAGGATCAGTCGGGTGACGCCCTCGACCGGCACCCGCTCCTGGGTCATCGAGTCGCGGTCGCGCACCGTGACCGCCCCGTCCTCGAGCGAATCGACATCGACCGTGACGCACCACGGCGTCCCGATCTCGTCCTGGCGTCGATACAGCTTGCCGATGGCCGCGGTGTCGTCGTAGACGGCCATCGTGTGGCGCTGCAGGTCGGTCTTGATGCGATGGCAGAGCTCGACGATCTCGGGCCGCTTCTTGAGCAAAGGCAGTACCGCCACCTTGTACGGAGCAAGGTCCGGATGGAGCGCCAGCGACACCCTCGTCTCGCCGCGCACCTCTTCCTCGCGGTAGGCGTCGATCAGGAACGTGAACGCCGCCCGGTCCGCCCCGGCGGCCGTTTCGACGATCCACGGGATGAGGTGCTCCCCGCTCGCCTGGTCGAAGTAGTCGAGCGACTCGCCGGACGCCTCGGCATGACGCGACAGGTCGAAGTCGCCACGGTTGTGGACGCCCTCGAGCTCCTTCCAGCCGAACGGGAATCGATACTCGACGTCAACGGCCTTCTTCGCGTAGTGGGCCAGCTCGTCGGGAGCGTGCTCGCGGAGGCGCAGCCGGGCGGGGCTGACGCCGAACCGCTCGTACCACGCCCGCCTCGCCGGCAGCCATGTCTCGAAGGCTGCCGTGGCCTCGGCATCCGGGCGGACGAAGTACTGCATCTCCATCTGCTCGAACTCGCGCATCCGGAAGACGAAGTTCCCGGGCGAGATCTCGTTGCGGAAGGACTTGCCGATCTGGGCGATCCCGAACGGCAGCTTCTTGCGTGACGACTGCTGGACGTTCTTGAAGTTCACGTACGAGCCCTGGGCGGTCTCCGGGCGCAGATAGATGACCGCGGCCTCCTCCTCGACCGGACCCATGAACGTCTTGAACATGAGGTTGAACCGGCGCGGAGCCGAGAGCGGCCCGCCGTCGACCGGGCAGCGCAGCCCGAGCTTCTCGACGATGCCGGGGTCGCGCAGCTCGCTCGCCGACAGGCCCTCGGTGCCGGGCAGCTCGTCGAGCCGGAATCGACGGTGGTCGGTCGCGCATTCGACCAGCGGATCGCTGAACGATCCGACGTGACCGGAGGTGACCCAGACCTGGGGGTGCATCAGGATCCCGGCATCCAACCCGACGATATCGTCGCGTTCCTGGACCATCGTCCGCCACCAGGCGCGCTTGACGTTGTTCTTGAGCTCGACGCCGAGCGGGCCGTAATCCCAGACGGCATTGATGCCGCCGTAGATCTCGGAGGACGGGAAGACGAACCCGCGCCGCTTGGCGAGCGACACGATGGTGTCGAGGTCGCGGACGGCAGGCGCGACGTCGTCCGGTTCGGGCAGCTGGGTGGTCACGAGGAACGGTCTCCGCTGATACGCGACCGTGGCAGGGCCGCGCGGGAACTGGTCACGGCGAATCTAGCAGCGCCCGGTCCTCGTCGGTCCGAGGGCCCGGGGACCTACCAGTATTCGGCGACCGCCATCGCGCCCACCGCGACGAACAGCAACCCCAGCACGATCCGGCTGTAGGTCGCGACGGCGGCACCGAGGCGAGCCAGCTGCGCCCCTTGCTCCGGCGACGGCGCCGTCCCAGCCGCACGGATCTGGTCGCCCAACTCGATGATCCGGCTGACGTTGCGGCCCACCACGGCGATCCCGAGGACGCCGGCGATCGTCCCCAGCACGGCGCCCGTCGTGAGGACCAACCCATAGGGGTGCCCGAACCACTGGGCGGGCGTGTAGCGCGACACCAGCACGAACCACATCAGCCAGCCGGCGATCCCCGTCGTCGCGATGAGCACGTTGAAGACCGAACCGAGCCGGTGCTTCTTCACGAGAAGACTCATGAACGAACCGCTCGACGGACCCATCTCCGCGACGGTCGGAGCGACGAACCCCACGAACACGAATGCCGAACCGAACCACAGCGCACCCGACACGATGTGGAAGAAGCGCAACACCACCATCGGCAGATCCACGTCCCGTGCCCTCCTGGGCCGCCCCGCCTACCCCGGTGACCGAACCCTACGTCATCACGCTCCGGCTCACGCCGGCAATCCAGCGCGGATGACCCGGAGGGCGTTCCCGCCCATCACCGCCGCGACCTCAGCGTCACCCAACCCGGTCGCCAGCAGCGCATCGGTCAGCTGGACCAGGCCGGACGCGTCGAACGGGGTCGGCACCGCACCGTCGAAGTCGGAGCCGAGGCCGACATGCTCCGCGCCCGCGAGATCGACGGCCGTCGCGATCGACCGAGCGATCGACGCGGCGTCCTCGCCGCCGCAGGCGACCGGCCAGAAGCCGATGCCCACGACGCCGCCGGTCGCGGCGATCCCCCGGACCTGGTCGTCCGGCAGGTTACGCACCCCCGGGACGGCGGCACGCACACCCGTGTGCGAGGCGACGACTGGCCTCGTGGCGATCGACAGGACGTCGTCGATGGTGGCCGAACTTGCGTGCGCCACGTCGACGATCAGGCCGCTCCATTCCATCTGCGACAGCAACTCGCGGCCGGCTTCGGTCAGGCCGCCCTGCACGAGACCGTGCGCCGACCCGGCGACGAACGTGTCGACGAAATGGGTCGGAGACAGCATCCGATACCCGGCCGCGGCCAGGATCTCCAGGTTCGCGAGGTCATCCTCGAGCGCCTGGGCGCCCTCGATCGCGAGAAAGGCAGCGGTGATGTCGGGGTCGGTGGCCCGGCGGGCCAGGTAGGCGTCCAGGCCGGCCCGGGTCTCGATGACCGTCAGCCGACCTGCCGAGTCGGCGGCCATCGCTCGGAGGCGCGCCGCGTGATGAAGCGCCCGGGCCAGGGGGCTGTGCCAGGTCGCCCGCGGCCACCGGCCGGCCATGGCGAGCAGTGTCACGTCGTCGGTCGTGTCGTCGTTGCGCGCGAGGTTGACCCGACGCGGGACCTTGGTCGCGACGGCCATGGCGGTCAGCGCGACATTGCCGGCGATCAGCCGGGGCACGTCGGCGTGGCCCCGACGCGAACGCCGTAACAGGTCCCGGCCCCAGAACAGCGAGTCCGCATGCAGGTCGACCACGGTCAGGGAACGATGCAGCTCCTCGGCACGAGGAGAGGCGCGGTACGGGCCGCGCTGATGGACCCGGCTCCGGCGGCGCTCGACGAATGCGACGGCCGCGGGACCAGCGACGGTGGCGCCGATGCCGGCTGTGGCACCTGTCAACGCCACGCCGACGGCCGCCGCGCCCAGCCGACGAACCCGGGACGCCATCAATGCGCGGGGAGCGGCTCGCGGACCTCGTCGAGGAAGGCCAGCGACCGGGCGTCGCGCTCGAGCGTCTGGCGAACGAACTCCCGCAAGGCCATCTCGACGTCACGCTCCGTGGCCGCCGCCAGGCGGAGTCCGGCGATGGCCTCGATGTCGAGCCGCTGATAGGCCTTCAGCAGCTTCAGTGCCTCCAGGCTCAGCCCGGTCCGGTCATGCGATGGCCCGGGGCATCGATCGCAGACGACACCACCGAGGGGCGGCACCCAGCGGAAGCGCTCATCGGCCTCGAGCATCCGATCGCATTCGGCGCACCGGTCGAGTTCCGGACGGACGCCCAGCTCATCCAGCAGGTGCATCTCGTACCAGCGTGCGACCCGGGCGGGCGCCATCCCCGCGTCGAGGAGCTCGTACGCCCGCCGCAGGAGCGCATACAGCGGCTCGGCCGCATGGCGCTCCTCGAGCGAGCGATCGGCCAGCTCGGCGAGGTACCAGGCCGTGGCCGCGCTTTCGAGGTCGTCGCGCAGCCGCAGCCAGGCGTGCCCGACACTGACCTGGGTGACGACGTCGAACGTCCGCCCCCGTGCCAGCGCGACGTTCAGCTCGGCGAAGGGCTCGAGACTGCCGCCGAGCCGGGAGGTCGGCCGCCGGATGCCCTTGGCGATCGCCTTCAACTTGCCACCGGCGGGCGTGATCAGGGTCAGGACCCGATCGGCTTCGCCGAGGTCGAAGCGCGACAGCACGATGGCATCCGTCGTGTAGCGTCGCGGGACCGGCATCTCGCCCCGACGGTAGCACGGTGGCGGCTGGGACATCCGATCGCCGACCGGCCGCGTATCCAGCCTCAGACGCCGGTGCGGTCGCGTCCCCCGCGCCGGCGTCATCACCCCGCGACCGGCTTCGGGCCAACAGGCTACCTTGGACGAACACGTTTCGTTGTACACTGCGGCCGATGACGACCGTGTCCCCCGAGCTGGACCTCGCGCAGCTGATCGCCGACACCGAGGGCGAGATCCTTCGGCTCGTGCAGGACCGCGACCCGTCGACCCACGGGCTCTACGAGATGGTCCGTTACCACCTCGCGCTCGACGGTCGCGGCGCGAACGGCGGCAAGCGCATCCGCCCGCTGCTCGGCCTGCTCGCCTACGCGTCGATCGCGGGCGATCATGCGCGGGCGCTGCCCGGCGCTGCCGCCGCCGAGCTGGGACACAACTTCAGTCTCGTCCATGACGACATCGAGGACGGCGACACGGAACGCCGCCATCGGCCGACCCTCTGGACCGTGCACGGGGTGCCCCAGGCCATCAATGCCGGCGACACGCTCTTCAGCCTGTCGCGCATCGCGCTCCACCGGCTGACCGACCTCGGGTTCTCCGACGCCAAGGTCCTCCGGCTGATGCGCCTCTTCGACGAGACGTGCCTGGCCCTGTGCGAAGGCCAGTACATCGATATCGCGACGAGCGAATCCGACGCGCTGATGTCGGTCGACGCGTACTTCGACATGATCGGTCGCAAGACCGCCGCGCTGATCGCGGCATCGATCGAGGCGGGCGCCCTGCTCGCCACCGACGATGACGCCGTCATCGCCCGGTATCGAGCCTTCGGCTGGGCCCTCGGCATCGCTTTCCAGCTCAACGACGACCTGCTCGGCATCTGGGGCGCGGAACAGGCAACCGGGAAGAACCCGTCGGACGTGGCGCACAAGAAGAAGACCCTGCCGGTCATCTACGCGGTCGAACATGCCGGACCCGCCGACCGCGACCGACTCCTTGAGCTGTACGCCTCCGACGGACCGTCGCCGGAGGACCTGGACGAGATCGTGCACATCCTCGAGCGGGTCGGGGCTCGGGATTACACCCGCGACGCCGCGCTCCGGTATCGGGACGAGGCACTGGCCGAGCTCGATGCCGCGGGCGTCGTCGAGCCGGCGGCTCGGGCGCGACTCGAGGAGATCATCGTCGGGGTGATCTCGGCCTAGGCGTCAGTCGGCGGAGAGCGTCGGTCGGCGGAGCGACCCGCGACCCAGAGTCGCGTCTTGCGCCGGAGACGGCCCGATCGGGTCGTGTCGGACCGGATCCGTGTCTGCGAGTCGCGGGATTGGCCCGAGGAGCGCTTAGCGCGTCACTTCGGCGCCAGAACGAGACTGGGGGTCGCGTCGTCCCGGCATAGGTGAGGTGCCGCGCGGAACGGCGCGGAACGGCGCGGCATTGAGGGGCGCCTCGGGCGGAACGCCCGCGCGGCGCGGAACTGCGGAGCGCACGGAGCGGCGCAAACCCTACCGGTCGGCCTCGTCGTCCTCGGGGCCTTCATCGGGGCGCGATCGCACCACGAGCACCTTCGACACCCGCCGGCCGTCCGTCGACTCGACGGTCAGGCGCAGTCCGTCGACCGCGACCTCGTCCCCAGGTTTGGGCACGCCGCCGATGCGGTGGTAGATCAGACCGCCGACCGTGTCGTATTCGTCCTCGTCCTCGAGCGGCACCTGGGTCTCGAAGAGCTCGGCCAGATCGTCGACGGACGCTCGCCCATCGACCCGCGCCTCGTCGTCGGACAGCCGCTCGATCATCGGCTCCTCGGCGTCGTATTCGTCCTGGATCTCGCCGACGATCTCCTCGAGCAGGTCCTCGATGGTCACGAGCCCGGCCGTCCCACCGTACTCGTCGAGCACGATGGCGATGTGGACCTTGCGGCGCTGCAACTCGTGGAGCAGATCGTCGACGGTCATCGACTCCGGCACGAACACGGGCGTTCGCAACAGCGTCCGGATCGGCGGCGGTTCCGGCGATCCGGTCTTCACGAACGGGAGCAGGTCCTTGGCGTAGACGATCCCGATGATCTCGTCGACCGAGTCCTCGTACACCGGGATCCGGCTGTGGCCTTCGGCGACGATCTCGTCGATCGCCGTCTCGATGGTCGACTCCGCGCTGAGCGCGACCATCGACGTGCGCGGGACCATCACCTCGTGGACGCGCCGCGTCCCGAGCTCGATCACCGCGTTGATCATCTGCTCCTCTTCAGCCTCGAGCACGCCCTGCTCGCCGCCGCGCTCGACGATCAGGCGCAGCTCCTCGGCCGTGATCTGGGCCTCGTTCGAGACATTGGCCCCGAATAGGCGCGTGACCGCGTTGGTGATCCCGGTCAGGGCCGCGATGACCGGGCCCAAGGCGCGGGCCAGGAACTCGATCGGGAGCGACAGGGCGATGGCGAAACGCTCGGCGTTGGCGAGGGCCAGGGTCTTGGGGACCAGCTCGGCGAAGACGATCGTGAACAGCGCCAACAAGACGGTCACGATCAGCAGGGCGAGCCCATCGGCCGTGCCAGGGGACACGCCGGCCCCGGTGAGCAGGCCGCTCAACTGCTCGGACAGGCTGACAGCGGCGAACGCCGAGGCGAAGAAGCCGATGAACGTGAGCCCGAGCTGTGAGACCGCCAGGAATCTGCCGGGCTCGTCGAGCAGGCGTCGGACGCGCCGGGCGCCGGAGCGCTCCTCCTCGACCAGCTGGTCGATGCGGCTGCGCCGGACCGACACCAGAGCGATCTCGGCGGCGACGAAGAAGGCCTCCAACAGGGTGAGGAGGACGATGACGAGGAGCTCCCCGACCGGGATGTTCACGCCGATGGATCGTCCGCGGCGGGTTCCGACGGTTTCGGGCGAGGCTCGCGGATCCGCGCCGGCACCCCGACCGCGAGCTTGCCCGGTGGCACATCCTTGGTGACGACGGCCCCGGCGCCGGTCTTGGCGCCGGCCCCGATCTCGCGCGGCGCGACGATCATCGTGTCGACGCCGATGAACGCGCCGTCGCCGATCGTGGTGTGGGCCTTGCGGACCCCGTCGTAGTTGGCGGTGATCGTGCCGGCGCCGATATTCACGCCTTCGCCGATCTCGGCATCACCCAGGTAGCTCACATGGTGCTGCTTGCTGCCCGGGCCGAGGTGGGTGTTCTTGAGCTCGGCGTAGTTGCCGACCTCGGCGCCCCGACCGACGACGCTGCCCGGCCGCAGGTGGCTGAACGGACCGACGGTCGCCCCGTCCTCGATGGTCGAGCGTTCGACCACCGACGCCCAGACACGGGCGTCGCGACCGACGACGCTGTCGACGACCTGGCTGCCGGCGCCGATGACGGTCCCCTGCCCGACCGAGGTCGCGCCACGCAGGATGACGTTCGGCTCGATGGTGACGTCCGGATCCAGCACGACGTCCCAGTCGAGGTAGACCGTCGAGGGGTCGCGCATCGTGACTCCGGCGCGCATGTGCTCTTCGTTGCGACGAACTCGCAGGCTCCATTCCGCGGCGGCCAGCTGCGAGCGATCGTTGATGCCGTCGAACCGGCCGTCGTCCTCGAACGCGACGGCGCTGACCAGCCGACCGTCCTCACGGGCCATCCGGACGAGATCGGTCAGATACAGCTCGCCGGTCGTAGGCGACGGCTCGAGGCCGACGATGCGCCGACGCAACCACGGCCCATCGAACGCGTACAGCCCGGCGTTGACCTCGTTGCCCGCCAGCTCCTCATCGGTCGCATCCTTGGCTTCGATGATCGACTCGACCGTCCCGAAGTCGCTGCGCACGACCCGCCCGAGCTGGGCCGGATCGGCCGCGAAGACCGTGGCGATCGAGACGGCGGCGTCGTCCTCACGGCGAGCATCGAGCACCGCCCGCAGGTCGTCGCTGGTGATGAGCGGCACGTCGCCGTACAGCACGAGGATCTCCGCCGCGTCGGCGGCGACCTCGGCGAGGGCAGCGCGCACCGCGTCCCCGGTGCCCTGCGGTGCCTCCTGCAACGCGAAGGCGGCCTGATCGTCGAAGACGCTCGTCAGCGACGCCACCGCCGGGGAGTACACGACGACCGGCCGGGCGTCCGCCGTCGGATCGATCAGTCCCCGCCACGCGTCGAGGACGTACGCCAGCATCGGCCGGCCACAGAGCTCGTGGAGGACCTTGGGCCTTGTCGACTTCATCCGCGTGCCAAGACCGGCGGCGAGCACGACGGCTGCCGGGTGGCCGGTGGAGGCGGTCAAGGTCGGCCCCGAGGGCTCGGGACTTGGAGGGTTCATGCGCGGCGCCGGGCGTGCGCGGGGCGCTGCTCGCCCCCGCTGCATCCGAAGCCCGACGGGCGGTCGATCTGTCTCATCAGGTGGTCGCCGGATGGTATGGGCGGCCCCTCGGGACCGTCAAGCGAGACCGGGCCACCTAGGGGCGCCGTGCGATGGCCTCGATCTCGACCTTGAAGCCCTTCGGCAGAGCCGCGACCTGGACCGTGGTGCGGGCGGGTGGCGGATCCGGGAAGAACGTGGCATAGACCCCGTTCATGGCGGCAAAATCGGCCATGTCGGCCAGGAAGACCGTGGTCTTGACGACGTCCGCGAAGGAAGCCCCGGCGGCGTCGAGCACGGCACCGAGGTTCCGCAGCGTCCGCTCGGTCTCTTCCTCGACCGTGCCGTGGCGCACCTCCTGGGTGACCGGGTCGATGGCGCCCTGGCCGGCGCAGAACACGAGATCGCCCACGACGATGGCCTGGCTATACGGCCCGACCGCTGCCGGGGCGTGGTTGGTCGAGATCACCTCACGGGTCATGTCGCTGCTCCCTCGGGTCCGGTTCGGATGGACGTGGCGATGATGGCCGGCGGTCCCTCGCCGATGGTCGGGACCGCGCCGTCGACGACGGCAGCCTGGACGACCGCGGCCGCGTGCTCGGCCTCGGTCGCCGAAGGATAGAGCGTCCAGAGCGTCGGTCCCGAGCCCGACAGCCCGATGGGCCGGCCGAGGGCACGCGTCAAGGCCCGGCGAATGGGCACGAGGCGAGGCTCGAGCATGATCGCGGCGGGCAGGAGATCGTTGGCCGACGCGAGGACCCCAGCCCGGGCGACGAGGTCGGTGGCCGACAGGCCGTTGCCCAATTCCTGGGCGAGGTGGGCGGACGACATCCGGACCGAGCCGTCACCGGCCCCACGCGTGGAATCGAACACCGCGAATACGTCCGGGGTGCGCAATGCCACCCGAGGGGTCACGAGCAGGATCCCGGGATGGCCATGGACCCCGCGGAGCGGCGTCACGCGCTCGCCGCGGCCCTCCACGAGCGCCGGGCCACCCGCCAGGAAGAACGGCACGTCGGAGCCGACCTGGGCGGCCGCTCGTCGCAGCGCGTCGGAGTCCACCTCCGACAACGCGTCCCACGCCTCGAGGGCACCATCGAACGCGGCCGCAGCGTCGGACGAGCCGCCGCCGAGTCCGGCCGCGACCGGGATTCGCTTCTCGAGCCGGGCCGCGAGCGGGGGCGTCAGCGGACGACCCGGTCCCACCCCGACCAGGGCTCGCGCGCCCGCGATCGCCCGCAACACCAGGTTGTCGTCGTTGGGCCCGGAGTCGAGGCCGGCCACGTGGAGGCTGTCGACCGGCTCGCCGCCGCCGGCGCCGGTGGGGGCGAGGCTCAGTCGATCGGCCAGCCCGAGCGGAACGAACACCGAGTGGAGGTCGTGGAAGCCGTCGGCTCGGCGGCCGACCACGGCCAGGGTGAGGTTGAGCTTGGCCGGCGCGACCCGCAGCACGGGCCGCGCGTGCGCACCTGGACCCTCGGTCACGGTCAGCCGCGCTCGGACGGGCGCCGTCCGCGCTCATCCGAGCCGAGTGGGCCGATCGCGTCACGCAAGGCCAGCCATTCGCCGACCGCCAGCGTCTGCGGGCGCCGGTCGGGTGCGATCCCGGCCGTCGTCAGGGCCGCCGCCACGCGCCCGGCGTCCACGGGGAGTTGCCGGGCGAGCACGTTGTGGATCATCTTGCGACGCTCCCGGAAGGCCGCTTGGACGAGGCGCCACAGACCATCCTCATCGGCCGCCGGCAACCGGTCATCGTCGTCATATGGCTCGACCACGATCACCGCTGATTCGACGGCGGGCTCGGGCTCGAACGCCAGGGCCGGCACGGGGAACGCGATCCGGACCCGGGCGTGGTACTGCACGAACACCGACAGATAGCTCATCTTCCCGGGCGGCGCGGCGATCCGCTCGGCCACCTCCCGCTGGACCATCAGCACCAGCCGCCGGGGGCGGGGCGGTACGCCGAGCAGGGCGTGCAGGATCGGCGACGTGATGTGGTACGGCAGGTTCGCCACGACGTCGTACGGCGGATCCACGAGATGGACCAGATCCTGATCGAGCGCGTCCCCTTCGACCAGGCGGATGCGGTCAGCCGCGATCTCCGCCGCGAATCGCTCACGCAGGAAGTCGGCCAGGCCCCGGTCGAGCTCGACCGCCAGCACGAGCGCGCCGGCGCTCAACAGTCCGCCGGTCAGGAACCCGAGCCCGGGGCCGATCTCGAGCACCCGGCTTCCGGGCTCGGGGTCAGCCTCCGCCAGGATCGCGGTGAGCACCTCCGGATCGGCCAGGAAGTTCTGCGACAGGGCGTGGCGCGCGCGCAATCCGGCCGCCCGGAGCGTCGCCCGGACCGTCGCCGGGTCGATCTCCGCGCGGGCTCGACTCACCGTTTGGCCAGGGGCAGTGACGGGCGTGCGTCGAGGTCGAGGCCTGCCCGTTCGCCGGCCCCATATCGGCGCGCCCCGGCGGCCCCGATCATCGCCGCGTTATCGGTGCATAACCCGGGCCGCGGCACGATCAGCGGCAGGCCCAAACCGTCCGCCTCGGCGGCGAGACGCTTTCGGAGACAGGCGTTCGCGGCGACCCCGCCACCGAGCACGATCGAGCGCGCTCCGATGGCTCGGGCAGCGCGCGCCGTCTTGGTCGCCAGCACGTCGACGACCGAGTCCTGGAAGCCCCAGGCGAGCTCGGCGACGGACGGCTCGGGCAGCATCGACTCGGGATCCTCGGGCGAGATCCCGGCGTCGCGGCGCGCGTCTGCGACCACGCGGCGCGCGGCCGTCTTGAGGCCCGAGAACGACAGATCGTACGAATCGCCCATCCACGCCCTGGGAAAACGCACGTCGCGCCGAACGGCGCCCTCGGCCGCGCGCTGGATGGCCGGGCCGCCGGGATAGCCCAGGCCGAGCAGCCGGCCGACCTTGTCGAACGCCTCCCCGGCGGCGTCGTCGACGGTCGTGCCCAATAGTCGATAGGTCAGGTGGTCGCGCATCTCGGCGAGGAACGTGTGCCCGCCGGACACGACGAGTGCCACGAGCGGGAAGATCGGCTCCGGTCGGGCTGCCTCATCCTCGCCGGGGTCGACGAGCCACGCCGCGTAGACGTGCCCCTCGAGATGGTTGACGCCGATGAGCGGCTTGTCGTGGACCCAGGCCAGTGCCTTGGCGAAGTTGATGCCGACAAGCAGCGATCCTGCGAGCCCCGGGCCGAAGGTCACGGCGACCCCGTCGACGTCGTCCCAACCGACGCCCGCTGCGGACCAGGCCTCGTCGAGGGTCGGCACGATCCAGCGCAGGTGCGCCCGGGCGGCGAGCTCGGGCACGATGCCGCCGGTCGGGGCATGGAGGGCCACCTGCGAGGCCACGACGTTGCTCAGGATGCGGCGCCCGCCCTCCACCAGGGCGATCCCGGTCTCGTCACACGACGACTCGATCGACAGCACGAGTGGGCCAGTCACGCGTCGTCCGCCTCCGGTTCCAGTGGAGCGGGTGCCGCGTCGAGCTCGTCCCGAAGTCGGGCGACCCGTGCACGCATCGCGCTGTCGTCGAGCGACGACGTCGTCATGATCAAGGCGTCCTCGTGGTCGTCGCTGTAGTAGCGCGGTCGGAGTCCGACCGGGCGGAAGCCGTACTTCTCGTACAGTTTCCGAGCAGCGAGATTGGACAGGCGAACCTCGAGGGTCGCCTCATGCGCGCCTCGATCGGCGGCCAGATCGAGGAAGGCGAGGAGCAACCGCTCTCCGATGCGCTGGCGCCGCCAGGCGGGATGCACCGCGAAGGTCGTGATGTGCGCCTCGTCGACCATCAGCCACATGCCGCCGTACGCCGCCACCACCTCCCCGGCCCGGGCGACGAGGTAATGGGCTAGCCGATTGGACTCGAGCTCACTCCGATACGCATGCGGTGGCCAGGGCGCGGCGAAGCTGGCGGTCTCGATCGCGTGGACCGCGGGCAGGTCATCGAGCCGCATCGGCTCGATGACGATCCTCACCGGTGGTCGCGCGACCATGCCACCGATCCTTCCACCGAGCGGACGCCACGCGGCAACGTCACGTAGTCCGGGACGAGCTCGGCCAAGCTGGCCGGCGTGGCCGCCTCGAGCCGCTCGGCACCAAGCCGGATCAAGGCCGCACCGAGCCCGGCCCTCGCGGTCGCTCCCCGCTCGAGCGCGTGGGCCGGTGCTCGCCCGTCGAGGTCGACGGCGATGAGGATCTCGTCCTCCGCGACGTCGGGCTCACGACCGGCCGGCAGCGACATCGCCCCGAGACCGGCGCGCACGACCAACCGGTCTGACGGACCGGCCGGCAACAGCAGGACACCCCGTTCCGATCCGGCGGCGGACAGGAGCGCTTCCCCGGTCGACACGCCGGCGAGGGGGATCCCGAGTGCATGGGCAAGGCCCTTGGCGGTCGCGATCCCGACGCGCAGACCGGTGAAGGCCCCTGGTCCCGTCCCGACGATGATGCCGGTCAATCGGGAGCGTCGGAGGTTCTGCTCGCCGAGGAATCGACGGATTGCCGGCAGGAGCGTCTCGCCGTGGCGATGGCCGGCTTCCCAGGTCGATACGCCATCGACGACCCCCATCGGCGAGCCGGTGGCGATGACCACCTGAGTCGTTGCGGTGTCGATGGCGAGGATCGCCCGCCGGCGTCCGTCGTGGGTCGAGGCCCCGTCCTCGCTCATCCGACCGCCTCGAGATAGCGGCCATACCGTGACCCGTTCGCGACGAGGCGGATGATCCGCGGCTCGTCGCCGGTGCCGTCGATGCGGACGTCGAGTCGTTCGGACGGCAGGGCGTCGCCGAATCGTTCGGGCCACTCGACGACCGTGACCCCGTCGGCCTGGCGCTCGTCGAGCAGACCCCCCGCGAGCGCATCCTCGGCCGTGGCGAGGCGGTACGGGTCGATATGGAACAGCGGTACGCGACCGTCGTACTCGGCCATCAGCACGAAGCTCGGTGAGGTGATGGTCTCGGCCACGCCGAGTCCCGCCCCGAACGACTTGGCCAGGTGGGTCTTGCCCGCGCCCAAGTCTCCCCACAGGCAGACGACGTCCCCGGCCTCGGCGACGGCTCCGAGCGAGCGGCCGAGCGCGCTCGTCGCGTCCGGGTCCGCGCTCGTGATCACACGCTCGGCGACGGCACCCGACGAGGGGCTCATGCGAAGCGCTCCAGGTCACCGAGCGGGATGGCCACGGTCGTCCCATCGTCGAAGCGGACCGATCCCGCCTCGAGGTGCACGCCGCCCGGGAACCGACGGGGTCCTGCCAGCCCGGTCCAGGTACCCTCCCGACCATTCAGCTGGCCGGCGCGGATCCGGACCCGATCGGGCGGCGGCAGCGGCAGATCGAGCTCTGGAACGTCGAACACGAGCGCCGGCGGGTCGGCGACGAGCGCGACGTCTCGACCTTCGAGGGCCTCGAGGATGGCCATGACCGCCCCCGCCAAGGGCCGGCGCATGGCGCCTTCGAGCACGAACACGGCGAATGGCGGCAAGCGATGGAGGGCCGCGCGCTGCCGCGCCTCCGAGGCGAGGAAGTCGCGGCGCTCCTTGCTCGCCAGGCCGGCGACGATGATCCCGCGCACCCCCATCGCCCGCGCCCGGGTGAGTGTCTCGGCATCGATCCGTGAGCCGACCACCAGGATGTTGCCCGCCAGGCCGACGTCGACCGTGCTGCTCCGCAGCTCCCCTTCGACCCAGGAGGCGACGTGCAACCGGCCACGGGTCGGACCGCCCAACGTGATGATCCCGCTCAGCGCCCGTCCGGTCGCCCGGATGACGATCCCGTTGCCGGGGCGGACATCGCGGACGATGCCGGCCACCGGACTGTCGATCGGCTCGGTGAACTCGCCGCCGGCGATACGCCACCGACCTCGCCACTCGAACAGGAGCTCCCCATCGGCCACCCGCCCGCCCGGATGGGGTTCGGCCGTCTCGGGGACGAGGACCTCCGTCAATTGCGGGTCACGCACCTTCTCGATGACCGGGGTGCCCGCCACGATCGATTCGCCAGCCGCGACCAGCGCTCGGTCCCCCGGCGCCAACGGCAGCGTCACGTCGATCGGGCCGTCGACCAGGCGGCGCAACCGGACCAGTCCGAGATCGGCCGGCGGCGCGGTCTCGCTAGCGGTCGAGTGGTCCACGACGGCCGACGCGGGCCCCTCCGGCGGTGTCATGTGTCCGACCCCGCCCACAGCGAGGTCTGCCATGCCGCCAGCAGGTCGCGTCGGAGGTCCGCCCGATCGGGAAGCCGGAGCGGGACGTCGCGCAGGTCGACGAGCAGGCCACCGAGACCGCCGGCCACGTCGATGGCGAAGTGACGACCTCGGCCGCCGAGGCGGACGCGGTCGCGGAAGGTGAACTCGGCGACCGCCGTGGACCCTGGTGGCAGGTCGACGAGCTCGAGCGCACCCGGCACAAGCTCGCGTTCGCTGGGCCCGTCGGTACCGTGGAGGATCACGCTGCCCGCCGTCTTGCCGGCGCGGATGCCGGCCGGCGTCACCACGCTGCCGAGCGGCGCAAGCAGGTCGTCGACGAGGTCGGCAAGGAGCGTGCGTCGCTCGCCCTCGTCGGGGATGGCACCCAACGCGCCGAGGAGTCGGGCGTGGTCGAGGGCGTACTGGCTGGCGCCGGGCCGGCGGATGACGTCGTTGTGGGCGAGCGCGACCGCTGCAGCCGGGACCCCGGCCCAGACCCCGCTTGCACCGACCACGATGTCCGGAACGGGCACGTCGGCGAACGCGGGGGTGGCCGCCACGAGCCGAGCCAGCGCCGCTCGGGCCGCCGCCATCCGGAGCGCGGCACCGTCGCCAGCGGCATCCGACCACGGCGCGATCCGGAGCTCCCGCATGCGATCGCGGATCCGGTGCCGATCGCCCGGGACGGTCGACCAGCCCAGCACACCATCGACGATGGCGTCGTCGGGTTCGTCCGGCGCGACTGCTGCCGCCGGCACGACGGCCAGCCGAGCGCTCGGCGGCCGACCACCTGCACCGGGATCCGCGATCGCCCGAACCCCTGCGTCGTGACCGAGCACGATCCCTTCGACGCGGCGGTCGAGGACCTCGGCCAGGGCGGCCATCGCCGGACCGAATGCCCGGCGGGGATCGTCGGGTGGGAACGCCAGCTCCAGCAGCATCTCGCCGAGCGGATCGGCGGCGCCGTCGTCGATGCGGCCCAGCCCGAGCGCCGTCGAGGCGAGCAGGACCTCTCCGGGGCGGTCGGCGACGTCGCCGAAGCTGTCGAGCCCCTCCGTCATCGACCCCGACAGCACGACCGGGAGCTCGGGTCGACGACCGGCCGCGGCCGCCACCAGCGCCGCGAGCTCGCGGATGGCTGCCCGCTCGTCGGCCCTGGGCGGATCGGCCGCGCCCACGAGGATGGCATCCACCCCGTGGTCGAGGAGCAGACGGGTCATCGCCAGCGGATCGGTCGTGTCGACGCTCGCGCCCGACGTCCGCCAGCCGCTCCGGGCGGCCGTCGCGACAAGGCCGGTGAGCGTGCGCTGGGTCGCCGCCACGACGGCCATCCGGCGGGGTCGTCGGCTGCGGACGTCGAGCCTCGGCAGATCGTCCCGCGCGATCGTGGCGAGCCCGAGCTCGGCGGCGAGCATCGGATCGGCCCGTCGCAATCGCCAGACCAGGACATCGATGGCGACGTCCGCATCGCCACCGGCCGGCACGGACAGCATCCCGAGCAGACGCCATGCCCCACCAGCACGGCCGATGAGGCTGACCGAGACGGTGGCCGAGCCACGGTCGATGGTCAGGAACGCGTGCGGTTGGGTGGTCACCGCCTGATGCTACCCGGACTCAGCGCCACCGGCCGTATCCGACGGTCGGGCGCGAAGGGTCAACCGTCCCAGACGAGCTCGTCGTCGAGTTCCTCGAGCCGGGCGATCAGCAGCTCGATGCCCGTCTCATCGGCCAGGATCTCCGTGGCCGAGGCGAGGTCTCCGCCGAACACCCCGCGCAGGACCGGATCGAAGAACAGCATCGCATTCGCACCGAGCGCCCGGTACGGCCGGCTGGCCTCGAGGAAGTGGACGGCCGACGAGGTCAGCCCACGGAGCTGGATCTCCCGCGCGACCTGCTCGACCAGCTCGTTGCGCTGCTCCTCGTTCGGCTCCATCGGGAAGCTCATGGGTCGACCCGGACCGATCCGCCGGTCGCGATGCCGGGCGCCAGGGCGGCCTGGAAGGCGGCGTAGGGCGCAGCGCCACGCAGCGCGAAGATGACATGCTCGATCCCGGGCGACCGGCCGAGCTCCTCTCGTACGGTCTCGACCGTGATGCGCGCCGCTTCGTCGAGCGGGAAGCCGCCGACGCCGGTGCCGAGTGCCGGGAAGGCGATGCTGGTCGCGTTGATCTCCCGAGCCCGGGCCATGGCGCTCCGGACGGCGGCTTCGATGATCGCCCCGCTGCTGCGTCGGTCGCGGTCGAGCGAGACCGCGTGGATGACCGCTTTCGCCGCGAGCGCGCCGCTCGGGGTCACGATCGATTCGCCGAGTGGGACCGGCGCCTGGCGGACGGCGGCGAATTCGATGGCGTCGCCACCGGCCCGTTTGATGGCCCCGGACACGCCGGTCGACATCCACAGCGAGAGGTTCGCGGGATTGACGATCGCGTCGACCTCGAGGTCGCAGATGTCACCGTTCCAGAGTTCGATGCGTGCCAATGGCCCCACTCCACCCGGCGAGCGTGCGCAGCCCGACCGCGCCGGCTGCGGCATGGTACACCCGAGGTAGGCGGCCGGACATCTGGGTCACGACCTCCCAGGTGTTCGTGGTGCGCGTCAGCGCCAGGTCCTCCGGGCGGATCCGATCGGCCCCCTGCGAGCCCAGCAGGACGAACTCGTCGTCGACATCGACAGGCGGTCCCGGCACGTCCGTCACGTCGACCATCAGCGCATCCATCGCGACGTTCCCGACCAGTGGCGCGCGCCCGCCACGCACGAGCGCGCTGGCCCGATTCGAGTTCGCTCGAGCGTAACCGTCACCGTAGCCGAGGGGCAGGGTCGCGATACGGCTCGGCGTCGTCGTGGTGAATGTCGGGCCGTAGCTGATGCCGTGTCCGGGCGGCAGATCGGCGACCCGCACGGGTCGGGCATGCAGCGACATCACGGGACGCAGCCCCGCGGTGGAGTCCGTTCCTGCCAACGCGCCGCCGGCCAGCTCATCCGGCAGGATGCCGTACACGGACAGGCCCGGCCGCACGCCATCGAACGCCGCGACGTCGGTCAACAGCCCGCCACTCGAGGCCACATGGCGAGGCGGCAGGTCGAGCCCCGCGGCGCCGATCGCGATGCTCGCGGCCTCGAAGCGCTCCAGCTGACGGGCCGTGATCGACGGATCCTCACTGGCCTGGAGATGGGTCCACAGCCCGACGAGATCGGCGGCGGTCGACAGCTGGATGGTCCGGGCCATGGCGGCGATGACGTCGGGGTTCGCCCCGCCCCGGCCGAGCCCGGTCTCGACCTCGAGCTCGACGCCGAGCCGCGCCCGGCCGCGGACGCCGACCCCTGCCTCGGTCGCAGCGTCGAGGAGCCGGCGCAGGGTCTCCCGGTCGCCGGCCGCGACCGAGATGCGCCGGTCGGCCGCGTCGGCGGCGTAGGCCGGTGGGATCGGATAGAGCACCCGGATCAGGCCGCGGAGCCCGCCGTTCCGGAGCGCCACCGCCTCATCGATCGTGGCGACGCAGAGTCCGTCTGCCCCGGCAGATTCAAGGGCGATCGCCACTGGGACAGCACCATGGCCGTACGCATCCGCCTTGACGACGGGATAGACCGGCGCGCCGCCGGCGAGGGTCCGGAGCGCCGCGAGGTTTCCCTCGAGAGCGTCGAGATCGATCTCCAGCCATGCGCCGCGCGGAAGTGGCGGCAGCCCGGCGGCGGCGAGTCGCTCGTCGATACTCGGCAGGTGGGCGTCTGTCACGCGGGTGCGGCGGAATCGTCGTCGGGTCCGGCCGCCGGCGGTGCCACGACGGGAGCGCTGATGCCGTCGCCCGCTGCCGCCTCGGCGTCCCGGACGCGGAACCCGAGTCGCTTGCTGCTCGTGCGTCGCTCGGCGAGCGCCGCCAGCCGCTTGCGTGCGATGGCGAGCCCGTCGGGCAGGTCCGAGGCGAGCAGGCCGGCGTCACCGAACCGTTCGCGGACCCCGTCGCCGGCCGTACCGTGGAGGTAGACACCGAGCCGCGCCGCCGCGTATGGCGTCAGGCCCTGGGCGAGCAACGACCCGATGGCCCCGGCCAGGACGTCGCCGGTCCCGCCGCTTGCGAGCGCCGGATTCTCGAATGGGGCGATGGCCACGTCGCCGTCCGGCGACGCGATGATCGTCCTCGCGCCCTTGAGCACGACGACCTGGTGCCAGATCGCTGCGGCATCCCTGGCGGCCGCGACCCGGGCCTCGTCATCGTCGACCAGATCGCCGTCCGTTCCTGGATCGAGGCCGCTTCCAGCGCGCAACCGACCGAACTCCCCGGCGTGCGGGGTGAGCACGGCCGATCGTCGCTCGCCGTCCCACCAGCCGTCCATCGTGGCCAGCGACCGGAGTGCTTCCGCATCGAGCACGAGCGGCGGCCGCTCCTCACCCGGTGCGGCGATGAGCTGGCGCACGAGCTCGGCCGTTGCGAGCCCCGGTCGCAACCCGGGCCCGACGACGAGCGCATCGTGCTCGTGGTCGAGGATGCGGGCGAGTGCCGGCTCGGGGTCGACCTCCTCGACATCGTCTTCCGGCAGCCCCATCGTCGTCGCCTCGACGACCTTGGCGGCGAACAGCGGCTGGAGTGATTCGGGGATCGCCAGGGTGACCAGCCCGACCCCCGCGCGGCCAGCCGCCCGACAGACCAGCAACGCCGCGCCCGCATAGTCGAGTGAGCCGGCGATCACGAGCAGCTTGCCGAACGCGCCCTTGTGGCCGCGCGGTCCGCGCAGCGGCAGCAGGGCTGCGGCGCCGTCGTCGTCGAGCCGGGTGGCCCCCGACGGCCAAGGCCGTTCATCGGGTCCGCGTTCGAGGCCGGTCGCCGGATCCGCCGCCCGCCGGCCGAACCCGAGCCCGCGTCGCTCGGTCATGCCGACCGCCCGTCCCCGCCTTCGGCGACAGGCGCGTCCGAGGCAAGGGCGCCGGCGCCGTTGCCGTCGGCGAGGTCCCGCAACCGCTCGATGCGGGCCAGGATCCGCCGCTCGCGATCGTCGAGCCGTTCCTCGATATCGGGCGGGAAGATGTACCGCCCGCCCGCTTCGCGGATGCCGTAGGCGATCGCCACGGCGTAGTCGGATTCGTGGCTGATCGACAGGGCGATCCGGCCCATCCCCAGTTGTTCGGCACGAGATGCGGCCCGCCCGTGGAGCCGGACCGCCGGTTGCCCTGTCGGCAGCCGCTCGACCTCGATGTCGCGCCAACCGATGCCCCGGACGCCGAGGCCGAGGACCTTCGAGACCGCCTCCTTGGCCGCCCATCGACCTGCCATGGTCTCCGGCCGGCCCCGGACGTAGCGACGTTCGGTGGGCGTCAGGACGCGGTTCGAGAAACGGTCGCCGAATCGCTCCAGCGAGGCGCGGATCCGCTCGACCTTGATGATGTCGATCCCGAGTTCCGTGGTGCCGGCGGGCACGTGGCCCGTCGGCGCTGCCGCGTCGGTCGGATCGACGTCGGCGGGCATCGCCTACTCCACGGTCACGGACTTCGCGAGGTTGCGCGGCTGGTCCACGTCCGTCCCGCGCGCGATGGCGACGTGGTAGGCGAACAGCTGCAGCGGGATGATGGCCAGCACCGGGCTGAGCGCCTCGTGCGTGTCGGGGACCCAGCAGATGTCATCGGCGTAGCGCTCGACCTGGTCGTCGCCCTCGGTGGCCACGGCGATCACCCTGGCGTCGCGCGCCCGGCCCTCCATCACGTTCGAGACGAGCTTGTCATAGACCGACGACCGGGTGGCGACCGCCACGAGCGGGCATTCCGCATCGAGCAGCGAGATCGGGCCGTGCTTCATCTCGCCGGCAGCGTAGCCCTCGGCGTGGACGTAGCTCACTTCCTTGAGCTTGAGAGCACCTTCGAGGGCGGTCGGGTACGAATAGCCCCGGCCGACGAACATGAAGCCCCGCGAGTTGACATACCGGCGGGCGAGATCGGCGGCGCCCGAGGCGTTCTCGAGCGCCCGCGCTGCGGCGCCCGGCAACGCGTGCAGGGCGGCCCCGAGCTCCTGCTCCTGTTCGGCGCCGAGCGACCCGCGCGCCTTGGCGATCGCCGCCGCGAGGATGATCAGGGTCGTGACCTGGGCGACGAACGTCTTCGATGCCGCGACTGCGATCTCCGGTCCGGCCTGCAGGAACAGGACCCGGTGCGCCTCCCGGGTGATGGCGCTACCGACTGTGTTGGTCACGGCGATGACCGGCGCGCCGCGTTCCCGAGCGAGCCGGGTGGGAGCGATCGTGTCGGCCGTCTCGCCCGACTGGGTCACGGCGATGACGAGGCTCCGACCATCGATCGGCGGCGGGCTGTAGCGGAACTCCGAGCCGACCGTGGCACGAGCCGGGATACCGATCCAATCCTGGATGGCCGCCGCCCCGACGAGCGCCGCGTAGTACGCCGTCCCGCAGGCGACGAGCTCGACGCGGTCGATCGAGCGGAGGGTCTCGCCAAAGCCTTCGAGCTCCTCGAGCCAGATGTGGTCGTTGCGGGTCACCCGTCCCGCGAGGGCCTGGCGGAGCGATTCGGGCTGTTCGTGGATCTCCTTGAGCATGAAGTGCTCGTACCCGCCCTTCTCGGCGGCCTCGGGCGTCCAATCGATGGTGGTCACCGCGCGATCCTGCACCGACCCGTCGACATCCGTGATCGTCACGCCCGAGGGGTGGAGATCGGCCACGTCGCCGTCCTCGAGGAAGATCACCCGGTCGGT
Organism: Candidatus Limnocylindrales bacterium; assembly: GCA_035688805.1. Taxonomy (GTDB): domain Bacteria; phylum Chloroflexota; class Limnocylindria; order Limnocylindrales; family CSP1-4; genus SPCO01. Next base: position 28,295 of record DASSMQ010000027.1, read on the forward strand.
GTGCGCGAGGATCGCCGCGACGTCACTGGCCAGGAAGGATTCGCCGTCGGCCAGCCCGACGACCAATGGCACGTCCTTGCGGGCCCCGACGAGTCGGTCGCCCTCCCGCCGATGCATCACCGCGATGGCATAGGCACCTTCGACGAGCCGCAGGGTCACTCGCACGGCGTCCGCGAGGTCACCGTCGTAGGCCTCTTCGATCAGGTGGGCCATCGCTTCCGTGTCGGTTTCCGACGCCAGTCGGTGGCCGCGTGCCTCGAGCCCGTCGCGCAGCTCGCGGAAGTTCTCGATGATCCCGTTGTGGATGACCGTGATGTCGCCGGTGCAGTCCTGGTGGGGATGAGCGTTGAGGTCGTTCGGCCGGCCATGGGTCGCCCAGCGCGTGTGGGCAAGACCGATCGCCGCATGGGGGGTCCGGTCGGCGATGGCCGCGCGCAGGTTGGCGAGCTTGCCAGCCTTCTTCTCGACGAACAGGTCACCGCCGTCATCGACGAGCGCGATCCCGGCGGAGTCATAGCCGCGGTACTCGAGCCGGGCCAGACCTTCGATGAGGATGGGACCCGCCTCCCGCGGTCCCGTATAGCCGACGATGCCGCACATCAGCGTTTCTCCGTTCAGTCTGGTCGCGGAGGGTAGCTGGGCGACAACGTGCCCCTCCGAGGGCGGATGCGACGCTCCTGCGAGCCATCCGCCCGAGGATTCACCACGGGCTAGTTTAGACGCTCCCCTGCGAGAGCCGCGAGCGAGTCGGCCAGTTCGGCGACCAGGGCCTCGTCCGATCCCTCGACCATCACCCGTAGCGCGGGCTCCGTGCCCGACGGTCGCACCAGCACGCGCCCCGCCTCGCCGAGGCGGGCGCTGGCGGCGGCGATCGCCCGGCGGATGGTCGGGTCGCCCTCCCATTGATCCTTGTGGCGGGCTCGTACCGCACGCTGCTGCTGCGGCAGCAGTGGGATCGCGGCGGCCAGCGCCGCGAGCGGCGATCCCGCGCCGGTCATCACCCGGAGCACCTCGAGGGCGGTCACGATGCCGTCCCCCGACGTGGTGTGCTCCATGACGATGACATGGCCGGACTTCTCGCCGCCCAGCATCGCCCCGGCTACCTGCATGCCCTCGAGGATGTACTTGTCACCGACCGGTGTCCGGACGACCTCGCCGCCGGCGTCGCGGACCGCGCGTTCGAGTCCGCCGTTGGACAGGACCGACACCACGAGGCCGCCCGGCAGCGCGTCGCGCGCCAGCCGTTCCAACGCGAGCGCCCCGAGGACCTGATCGCCATCGACGACCTGCCCGGCCGCGTCGACCGCGATCAGCCGGTCGGCGTCGCCGTCGAGGGCGAACCCGACGTCCGCCTTGCGTTCCGCGACGGCGCGGGCCAGCGAGCCCGGCGAGGTCGCGCCCGAGTCGACGTTGATGTTCACGCCGTCGGGCTCGACGTGGATGGCCTCGACCGACGCGCCCGTCGCGGCCAGGATCTCGCGGCCTGCCGCCCCGCCGGAACCGTTGGCGCCATCGAGCACGATGCGGAGGCCTCGAGCGTCGATCGAGCTCGCCAGGCCGCGGCGATGCTCGAGGTAGCGCTCGACCTCCCCCTCGGCCGCGACGCGGCGACCGAGCGTGGCGTTGCCGACCCCGCCCAGCTCACCCTCCCGCCAGATGAGCGCCTCGAGCTCGTCCTCCACGCTGTCGTCGAGCTTGAGGCCGTCGGCGTCGAGGACCTTGAGCCCGTTGTCATCAGCCGGGTTGTGCGAGGCCGACACCATGATCCCGGCCTGGTAGGGCCCGGTTCGGGCCAGGAACGCGAGCGCCGGCGTCGGTACGACCCCGACGACGTGGACGTCGACGCCGAGGCTCGTCGCCCCGGCCACGATCGCCGACACGAACATGTCGCCCGATCGGCGGGTGTCCTGGCCGACGACGATCGCGCCGCCGGGCTCGACCAGCCGCTTCGCGGTCGCGCGACCGAGCGCGAACGCGATGGTCGGTTTGAGGTCGACGTTGGCGACCCCGCGGATGCCATCCGTGCCGAACAGCCGCCCCACGTCAGCCGCTGCCCGACGGCGCGAGCGGGTTCGACGAGGGCCGCGGGGCGACGGTCACCGGGACGGCCGCCGGATCGGCGACGACCAGCGTCACCCCGTTCGGAAGCTGGGCCGTGACGGGGACGTCGGTCGTGCCCGGCCCGAGATCCGCGACGTCGACGTTGACCACGATCGTGGAGCCGGTCAGGCGGTCGAGGTCGGGCAGACCACCGCCGACCGTGATCAGGACGCGATCGATCGTGGTCGAGTACGCCAGGTCGGGCTTGGCGCCGATGAGGCGCAAGCCGGCCTCGAAGGTCCGTGTCGCCGTGACCGGCCGAACCTCGATCGCCACGTCGACCGATGTCGCGTCGAGGGCGGTCACGCCCGTCGGCAGCGCGAGCCCGACCGGGATCGTCCGGGACGAGGACACCCCGGCCACCGAGATGGGCGCGGTCTCGACGTTCGTCAGCGACCCGATCTCGTCGATGTCGCCCTCGATGGTCACGAACCGCGGGGTCACGCTGGCGCTCGCGAGCTCGAACCCGGCGGCCGGCGAGCCGGTGATCTGCGGACTCACCGGCAGCGTCCGCGATTGACGATCCGAGAACACCGGGATCGTGATCCGGGCCGTGGTCGGCGCAAGCTTCACCTGGGCGACCGCGTCGCCGATGCTATCGACCGGGACGAGCTCGATGTCCTGGTCGATGTCGATGCCCGTCGGCTGGATGATGACGGTCGCCCGGGCCGCGACGACGCGGGTGATGACCGAGGCCGGACCGACGACCTGCACGGAGGTGGGCACCGCGGTCACCGTCCCGAGCTGGAGATTGGAGGGCACCTGGCCGCGGTCGACCTCGACGGGAACGTCCTTCTTCGCGACCCGATCGAGGTCGACGGTCACGACCTTGGGCTGGAAGTCGACGACGCGCACCCGGGGATCCACCGAGCGCAGATCGACCGGGACGCTGCGCGGACCGGCACCAGCCTCGACATCGGACAGGTCGACCGACGCCTCGAAGTCCGACGAGATGGGCTGGACCCCCGACGGCGAGAAATAGCGGATCTCGGTCACGGGTCGGATGGTCTCGAGGAGGAACGTATCGGCTGGCTGGTTGACCGCGTCGACCGGGACCACGCCCGTGAGTGTCGCCGTGCTCTGCGACAGGACGAGGCCGCCGTATAACAAGCTCGCGAGGCCGATCGCCGCGAGCTTGAGAGGCCAGTTATGGACGACGAGGCGGAGGGCTCGGATCACCGCGGCGCCCGTACGGCCGGGGTCGACGCGGTCTCTCGCGGCGAGCGCCAGCCACCGAGCGCGCGGCGGGGACGACCGTGGTTCGGGTCAAGCAACAGCCGGATGGTCCGGGCGAGCTGGGCCTCGTTGAGGTTGCGCACGATGCGCGCACGCTCGACGAGGCTGATCTGGCCGTTCTCCTCGGACACCACGACGACGACCGCATCGGTCTGCTCGGCGATCCCCAGGGCGGCCCGATGGCGGGTCCCGAAGCGCTCGGCCTGCACCGTGGTCTCGGCCAGCGGGAGCAGGGCGCCCGCGGCCAGGATCGTCTCGCCGCGGATGATCATCGCGCCGTCGTGCAGCGCGGTCCGGGGCGCGAAGATCGTCCGGATCAGGTCCGCCGAGACGTCGCCGTGGATCATCACCCCCGTCTCGGCCGTGTCCTCGAGCCCGGTCTCGCGCTCGAACACGATCAGTGCGCCGTGGCCCTCGGCCGATAGTTCGGCGGCAGCCTTGGCGACCTCGCGCGCGACGAGGTCGACCGCCCGAGTGTCGGCCGAGACGATCCAGCCGAACGACCCGACCCGTCCGATCCGCTCGAGCGCTCGGCGGATCTCGGGCTGGAAGATCACGACCAGCGCGAACAGGCCGACCACCGCTCCCCCCTGGAGGATCCGGGTCAACAGCTCGAGCCCGAACGCGACCGCCAGCACGTACACGACGATGAGGACGCTGACCCCGATCACCAGCCGGACGGCGCGCGTCCCGCGGATCAGGCTGAACAGCCAGTAGATGAGGAGGGCGGTGATCCCGATGTCGACGAGCGTCGTGAGTCGGACCTGCTCGAGGATCGATCCGAAGAGCTCCGCCATCGTCCGCCGAGTGTACATCGCGCCCGCCGCGGTCGGCCCGTGCCGGCCGAGCCGTCGCGGCCTGCAGGTCAGGCCAGGACGGTCGCCGTCAGCAGCTCGACGGCCTCAGGCGCAGACGGCGGTCAGGCGCGGATCGTCGGGTAGCCGGGCGGCCAGGCCACACAGCTGGTCCCGCGACGCGGCGTCCCCGTCGAGGTCGAGCAGCCGGGCGAGGAGGACAAGCTTGTCCGCAGCGACCGCCTTCCAGCCACGGTCCAGGTACAGCTCGGCAAGAGCCAGGTGCAGGCCCGCGTCCGATGGGTTCGTCGCGAGCGCGAGGTAGCAGGCGTCGATCGCCGCGTGGAGCTGGCCCGCGGCCCGCAACCCCCGCGCCGCGTCGAGGGCCAGGTCGCGGGTCGTCGGGCCGTCGCGACGGGCGGCAGCGAGCTCGACTGCGTCGATCGCAGCCGTCGGGTCGAATGGTGGCGGGGGTGGTTCGCTCGGCACGTCGCGGTCGCGGGTGGCACCGACGGGGCCGTGCAGCAGCTCCCGCGCACGTTCGAGCTCCGGGGTCGTCGCGTCGGCGGTTCCCGCCTGCTCCAATCGCCCGGCCAACGAGGTCAGGCTCGCGCGACGCCCGCGCGACTCGGCCAGCTCGAGGGCCCGGCTGGTGGCGGCGAGCGCCTCGACCGGTCGGCCGGCCGCGTCCAGAACGGACGCGAGCTGATCGAGCGTCTCGGCCGCGCCGCTCCGGTCACCGACCGCCAGCAATGTCTCGGTGCGTCCGCGCAACGCCGATTCATCGGTCGGAGAGCGATCGAGCGCAGCGTCGTACGCAGCCAGCGCTTCCGGGTATTTGGCGAGACGCGCCAATACCGAACCGATGCCGACCATGGGTAGCGCGCGATCCGGCGCCAGTCGAGCCGCCTCGCCGTAGGCGCCGAGGGCCTCGTCGAGAAGCCCGCCGCGAACTGCGACGTGACCGCGGCGCAGCGCCTCCTTGTACTGCTCGTACAGGGCGTCGCTCATCCTGCGGCGCCGATCAGCTCGACGAGCAGGGCTTTCTGGACATGGAGTCGGTTCTCGGACTGGTCGAAGATGAGGCTTTGCGGCCCATCCATGACCGACGACGCGATCTCCTCGCCCCGGTGCGCAGGCAGGCAATGCATCGCGACGGCCCTGGGTCCGGCGGCGGCCATCAGCGCGTCGTCGACCCGGTACGCCGCGAACGCATCGCGGCGGGCCTCGGCCTCCGCCTCCTGGCCCATCGACGTCCACGCGTCCGTGTACACCACGTCGGCGCCGCGGACCAGCTCGGTGGCATCGGTGCCGAACACGAGCCGGCCACCGCCGGCTCGGGCCCGTGCCTCCGCGATCTCGACGATCCGTGGGTTCGGGCCGTAGCCCTCTGGGTGGGCCAGACGGACCTCCATGCCGAACGTCGCGCCAAGCACGGCCAGCGAGTGATAGACGTTGTTGCCATCGCCGACGAACGCGATCACCGCGCCCTCGGTCCGACCGAGGTGCTCCCGGATCGTGAAGATATCGGCCAGCGCCTGGCACGGGTGCTCGCGCAGTGTCAGACCGTTGATGACCGGGACCCGGGCCTGTGCGGCCAGCTCGACGACCACCTCATGGGGGCCGGTCCGGGCGACGATCCCGTCGACGAACCGCTCGAGGTTGTGGGCGACGTCACGGACCGCCTCGCGGGCACCCATGACGGTGTCCTCGGGCAGGTGGATCGCGGCCCCACCGAGCTGGTTCATCCCAGCCTCGAACGTGACCCGCGTGCGCAAGCTCGGCTTCTGGAAGAGCATCGCGATCGTCCGGCCGACGAGCGGCGGATCGGCGTGCCGGCGGGTCGCCCGATACTCGTCCTTGAGCGCGGCCGCCGTTGCGAAGACCGTTTCGACTTCGGCGCGGCTCAGATCGGCCGCGCCCAGCAGGTCACGCCCCCGAAGCGAGATCCCGACGTCCTCGACGGCACTCATCCCCACACTCTAGCCGTCCAGATCGTCAGCGCAGCGGGTGGCGACGTCATGCCGACACCCAAGCGGTCCAGATCGTGGTCGAGCGCAAGGCGCCTGCGAGGACGTCCGCGAGCGGACTCAGACGTCCGTGAGCGCACGCCCGGAGCCGGCAACGCCGCGATCGGTCGCGAGGTGGGCCCCCAGCGCGGTGGATTGGCGTGTCGTCGCCAAGGCGGCGGGGAGCACGGAAGCGAGCGCACTCAGATGTGCGTGAGCGACCGCGCGCAGCCGCCAACGCGGGCGACGTGCCCCAGGCGCTGCGCGTCAGCGCTTGGTGTACTGGGGGGCCTTGCGGGCGCGCTTGAGCCCGTACTTCTTGCGTTCCTTCATCCGCGGATCGCGGGTCAGCAGGCCTGCCTGCCGCAGCGGCAGCCGGTTCGCGTCCGCATCGACTTCGAGCAGTGCCCGGGCGATCCCATGACGGATGGCCCCGGCCTGGCCGGTCACACCGCCACCCTCGACCTTGATCATCGCGTTGAAGCGCCCCTCTGTGCCGGTCACCCGGAACGGGAGGCGCACTTCGGCCTCGTTGACTGCGTTGCCGAAGTGCTCATCGAGCGATCGCCCATTGACGACGATCTCGCCCTCGCCTGGCAGCAGCCGGACGCGCGCGATGGCCGTCTTGCGGCGGCCGGTCCCGGAGTAGAAGGCGGGGATGGACATGATCGTGCTCCTCGTCAGGCGAGCGGCTCAGGCTGCTGCGCCTGATGGGGGTGTTCGGAGCCGGCATAGATCTTGAGCTTGCGCAGCTGCTGGGCCCCGAGCCGGGTATGGGGCAGCATGCCCTTGACCGCGCGGCGGATGACCTCCTCGGGCCGACGGCCGAGCAGATGCCCGAGCGTCTCTTCCTTGAAGCCCTGGGGGTAGCCGCTGTGGCGTGCATAGACCTTGCTCTCGAGCTTGTCGCTCGTGACCGCGATCCGGCCCGCATTGAGGACGATCACGTGGTCGCCGGAGTCGAGGTTGGGCTGGTAGGTCGGCTTGTGCTTGCCCTCGAGGACGCGAGCGATCCGCGAGGCGAGGCGCCCGAGCGTCTCGTCCTTCGCGTCCACGACGTACCAGCGTCGCTCGATCTCGCTCTCCCGGACCGTGTAGGTCTTCGCGTTCATCGTTGCTCGTGTGCTCCGTTCGCTTCGCTTCCGATCCGGCGCCCGATGGCGACGTGCCGGAGGCACAGACCCTTCGCCGGGGCCGCGGCGCCCTTGCCGGCCGATCCGGGATCGGCGAGCGCCGAGCGGACCTGATCGATGTCCTGTTTCCCGAGACCGATCTCCAGGAGGAGACCGACCATCCGACGGACCTGTCCCCGGAGGAACGAGTCGGCCCGGACGTCGATCGTCACGGTCCGACCCGATCGACGGACCCGGACCGCCATGACGGTCCGGACCGGTGACCGGTCCCCCGCCCCGAAGGCCCCAAGATCGTGCCGGCCGACGAAGGCCGACCCGGCGCGAGCCATCGCGGCGGTATCGAGCGGGTCCCGCACCCCGAGCGCCAGGCGCTCGCGAAGCGGGCTGGGCGGCCCGTTCCAGACGGTGTAGCGATACTCCCGATACCGCGCCGCGTAGCGGGGGTTGAACGCCAGGTCGACCTCGCGAAGGTCCCTGATCGCGACGTCCCGGGGGAGGATCGCCATCAGCGCCGTTTCGAGGCCCGTCGCCGTGAGTCGCCCGCCATAGGAGAAGGCGATCACCTGTCCCATGGCGTGGACCCCAGCGTCCGTGCGTCCGGCCCCGTCGACTCGCCGCCGCTCCCCGTCGCCGAGGCGCTCCAGCGCGTCTTCCAGGACCCCCTGGACGGTCCGCTTGCCGGGGTTCGTCTGGAATCCCTTGAAGTCGGTCCCGTCGTATTCGACCGTTGCGCGATAGCGCCTCGGCGGCACGCTCTCGAGTGCCTTGCTAGCCGCCGCGTCGCGGCGGGTCCTCATCTCGTCCTGTCTAGACGAGCTCGATCTGGACGATCTCTGCGGCATCGCCACGGCGTTGCCCGATGCGGACGATCCGGGTGTAGCCCGAGGTCCGGTCGGCGTACTTGGGGGCGATCTCGTCGAACAGCTTGGTCACCACCAGCGGCTCGTTGGGAAACTGCGCCACGACCGCTCGTCGGGCTGACAGGTCGCCGCGCTTGGCCAGCGTGATGACCTTCTCGACCCGGCCGCTGATCTCCTTGGCCTTCGCCTCCGTGGTCTTTACGCGCTCGTAGCGCAGGACCGAGACGGTCAGGTTCTTGAACAGGCTCAGGCGGGGCCCCTGCTTGCGGCTGAGCTTGCGGCCGCCGATCCGATGCGCCATCGAGTCAGCCCTCGGTCTCGTCCTCGAACGGCTCCTCGCCGTCGAGATCGTCGAGCCCCTCGGTCTCGGTGTCGGGGACGATGAAGCCGCGCATGCGCAGCCGCTCCTTCATCTCGTCGAGCGACTTCTTGCCGAAGTTGCGCATCCGGAGCAGGTCGTCGTCCTTGAGCTGGAGCAGCTGTCCGACCTTGACGATGTTGTTGCGCTTCAACGAGTTGTAGGCCCGCATCGGCAGGTCGAGCTCCTCGATCGGCATGTCGAGCATGTTGGGCGGCAGGGCGGCGACCCCACTCGCGACGGCAGCCGGGACCGCCGCCATGCCGACCGTGACGAACGGTCGGAACTGGTTGACGAGGATCTCTGCGGAGCGGCTCAGGGCCTCCTCCGGGGTGATGGTGCCGTCGGTCTCGATCTCGATCGTGAGCTTGTCGAAGTTGGTCATCTGGCCGATGCGCATGCTCTCGACCCAGTAGTTGACCTTACGGACCGGGGTGAAGATCGCGTCGACCGCGATCACCCCGATGGGCAGCGCCTCGGCCCGCTCGGCGCCCAGGTAGCCGACGCCCCGCTCGACGGTCAGGTCCATCTCGATGGTCACGTCGTCGGTGTCGATGGTCATCAGGACCAGGTCCTGGTTGATGATCTCGACGTCGGCCGATTCGGCGATGTCGGCCGCGGTCACGGCGCCCGCGCCGCTCTTGATGAGCCGGAGCTGGACAGGGTGCGCCGCGAAGCTCTTGAGCCGCAGCTTCTTGACGTTCAGGACGATCTGGGTGACGTCTTCCTTGACGCCCGGGATCGTCGAGAACTCCTGGTACACGTCGCGAATCTGGATGCTCGTGACGGCGGCCCCCTCCAGCGACGAGAGGAGGACGCGGCGTAGGGCATTGCCCAGGGTCACGCCATAGCCGGCCTGCAGGGGGCCGGCTTCGTACTTGGCGTACGTGCCGACTTCCTCGACGGGCTCGATCTGCGGATTCTCGAGTTCGATCATCGGGAGCTGGTTACCTCGAGTAGTACTCGACCACGAGCTGCTCGTTGAGATCGAGCGGCATCTGGTCGCGGCTTGGCGGCGTGACGACGGATCCGGACAGCGAGGTCGCGTCGATCGACAGCCATTCCGGTGCCTGGTGGTTGCGAAGCGTCTCCTTGGCGACCTTGAACGGCTCGCGAGTGCGCCGCGACTCGCGGACCTCGACCTTGTCGCCGGGCTTCAGCTGGTAGGACGAGATATCGGTCGGGACGCCGTTCACGGAGAAATGGCCGTGGCCGACCATCTGGCGGGCGGCGGCTCGGGATGGCGCGAAGCCTGCCCGGTAGACGACGTTATCCAGGCGCAGCTCGAGCGAACGGAGCAGGTTCTCGCCGGTGACGCCGGGCCGGTTCTCGGCGGCGATGAAGTAGTTTCGGAACTGCTTCTCGAGGACGCCGTAGGTCTTGCGGACCTTCTGCTTCTCGCGCAGCTGCAGCCCGTACTCACCGACCTTGCGGCGACGGACGCCGTGCTGACCTGGGGGCGACGGTCGGCGCTCGAAGGCGCACTTCTTGGTGTAGCAGCGCGAGCCCTTCAGGAAGAGCTTGGCGCCCTCGCGCCGGCAGATCCGGCAGACGGATTCGGTGTAGCGAGCCATGGATCTCCGGGTTAGACGCGGCGCCGCTTGGGCGGGCGGCAGCCGTTATGCGGGATGGGGGTGACGTCGGTGATGGCGC
>DASSMQ010000028.1:0-9268 GCA_035688805.1 Candidatus Limnocylindrales bacterium
CTGGCCGCGAATGCGCTGTCGGAAGCGCGCGGCGTCGCTGCCCAGCTCCGTCCAGCGCGGATCGAGGAGATCGGCCTCGGAGCGGCGCTCGCCAATCTCGCCCGGGACGCCGGCGTTGCCGTCCAGGTCCGGTTCGACCCGGCCATCCTGCCGGCGGGCATCCTCGACCCCGATCGCGAGATCGACCTCTATCGCATCGTCCAGGAAGCCCTGAGTAACGCCGCCCGCCACAGCGGGGCCCGTCGCATCTGGATCGATGCGACGGTGACCACGACCGAGCTCGCGCTCGAGGTCGGCGACAACGGCCGGGGCATCGACCCGGCCCGCAAGGATCGCGGCTTGGGCCTGGCCGGCATGGACGAACGCGCCACGATCCTCGCCGCCCGGCTCGAGCTCCGCACCCATCCAGGCGAGGGCACCGTCATCCGGCTGGTCATGCGTCTCGGGCCTGAACCGGCGCCTGCCGTTCGGCGGACGGCCCTGTCCGGTGCGAGCGCGCCCATCTGATGGGACCTATCCGCGTCGCGCTGGTCGAGGACCACCACCTCGTTCGTGAAGGCCTGCGCATCGCCATCGCCGGCAACGATGAGTTCGAGATCGTCGGCGAGGCGGACAGTCGATCCGCGGCGACCGAACTGGTCGTCAGGACCCGACCGGACGTCCTGCTACTCGATCTGACCCTACCCGAGGGCGACGCGTTGCCGCTGCTCGAGTCGCTGCCGATCGTCCATCCCGGGCTGCACATCATCATCCTGACCATGCACAGCGACTCCGAGACGGTGCGCCAGACCCTTGCCGCGGGCGCCTCGGGGTACCTGGTAAAGGGCGCGCACATGGACGAGCTGTTCGCGGCGATCCGGGCGGTGGCCCGTGGCCAGCGCTACCTCCACAGCAGCGTCACCGGCGCGATCGTCGATGACTCCGTGCGTTGGTACAAGAGCGGGCCGCTGAGCAGCCGTGAACGCGAGATCCTCCGACTCCTCGCGTCAGGGCATCCCGCGAGCGAGATCGCCTCGACCATCGGGATCAGCGTGCATACCGTCCGCCGGCACATCGCCAACGTGTCCGACAAGCTCGGGCTCCGCGGCAAGATCGCGCTGACCCGGTACGCCATCCGGAGCGGCCTCGTCTCGGACGAGTGACCAGGGGCGTGGTCCCCGAGCCAAGCGCAAGGGGCCTCTTCCGGCCTACGCCGCGACGGCCACCCGCTCCGCGCCCTTGCCGAAACGCAGGTACAGCGACGGCAGGATGAACAGGTTGAGCAGGGTCGACGTGACCAGGCCACCGAGGATCACGATGGCCATCGGATGCTCGATCTCCGCTCCGGGCAGCTCGCCGGCCACGACCAGCGGGACCAGCGCGAGCCCTGTCGCGAGCGCCGTCATGAGGATCGGCGACAGTCGCTCGCGAGCGCCTCGGACGACGAGCGCAGGACCGAACGCCTCGCCCTCGAACCGCTCGAGGTGCTGGAAGTGATTGATCATCATGATCCCGTTCCTGGCCGCGATGCCGAGGACCGTGAAGAAGCCGATCAGCGAGCCGAGTGACAGGTTCCCGCCGCTGACGAACGCGGCCAGCACCCCACCGACCAGCGCCGACGGCAGGGCCAGGAATGACAGGGCGGCGAGCCGCGTGTTCCCGAACGAGGCCTGGAGCAACAGGAAGACGCCGATCGCCGCTGCGATCGCGAACAGCAGCAGGTTGTTCTCGGCGGATTGCCGCTCGGCGAACTCGCCGAGCAGCTCGGGGTGATAGCCCTGCGGGAAGTCGACCGTCTTGAGGGCGGCCTCGATGTCGTGCACCGCGGACCCGAGGTCCCGCCCGTCCACGTTGGCGCCGACCGTGATCAATCGGCCGAGGTTCTCGTGGACGATCCGGTTCGGCGTCGGCACGAGCTTCACGCTGGCCAGTTCCCCGAGCGGCACGACCCCGTGGTTCGGGGTGTCGATCGGCAGCCGCTCGATGTCGGCGACGCTGTCGCGGGTCTCCGGGGTGCTCCAGACGTGGACGTCGTATGCCTTGCCCGCCTTGAAGATGTCGCCGACCTCCTCGCTCGAGACGAGCGTCGCGGCGGCTCGCCGCACGTCGCCGGGCTTGATCCCGTAGGCCTGCGCGGTCGCGAGATCGACCTCGACCTGGACCTGGGCGACGTCCTGCTGCAGGTCCCGATGCACGCCCACGATCCCGTCGAGCTTGGCGATGGTCGATTCGACCGCATCGGCGAGGCGCTGGAGCTCCTTGAGGTCCGGGCCGTAGATGCGCACGGCGATCTGGTCGCTCGATCCGGTCAGCACCTCGTCGATGCGCTCATTGAGGTACGTCTCGACGTTCCGGAACAGGCCCGGGAACGACTGCGCGACGTCCTCGACCGCCCCGAGCGTCTCCTCGTAGTCGGCTTTGGGGTCGATGCTGATCCAGTTCTCGCCGAAGTCGACGCCGGCGATCTCCTCGCCCATCAGCGCCTGCCCGACATGCGCCCCGAAGTTGCGGACGCCTGGGACGGCCCGTAACTCGCGACTGGCGGCGAGGATGATCCGATCCTCCTCGGGCAGCGACGTCCCGGGAGTCGTGATCCAGTGCATCAGGAAGTCGCGTTCCTTGAACTCCGGGAAGAGCGACTGACCCAGCTGCGGGGCGATGACGGCGCCGCTGACGGCGATCACCGCGACCGTCGCGAAGGCCGGTCGGGCCGACCCGATGACCCGTGCCAGCATCGCGGCATAGGCCCGCTGGAGGCGGACCGCGAGGGGCGAGTCGCGCCGTTCGATGGCCGCGCCGTGGAGCAGGATCAAGGCCAGGGCCGGGGTGACTGTCAGCGCGACCAGCAGGGACGCCAGGACGGCCAGGGCATAGGAGGTGATGAGCGGCTGGAAGAACGCGCCCGACACGCCTTCGATGAAGAACACCGGCGTGATCGCGACCACGTCGATGAGCGTCGCGTAGATGATCGCGCTGCGGACCTCGAGCGATGACTCGAGGATGACCATCGCGGTCGACTTGTCGCTGCCCTCACGGCGGTGCTGCCGCAGCCGGCGGACGATGTTCTCGACATCGATGATCGCGTCGTCGACGACCACCCCGACGGAGATCACCAGCCCCGCCAGGATCATCGTGTTGATCGTCGCACCCCGGACATGCAACACGAGACCCGCGGCCAGCAGCGAGAGCGGGATCGCCACGACGCTGATCAGGGCGGTCCGCCATTCGAAGAGGAACGCCAGCAAGACGACGATGACCAGCAGGCACCCGAGGGCCAGGGCGAGCGACAGGTTGCCGAGCGCCGTCTCGATGAACGAGGCGGGGCGGAAGATGGTCGTGTCGAAGTCGATGCCGGGCAGGCCGGGCTTCAGATCCTCGATGGCTCGCTCGACCCCGCGGGTGACGTCGAGGGTGTTGGCCCACGGGAACTTCTCGACGACGAGCAGCAACCCGGGCCCGTCGTTGACGACGGCATCGCCGAAGAGCGGCTGGTGGGTCTTCACGACCTCCGCGATGTCGCTCAGGTGGACCAGCTCGCCGTCGCGGCCGACCAGGACGACCCGCTTGAGTTCGTCCGGCGTGACGACCGCCGGCACGTGCTCGATCGGGAGGCGCTGGTTCGGGGTGTCGAGGAAGCCACCCTTGCCGATGATGTGGGCTTCGGAGAACATCAGGATCCCGGCGTCGAGGGAGTCGGCCGTCCCCTCCATCACCTGATCGAGGGTGATGCCGTGGGCGGCCATCTTGGCCGGGATGACCTCGACGTGGAGCTGGTTGAGCTGCTCGCCCCAGATCGGGATATTCGCGACGCCCGGCACGCTCAGGAGCCGCGACCGGATGGTCCAGTACGTGATCAGCGACATGTCCATCACGGACATCGTCTTGGACGACATGCCGATCTTCATCACGCGGCTGGTGGCCGAGACGGGCGGCATCATGAACGGGGGCGCGGCCCAGGTCGGCAGGGATGGAGTGATGCTCTCGATGCGCTCCTGGACCAGTTGCCGCGATCGCATCAGGTCGGCGGACGGCTTGAAGATGAGCTCGACCGACGAGAGCTGCGGGACCGACTTCGACCGGAGGATGTCGAGCCCCTCGATCCCGGCCAGGGCCTGTTCGAGCGGCACGGACACGAACGCCTCGACGTCCGCCGCCGACAAGCCGAGCGCTGCGGTCTGGATCTCGACTCGCGGCGGCGCAAACTCCGGGAAGACGTCGACGGGTGCGGCGCCGAGTTCGTCCACCCCGAAGAGCAGCGTCCCGACCGCGATCGCGACGACCAGGAACCGGAAGCGCAGGCTCGAGGCGACGATCCGTCGCATCATGTTGTCAGATCCCCCGGCGGGTCACTCGGGGTCGCCGACGCCGAGCTCGGTGCCGTAGAGCTCCGCCGCCCCGACCGTGACGACAGGCGTGTCGGATGCGGGCCCGGTCGACAGCACGGCCGAGCCGCTCCGGATGTCGACGATACTGACCGGGGCGCGCAGGTACACGTGGCCCTCCGGGTTCGTGTAGACCCACGCCTGACCGCTCGCGTCGTAGAGGACGGTGGCGACCGGGACGACCGTGCGACCGCCCGTCCCGGCGGTCACCGGGGCGGTCTCGATGCCGATCCGCTCGACGGCCTCATCGGTCAGGGTGACGCGCGCGACGTCCGAACCCTCGACGTGTTCCACGACGGCGGGCTCCGCGGCAGGGGCATCGGCGGCACCCTGGCCACAACCAGCGACCAGCACGCCGACGACGACGATGAGGATGGGCAGCAGGCGCTGGGTTCGTGGCATCGCTGGGTCTCCTACGCCGTCGAGGGTTCGAGGACCGGTTGGTCGGGAAGCGGCTGGGTCGCGAGGTCGCCCTGCGGCCGCGCGGCGACTCGCTGGTACATCGCGGGCACCAGGAACAGGACCGAGACCGCCGAGGTCACCAGCCCGCCCAGGATCACGGCAGCCATGGGGCGGATCACTTCGTACCCTGCTCGATCGCCCAACAGGACGAACGGCGCGAAGGCGGCCATCGTGGCCCCGACGGTTGCCACGAGTGGGGTCAGCCGCTCGGCCGCCACATGCAGGATCAGGGCACGCCCGGAAAGCTCGCCCTCGCGCTCGCGACGCTGGAATTCCCGCACGAGCAGGATCCCATTCCGGGCCGTGATGGCGAGGACGGTCAGGATCCCGAGCAGGCTGCCGACCGACAGGCCGCCGGCGGCGAGTCCCGTGACCGCCCCACCGACCATCGCGGCGGGCAGCAGCAGGAAGATCAGCCCGGCCAGCCGCCAGCTCTGGAACGCGGCCTGCAGCAGCAGGAAGATGGCGATCGCCACGGCGAGCGACGCGGCGAGGATCCGGTTCTGGATCGCGAGCCGGTCGGCGTAATCGGTCAGGACCTCCGCCCGGTATTCGAGCGGCATCGGCAGCGATCTGATCTTGGCGTCGATGTCCCGCGCAGCCGCGCTCAGATCACCGCCGCGCACGGTGATCGCGACGTCCACGAAGCGGAAGACGCCTTCGCGCCGGATCACGGTCGGCGACGGACCCACCGTCACGTTGGCGACCTGGCCGAGTTGGACCTGTCCGCCCGACGGCGTGTCGATCGGCAACCGGCCGACCTTCGACAGGTCGTTCCGGAATTCCGGCTTGCTCCAGACGACGACCTCGAAGACCTTCTGGTCCTCGTACAGGCTCCCCACGACGATCCCCGAAAGGAGGGTCGTCGCCGCGCGACGGATGTCGCCCGGTTTGAGGCCGACCCGGTCGGCGGCCGCCAGATCGACCTGGATCTTGAGGGTCGGCTCCTCTTGCTGGTCCTCGATCCGGGACGACTCCACGGCCGCCATGCCGTCGATCGCCCGCTGGACGACGTTCGCCTGCGCGCGCAGCACGGTCAGGTCCTGCCCGTAGACCCGCACGGTGAGGTCGGAGCCCGGGGCCGGGAGCACGGAGTCCACGCGCTCGGCCGCGTAGGTCCGGACGCTGGTATGGAAGCCCGGGTACCCGCCGATCACCGCCTGGATGGCCGCGACGGTGCGGTCGTAGTCGGCCGAGGGATCGAGGTCGAGCCACAGCTCGCCGGAGTCCACCCCGACCACCTGGTCGGCGAGGATCGCCCGTCCGACGTGGCCGCCGACGTCTCGCACCCCCGGCACCGCCCGGAGTGCAGAGCTGACCTTGGCCTCCATGCGCGCCATCTCGGGCTCGGACGTCCCGACCGCCGCGTCCCAGTGGATCAGGAGATCGGGATCCCGGAAGGCTGGCAGCGGCGAGCTCGCCACTTGCGGGATGACCGTCACGCCGAACAGCACGATGGCGCTCAGCGCGGCCGCGCCGACGACGATCCCTGTCGACCTCGTCCGATCGATGATGCGGGCGAGCATGCCGGTGTACCACTGGCGAGCGCCCGCCCCGATGCCAGTCCCGCGCCGCACGACGTGCGGATCCGTCCGGATCAGCAGCGCGAGTGCGGGGGCGACGGTCAAAGCCACCACCATCGAAGCGAGGACTGCGATGGCGAATGCGATGGCCATCGATGGCGCGAACGCGCCCGCGACGCCGCCGGCAAGCAGCAACGGCACCACGGCACAACCGACGATCAACGTCGCGTACAGGGCGGCTCCCCGCGCTTCGAGGACCGACTCGAGGATGATCTCCGGGACCGACCGCTCGCGATCGTCCGCGCGCATCTCGCGGGACCGCTCGTCGACGGCGGAGAACGCGACCACGGCATCGTCGACGACGACGCCGATGGCCAGCACCAGGCCGGCGATGACCAACGCGTTGAAGGTCGCCCCGGCGAGGAGCAGGACGACGCCGGCCACGGCCAGCGACAGCGGGATCGTGACCAGGGCGATCAGGGCAGCGCGCCAATGGTTCAGCACGAAGCCGATGACGGCGACGACCAGGACGAGCGCGATCAGCAGCGCCAGCGCCACGTTGCCGATCGCCGTCTCGAGGTAGGAGGCCGGTCGGAACATCGATGTGTCGATCGAGATCCCCTTGAGGCCCGGCTGCATCGCGGTGAGGGCCGCCTCGACGCCACGGGTGACTTCGAGGGTGTTCGCATCCGGGAACTTCTCGATGACCAGCACCAGGCCGGGGGCGTCCTCGACCACGGCATCCCCGATCAGCGGCTGGTGGTCTTCGACGATGGTCGAGACATCACTCAGCTTCAGCTGCGGCGCGGCGGACTGCGTGGCATCCCGCACGACAGCGACTTCGCCGAGCTCGGCCGGCGAGGTGATCGGCAGGATGTGCTGGATCCCGAGTCGCTGATTGGGCGTATCGATGAAGCCGCCGGTCCCGGGTGTCGAGGCGTCGAGGAACGTCAGCGGCGAGACCCACAGCGAGTTGCCCGTCGTCTCGATGATCTGGGACAGCGACACACCGCGGGCATGCAGCCTGGTCGGATCCACCTGGACCTGGAGCTGGCGCTCCCGCTGGCCCCAGACGGCGACGTTGGCGACCCCAGGCACGCTGAGCAGTCGTGGCCGGATGGTCCAGTGGGCGAGGACCGACATGTCGATCAACGAGACGTCCTTCGACGACAGCCCGACCATCTGGACCCGGCTCGCCGACGACAAGGGCTGGAGCATGGCCGGCGACTTCGAGACGTTCGGCAGGGCGTGGGCCTGGGTCAGCCGCTCGGCCACCATCTGGCGCGCCCGAAGGACCTCGGTGCCCGGCTCGAAGTAGAGGACGATCGATGAGAGTCCCGTGACCGACTTTGAATGGATCTGGTCAAGGAACGCCACGCCATGCAGGAGGTCCGCTTCGAGCGGAACGGTGATGAGCTCCTCGACCTCTTCCGCCGAGAGGCCGAGCGCTTCGGTCTGGATCTCGACGTACGGCGGCCCGAACTCGGGCAACGTATCGACCGACGCTCGCGAGAGCTGGGTGTAGCCGAACAGCAGGCTGGCTGCGGCCAGACCAAGGACCAGCAGTCGGAACCGAAGACTCCACCCGACGATCGCCCGCATGAGGCCCGATCCTCCTCGCGCCGCTCCCCCGTTCGGGCCATGGGCGACGCGACACCCTCCACCCAGCACCGTCGCGGTGACGCAACGACGGGTCCCTCGAGCTGGGCCCGGAACCATCCGTCGCCGCATGATGGGCGCACGCCACGACGACCCATATGGTCGGAATGCACCAATCCTGATGGTCACGTTCGACCACGCGATGTGGTCGCTTCGGGGCGCTCGGGCGGGATGAGCGGCACGGAAGGGCACCCGTCTCACCATGCCCGCGCATCGCCACTGGTCGGAGCTCGCTCGTGTTCTGGTCAGGATGCGGGATGGGCAGGTCGGGACCGAGCGCCTAGCGTGCCGACACCGAACGAGCGAGTCGGCGCCGATCACTGAGGGAGTGGTCGGCTGAGGAGCGGGGCCCGTGTCGGCACGTTCGCGCGTCCGCGCCCACGGAGGGATCCATCGATGATCCGGTCGGTCGTTGCCTGGAGTCTGCGCTACCGGCTGCTGATGCTCGGCATCGGGGCGGCAATCGTCCTGTTCGGCGCGACCCAGCTGCCGAACATGCCCGTGGAATCCGTTCCCGAATTCACGCCGACGTACGTCGAGGTCCAGACCGAGGCACTCGGGCTGTCGGCCGACGAGGTCGAGCAGCTCATCACGGTCCCGCTCGAGGCGGACCTGCTCCAGGGGGTCGCGTTCCTCGACCAGATCCATTCGCAGTCGGTCGCCGGGTTGTCGTCCGTCGTGATGACCTTCGAGCCGGGCACGGACGTCTTCCGCGCCCGCCAGGTCGTATCGGAGCGGCTGACCCAGGCGCACGCCCTGCCCCACGTCTCGAAGCCGCCGACGATGATCCAGCCACTCTCGTCGACCAGCCGGCTGCTGATGGTCTCGCTGTCGTCCAAGGACGTCTCGATGATCGACATGTCGGTGCAGGCACAGTGGACGATCCGACCTCGACTCATGAGCGTGCCGGGCGTCGCGAACGTGGCCATCTGGGGCATGCGTGACCGCCAGCTCCAGGTCCTGGTCGACCCGGCCCGGCTCGCCCGCCAGGGCGTGACCCTCCAGCAGGTCATCGAGACGACGGGCAACTCGCTGTGGGTCTCGCCGCTGACCTTCCTCGACGCTTCGACACCCGGGACCGGCGGCTTCATCGATACGCCCAACCAGCGCCTCGGCGTCCACCACGTGTTCCCGGTCCGGACGCCCGAAGACCTCGCATCGATCGTCATCCCGCCCGACGACACCGGCGGCCGCGTGGTCACGCTCGGCGATGTCGCGACCGTCATCCAGGACCACCAGCCACTGATCGGCGACGCCGTGGTC
>DASSMQ010000029.1:0-30521 GCA_035688805.1 Candidatus Limnocylindrales bacterium
GGGGCGATGCTACAGTGGTGCCACCTGTCACATCACGGCTCGGGGAGAGGTCACTTGAAGCGATCCAATCGATTGGTCCTGCTCATCGGGGTGTTCCTGGCGATCGTCGCCTTCGTGGCGATCATCCTCCTGCAAGGAGGACCGTCCAAGAATCAGCCGGAAGTCGCCACCGATGCAGACACGGTCATCGCCACATCGGACATCCCCCTGGGTTCGCGGATCACCGCCGATCAGATCACGGTCAACAAGGTCGCCCTCACAGGTCGTGACGCCGATTCGTTCGGTGCCGCCTCGCAGGTCATCGGCCAGATCGTGCGCCAGCCGGTGACCGCGGGCCAGGCGATCACCGCCCGCACGTTGGCGGGAGGGTCCAACCCGGGCCAGATCCTGAACATCCAGGTGCCGGCCGGCAAACGGGCCATCACCGTCCAGGTCGACCAAGTGACGGGTGTCGGCACGGTGATCAAGACCGGCGACTACGTCGACATGGTGGTCGCCATCCCGAAGGACAACTTCCCGGTCGTGGCGGTGAACCCGACGGCCCGCAGCTACTCGATCCTCTACCAGGAGGGAACGGGCATCTACGGGACCAGCGTGAAGGTCCTGCTCCAGGGCATGCAGGTCCTCGGTACCCTCCTCCCGCCCCCGACCACGACGACGCAGGACCAGCAGCAGCAGGGCGCCCAGCCGAGCGCCCAGCCCGGTAAGGCCCACAACGGCCCGCAGGAGATCGTCGCCCTCGCGGTCGATGCCCAGCAGGCCGAGGTCATCAAGTTCGCCCAGATGCTCAACCGCGAGGACGCGATCTCGCTGATCCTCCGCTCGCCCGATGACTTCATCGACCCGGCGACGGGCAAGCCCTATGAGACGCCGAAGGCGCCCGATGGCACCACCGGCATCATCCTCAAGACCCTGATCGATCGATATGCCGTCCTGCCGCCGGAGCTGGTCGAGACGGTCCTGCCGCCGGGAGCCCGGCCCCGATAGCGAGGTCCTTCGGCCTCTCGGCCGGACGACCCTGACCCAGCGCGACGGGCGCGATGGACCAGCCGGTCCCGCGCCCGTCGTCGTCAAACCGATAGCAGAGCGAGAGAGAGACAGACCGACCAATGGCCGACACGATCCGTGTCCTGATCGTCGACGACATCCCGGAGACGCGCGACCACCTGTCGAAGCTGCTTGGCTTCGAGGGTGACATCGACGTGGTCGGGGCGGCGGCGTCGGGCGCGGAGGCCATCAAGATCGCGCCCCAGCTGAACCCGGACGTCGTCTTGATGGACATCAACATGCCGGACTTGGACGGCATCGCGACGACCGAGCAGCTGGCCCGCGACGTCCCGACCGCCGCCGTGATCATGATGTCGGTCCAGGGCGAGGCGGATTACCTCCGACGCTCGATGCTGGCCGGAGCTCGCGAATTCCTCGTGAAGCCGTTCAGCAGCGATGAGCTGACCTCATCCATTCGACAGGTCTACAGCCGGGAGCGCGAGAAGCTCAGCCGCATGGCGGTCGTCACCGCCCCGTCGGCCGGCGGCGGCGCGACGAATGGGATGCCCGCCGGCGAGCCCGGCCAGGTCGTGGCCGTGTTCAGTCCGAAGGGCGGGGTCGGACGCACGACGGTCGCCGTCAACCTCGCCGTGGCCGCCGCGACCGAGCTCGGCAAGAAGGTCGTGCTGGTCGACGCGTCCTTCCAGTTCGGTGACGTCGGGGTGCTCCTGAACCTGAACCCCAAGAACAAGTCGATCGCCGACCTCGTTCCCGAGCTCGAACAGGCCGGCCATGAGGTCGAGTCGATCGATACGTTCGTGATCAACCATTCGGCCGGGATCCGGGTGCTCCTCGCTCCTCCGACACCCGAGATGGCCGAGCTCATCACGCCGGCCGGGATCCGCCGGGTCATCGAGGCCCTGCGCCTGACCCACGACCTCGTCGTCGTCGATTGCACGGCGTACTTCAATGACACGACTTTGGCGATCCTCGACGCAGCGGATACGATCCTCACGATGCTGAGCCTCGAGATCACGAGCATCAAGAACATGCGCCTGTTCCTCGAGATCGCCGACCAGCTCGGCTACGACGGGGGCAAGGTCCGACTCGTGCTCAACCGCGCCGACTCGGCGCTCGGGATCCGCGTCGCCGACGTCGAGCATTCCATCGGCCGCAAGGTCGACGAGACGCTCGTCAGCGATGGCCGGAGCGTCGTGTATGCGCTCAACCGGGGCGTGCCGTTCTTCCTCAGCAACCGGGAGGCGCAGGTCTCCCAGGACATCCTCCGGCTGGCGCGATCGGTCGTCGGCGACCGGGCGCAGGTGCCGACCGGCGGTGAGGAAGCCCGCAAGCCGGCCCAGAAAAAGTCGCTGTTCGCATGGCGCTGATCGTGTCGACCGGTCAGGCCGTTCCAGTGGAGCCCTTGGGGCGAGAAGGGGTGTAGGTCATGTCCCTGTTGAAGCGGATCGAGAGCGCTCGGCCGGGCGCGGGTGAGGCACCGGCGCCAGGACTGCCGGGCGGGAACCTGCCGGCTCCGGTCGGCGGGCCGCCGACCCTGCCATCGGCGCCGCGTCTCCAGACGCAGGCGCCGGTCCGGGAGTCGTTCCGGGACGTCAAATTCCGGATCCAGAACCGGGTGATCCAGGACCTCGATCCGAAGCTCGATCTGTCCAACCAGGTCGAGGTCCGTCGCCAGATCGAGGAGATCTTCGGCAAGGTCATCGACGAGGAGGGCCTGGCCCTCACCCGCGCCGAGCGGGTTCGGATGCTCGAGCAGATCACCGACGAGATCATCGGCCTTGGGCCGCTCGAGCCGCTGCTGCGGGACGAGTCGATCACCGAGGTCATGGTCAATGGCCCTCGCCAGGTCTACATCGAGCGGTCGGGCAAGCTCGAGCTCACGAACGTCGTCTTCCAGAACGACGACCACGTCATGCGCATCATCGACCGGATCATCGCCCCGATCGGTCGGCGCGTCGACGAGTCGTCGCCGATGGTCGACGCCCGCCTGACCGACGGCTCCCGTGTCAACGCGATCATCCCGCCACTGTCGTTGGTCGGCCCGGTCATCACCATCCGGAAGTTCTCGGCGTCGCCGTTCACGGTCGACGACCTGATCCGTTTCGGCACCGCGACCGCAGACATGTTCGACTTCCTGCGGGCATGCGTGGAGGCTCGGCTGAACATCTTCGTGTCCGGCGGGACCGGCTCGGGCAAGACCACGACCCTCAACGTCCTGTCGTCATTCATCCCGAATGACGAACGGATCGTGACGATCGAGGACGCCGCGGAGCTGCAGCTTCGCCAGGAACACGTCGTGACCCTCGAGTCGCGGCCGCCGAACATCGAAGGCAAGGGCGCGATCCCTATCCGCGAGCTCGTGCGCAACGCCCTGCGCATGCGGCCAGACCGGATCATCGTCGGCGAGTGCCGATCCGGTGAGGCCCTCGACATGCTCCAGGCCATGAACACGGGCCATGACGGGTCGATGTCGACGGGTCACGCCAACTCACCGCGCGACATGCTGTCGCGCCTCGAGACGATGGTCCTCATGGCCGGCGTCGACCTGCCGCTGCGGGCCATCCGCGAGCAGGTGGCCTCGGCCGTGGATCTCATCGTCCAGCAGAGCCGCCTCAAGGACGGGACCCGGAAGATCGTCAACATCACCGAGGTCCAGGGCATGGAAGGCGACGTCATCGTCATGCAGGACGTGTTCGTCTTCGAGCAGACGGGCGTCGTCGAAGGCAAGATCCAGGGCCGGCTCAAGCCGACCGGCATCCGGCCCAAGTTCGTCGAGAAGTTCGAGGTCATGGGCATCAACCTGCCGCCTGGCCTGTTCGGCTTCACGTACTGAGCAGGGGGAGGCAGACCGACCGTGGACATCACGACCATCGCCGTGGCGGCCGTCGCCGCGCTGGCGATCCTGCTGATCGCGGTCGGCGTCGCGAGCTCGGGCGGCTCGGGCATCTCCGACCGTCTAGAGCGCTACGCCTCCGCGCGACCTGAGGGCGGCAAGCCCGCCTCCACGGGTCAGGGCCCGATCAGCGATCTCATCGCCCAGAGCCAGGCGCTCGCCAATCTGAACAAGGTCGTCGAAGGCCGCGATTTCGGGGCCAACCTCGCGCGCGAGCTCGCCCGTGCCGACCTGCGCCTCAAGCCGTCCGAATACCTGTTCATCTGGCTCGGCTCGATCATCGGCGTGCCCGTGGCGATGTTCATCTTCAGCTTCTTCCTGCCGGCCCTCGGGTCGCCGATCGCGCTGCTCATCGGCGCGCTCATCGGCTTCCTGATCCCGAGGTTCTGGCTGAACCGCCGCAAGGGCGGCCGCCTCGGGGCGTTCAACAAGCAGCTGCCGGACACGATCACCCTGATCGCCAATGCCCTCCGCGCCGGCTCCTCGTTCCTTCAGGCCATCGAGTTGGTCGTCCGCGAATCGCGGCCGCCGATCTCGACCGAGTTCAGTCGCGTCATCCGCGAGGTCAACCTGGGCCTGCCGTTCGAGCAGGCACTCGACAACATGGTCCGCCGCGTGCGGTCGGATGACCTCGAGCTGATGGCGACGGCCATCTCGATCCAGCACCAGGTCGGCGGCAATCTCGCCGAGATCCTCGACTCGATCGCGTACACCATCCGCGAGCGGGTGCGGATCAAGGGCGAGATCCGGACGCTGACCGCGCAGCAGCGACTGTCGGGTTATGTGGTCGGTTTCCTGCCCATCGCGCTGGCGGGCTTCCTGTTCGTCGCCGCACCCGGGTTCATGGACCCGATGTTCGCCAATCCTCCCGCCATCGCCGGCTTGCCGGCCGGCGTGATCATCCTCTTCTTCGGCGGATTCATGATGTTCATCGGCTTCATGCTCATCCGCAAGATCGTCGACATCGAGGTCTGAGCGGATGGATCCCCTGCCCATCATCGTCGCCGCGCTCGCTGCCGGGGCGATCCTGCTGATCGTCATCGGCCTGGCCGGTAGTTCGCCGGTCGACCCTGTCCAGGCGCGCCTCACGCAGCTCGGGACCATGCAGGCGAAGAACCTGGAGGAACTCGAGCTCCAGCAGCCCTTCCTCGAGCGGACGCTTCGCCCCCTCGTCGCCAACCTGTCCGGGCGCATGTCCCGCGCCGCCTCGTCGTCCTTCACCGAACGGACCGAGAAGCGCCTGGCGCTGGCCGGAAACCCGGGCGACCTGCGTGTCGCCGACTGGCTCGGCGTCAAGGCGATCGGTGCGATCGTCGGTGGCGTCCTGTTCGCGTTCCTCTTCGGGGTGGTCGGCGTCCTCGGCTTCCCGTTTCCGATCGGCTTCCTGCTCGGCATCGTCGGGGCCCTGTTCGGCTACACGGCGCCGGAGTTCTGGCTCGGCGGCCGGGTCAAGAAGCGCCAGAAGGCCATCCTCATGATGATCCCGGACACCCTCGACCTGCTGACGATCTCCGTCCGCGCCGGCCTCGGCTTCGACGCCGCGCTGGGCAAGGTGGTCGAGAAGCTCAAGGGTCCGCTCTCGGACGAGTTCCGACGAGCACTGGCCGAGGTCCGGGTCGGTAAAGCGCGACGTGACGCGCTGCGCGACATCGTGCCCCGGACCGAGGTCGGGCCACTGACTAACTTCATCGGGGCGATCATCCAGGCCGAGCAGCTGGGCGTGTCGGTGTCGAAGGTCCTGCAGGTCCAATCCGAACAGCTCCGCATCGAGCGCCGCCAGCGGGCCGAGGAACAGGCGGCCAAGGCGCCGATCAAGATGCTGTTCCCGCTCGTCGGCTGCATCTTCCCGTCGCTGTTCATCGTCATCCTCGGCCCGGCGATCATCCTGATCGTCCAGAACCTGGCGACCTGAGCCAGACCGCGCGCGGGGACGGCGCGGCTCGCAACGTCACCCGCGGGACCGACCTCGCCACCTCGGTGGACGTCGCCGGCTCGCTATGGGCGAAGTTCATGGGTCTGATGGGCCGACCCTCGCTCGCCCCGGGTTCCGGTCTGTGGCTGCCCGATTCGAACGGGATCCACATGATGTTCATGCGGTTCCCGATCGACGCCGTGTTCCTCGGTCGGGCCGTCCCTGACGGGTCGCGGCCGGTGGTGGGGCTGCGCCGCGCCCTGCGGCCGTGGACGGGCCTGGTCCCGCTGGTCCGCGGGGCGCATGGCGTGCTGGAGCTGCCGGTCGGCACGATCGATCGCAGCGCGACCACCCTCGGGGACCTGGTCCGCCTCGAATAGCTCCCCTCTTGCGGTCTACTCGTTACGCGCATCGACCGCGGACCATGCGGTCAGTTTCCTGGGTGGTCAGTCGCCGGGCGAATAGTCCATAAGGAAGACCAGGGCGCACCGACTCGGCGATGCACCGCAGGGATCGACCGCAAGAAGCAGGCCACGTCACCACCCGAGGCGGGACAAGGGCGCAGTGATCGTCGGTTGAGCACCAGGCAAGCGCCGATCCTCATCCTGGGTCGATGGATGGCCCACGCATCGGTCGACTCATGCGGGCGATCCGACTTCACGATCATCTGACACAGCGGCGGGTCGCGAAGCGAGCCGGCCTGAGCCAGGCTGCGTACTCGCGAGCTGAGCGAGGCCAGATCTCTGGCATGACGCTCGACACCCTTGAGCGGATCGTCGATGCCCTCGGTGGCCGCCTCGCGATCGACATTCGCTACCGGGGCGGTCTCGGGGATCGATTGATCGACGCCGCGCACGCGGCCTTGGTCGACTATGTCGTGGGCATCCTGCGGCGGCGCGGCTGGCTCGCGGAGCTGGAGTACTCGTTCAACGTCTTCGGGGATCGTGGTTCGGTCGACATCCTCGCCTGGCATGCGGCGACCCGAACGCTCCTGATCGTCGAGGTCAAGTCCCGGTTCACCGACCTCCAGGCCATGCTTCTTGCGCTCGCGCGCAAGCTTCGCGTCGTCCCAGATGCCGTCCGCCGCGATCGTTCCTGGGACCCCGACCGCGTCGGCCGCATCGTGGTCGCCTATGGCACCGCGGAGAATCGAACCGTCGTCCAGCGGCACGCTGCCATGTTCGACACAGCGCTCCCGGCGCGAGCGATCGAGATCCGTCGATGGCTGCGGTCCCCGACGACCGCCATCTCCGGCGTGTGGCTCGTGTCCGACGATGTCCGCGCAAGCAGGTCGGTCGTACGCCCGTGATCGATATGGTCGGTGGGCGCTCACATCCGCGGCGCCGCAGCGGCCGAGCGGGAGAGGACGCGACGGCGGTCGCCTCGCCCGCTCTTCTTCGGGCTGATCCGTGGGTTGAATGGTGGGGGTGAGTGGACTCCCATCTTCTTGAGGCAGAGTCCCGGGGCGACTGGACCCATAGCGACCGCCCGACCTCGGCGATCGTCGACGCATCAGGCGAATAAGCCGCAAGAGGCGCGGACACCCGGGCCGGCATCGGGCGCGGACACCGGGGCCGGCCCTCGGACGCGGGCGCCTGAGCCGGGATCGGGTGCGGACACCCGGGCTCGGGCGCGGACGCACGGGCCGCATCGGGCCGCGCAGGCACGGGCTGGTATCGCGTACCGGGTGCCAGGTGCCAAGTGCGAGGGTTGCCAGGACAGGGTCGCGTCCTGCATCCCAGCAATGGACAGCCAACTTCTGGTTGAGTGCCAGGCAAGCGCCCGCCGCGATGCTGTCCCACATGACCATCCAGACCCTGGTCCGGGCAGCCGCCAGCCGTGCTCTCGACATCGCGCTGCCGGCGGAGTGCGTGGGTTGCGGGATCGAGGGGCCGACGCTGTGTCGCGGGTGCGCGCCGGCGCTCGACGCTCGCCTCGACGCCCCGGCCGGGGTCGCGATCGGTCTGCCGGGCGAGATCCCCGAGCCATTGCTCCAGCTCGAGTGGTGTGGACCGTTCCACGGGGTCACCCGCGATGCTCTGCATGCGATCAAGTACCGCGGGGAGCGCCGCCTCGCCGAGCCACTCGGCGCCGCCGTCGCGCGACGATGGGCACGGGTGGGGGTCGGTGCCGACATCGTCACCAACGTCCCGGTCCACGCGGAGCGCGGACGCGAACGCGGCTACGACCAGGCACGCCTGATCGCCCAGGTCGCGGCTCGCTACCTCGCGCTGCCGTTCGACCCGATATTGGTCCGCCAGCGCGCGACCATCGCCCAGTTCGACCTCGACCGACGCCACCGCGCGACCAACGTGAAGGGCGCCTTCACCGTCGACCCAGGGCGGTCCGTAACCGCACGGCCGATCCGCGACCGGTGGGTCCTGCTCGTCGATGACGTCGCCACGACGGGCGCGACCTTGTCGGCATGTGCCAGCGCACTTCTCGACGAGGGAGCGCTGGCCGTCTCGGCCATCACGGTGGCCCGGGAACGATGACGGACCGGGGCCGAGGTCGACCCGCGGCTATACTCGGGTCACGACCCGATCGCCCGGAGGTGATGCATGCGAACCATCGTCAAGGGCAAGAACGTCGAGGTCCCCGACCGCGTCCGCGACTACACGGAGCGCAAGCTTCGCCGCCTCGAGCGCCTCCTGGACGACCGGACGGACGCCATCGTCGAGTTCTCCAACGAGATGCACCGGAGCGCGTCGGATGCGCACATCGCCGAAGTGACCCTGGTCATCGATGGGCGGACGCTGCGCAGCCACTCCGTCGGGATCAGCTACCAGGCAGCGCTCGACGATGTCGTCGACAAGGTCGAACGGCAGGCGGTGGACCACAAGTCCAAACCGCGGGTCCGGGCCCGCCCCGAAGAGGAGAAGCGCCTCCTGCGGACGCTCGCCGACGGCACGGCCGAACCGGGCCGTGATCCGCGCATCGTCAAGGTCAAGCGGTTCGCCATCGAGCCGATGTTCGAGGAGGACGCGCTGGCCGCGATGGAGGAGCTCGGCCACGAGTTCTTCGTCTTCGTGAATGCGGAGACCGAGCGGGTCGCGATCCTGTATGCCCGCGAGGACGGTGACTTCGGGATGATCGAGCCGATCGTCGGCGGCGAGTACACCAAGGGTCACGACAAGAGCAACGGCCGGCGGCGCTGACCGCCCGGATGCTGCCCGACGGACGACGGCTGGGCGCGCATCTGCCCATCGCGAATGGCCTGCTGCAGGCCCTCGACCGCGCCAGCGCCATCGGTGCTGACGCGATGCAGATCTTCACGGATAACCCGACCGCCTGGCGCCGCCGCAGCGAACCGTCGACCGACCTCGCGGACTATCGGGCCCGCTCCCAGGCCCGCGGTATCCGCCCGATCGCCATCCATGCCTCCTACCTGGTCAACCTGCCGGGTCCCGACGCGCTGACGCACGAGCGGTCGGTCGCGATGCTCGCCGACGAACTCGGCGGAGCGCCGTCGTTCGGCGCGCGGTTCGTCAACGTCCATATCGGCTCGCACCGTGGCGCCGGGGTCGCTGTCGGCATCCATCGACTGGTCGAGGGGATCTCGGCGGTCATGACCGCTCTCGATGGGTCCGATCGGGCCATGCTCGTGCTCGAGAACTCGGTCGGTGCCGGCGATGGCTTGGGGGTGTCCGCGGGCGAGCTCGCGACGATCGCCGAACGCCTCGACGCGGCCGGCATCGACCGTGAACAGGTCGGTTTCTGTCTCGACCTCGCCCACGCGTGGGGCGCCGGGATCGACGTCGGCGATCCCGCGGCGTTCGACCGCTTCCTCCGCGATCTCGACCGCGAGGTCGGCCTCGATCGACTGGTCCTTGTCCACCTCAACGACAACCGTGCCGAGCTCGGCTCGCGATCCGATCGACACGAGCACCTTGGCGCCGGCCGGATCGGCGAGCAAGGGCTCGCGCACGCGCTTCGCCATCCGGATCTCGCCCACGCGACCTACATCCTCGAGACGCCGGGCATGGACGTGGGCTACGACGCCGTCAACCTCGACCGGGCACACGCCCTCGCGTACGGGGAGGACCTCGCCCAGCTACCGGAAGAGGCGTTCCAGCTGGCGGGCAGCGCGCAGGGGCGGATGGCTTCGACCTGACGATGCGCCGAGCCATCGACGATCGACTGGCACTGCCGGTCCTGCTCCTGCTGGCGGCGGCCCTGCGGTTGCCAAACCTGGCCACCCGCGGCACGTGGGACGCGGACCAGGGGCACGACATGCTGGTGCTTCGCGCGCTGGTACACGATGGGGCACTGCCGTTGCTGGGGCCACCGACGTCCATCGGTGACGTCCACCACGGCGCCTGGTACTACTACCTGCTCTCGCCGGCCGCCGCCCTGTCGGGCGGTGACGCGCCGCTAGCGGTCGTCGCGGCCATCGCCCTGGCTGGGATCGCCGCCGTCGGCGTGGTGTGGTGGCTGGCACGGTCGGTCGGTGGCCCGCTGGCCGGTCTGGTGGCCGGGCTGGCGATGGCCGTCTCGGCCGCGGCGGTCGATGAGTCGACGTTCATCTGGAACCCGAACCTGATCGCGCTCTCGAGCGCCGTCGCGTTGGCCGCCGCTTGGCGTGCGTGGTCGGGCGCCGACGAGCGATGGTGGCTTGTCGCCGCCATCGCGACGGCGATCACGATGCAGTGCCACGTCCTGGGCGTCGCCCTCCTCCCGATCGTCGGGGTCCCGTTCCTCCTGGATGCCCGCCGGCGGCGGCTCCACGGCGTCGCGGCAGGGATCGTCGTCGTGTTCCTCGTGGCCTACCTGCCCCTCGTGCTCAACGAGGCGACGACCGGCATGTCCGAGACCCGTGCCGCGCTGGCCTACCTCGCCGGAGGTCGTGCCGGCACCGATGTGGCGATCCCGATCCGGGCGGGGATCGTCGGTCTGCGCGTCGTCGCCTGGCCCCTGACCGGGCTCATCACCGATGGGTTCGTCGCGGGCTCCGTCGCCCTGCTGGCCATCATCGGCATCGTGGTCTGGCGCCGACGGGCGAGTCGTTCGGAAGGCGAGCGGCGGCTCGTCACGTGGTTCGGCCTCGGCCTGCTGTGGACGGTCGGTTTCCTGGCGGTCGCGGCACCCAGCCTCGCGGCCGTGGTCAGAGGCCTGCCCAACGACCACTACCACGCCTTCGCCGATCCCATCGTGTTCGTGCTGGCCGGGCTGGGGATTGCGGCCCTCGCCCGTGAGGTGCGGGTGCCGGTCGGTCCAGTCGTCGCCGGGGTTGCGATCGTCGCCCTGGTCGGCTGGAACCTCGTCCATCTGCCGCCGACGGTCCACCCGGACGGCGGCTATCCGGCGGCCGAACGGGCCGCGAAGCGAGTCGATGCTGCCTTGACCGCCGCCGGGATCGGCGAACGGCAGGTCGTATTGCTCCAGTCCCTCCCCGACTTCAAGTCGACGGAGGCGATGGCCTATCCGCTCGCGCGGCTCGGTCGGGCGTACCACGGCCGGGTGCCCAAGTCGGTCGCGCCCGGGAGCGTCGCGGATCCGGTGTCATCGCCGCTCACTTACGGGGGGCTCGTGCTGTTGTGCGACGAGCTGTTCCGCGACGCGATCGGGGCCGCGTGTGGCGGAGCGGCGGAACAGTCGGTCGCGCCGGACCCGGGCGGCGGAGGATGGGGCCCGTTGCTCGACCGGTTCGAGACGGCGCCGGGCCGCTGGGTCTCGGTCTATCGGGCCGCCACGGCGGCGAGCGGCTGAGGCCCCTCCCCGACGACGCAACGATGGGCACGGAATCGCGTACGCCGGCGCCCCAGACGCCGGCGTTCGCTGTCCCCGAGACCCGGACGGTGGAGGGCGATCCGGGTCGTGTCCGATGTGTTATCTAGAAGCGGCCCGGTGTCCGGCCGTTCCCGCGGCTGACCGTTCGAACCGTGCTCACGGCGGTGATCCCGACCTGGCCGTTGGGGAGGGTCCCGCCGACTCGTCCGACCGCGAGCGGCCGACCGCCGCCCATCGCCGCCCCCATCGGTCGCTCGGAGCGCTCCGGGTCGCGGCCGCCAGACGACGTAGCGGTGGTATTCCCGCCCGGGAAGGCTCGACCGAAGCGCCGCATCCGGACGGCGAGGTAATACTCCATGATCTGGCGGACCTGGGCCTCGGACAGCAGGTCGTCGGCGCGGAGCGCGTACTCCACTCGCGCGGTCGGGTTGGTCGACCCAGACGCGACCAGACCCAGGTACTGCGGGGTGTCGGCGTCATCGCGCAGTTCCCGCAGACCGCGTGCCAGCTTGGTCGCGGTGCCGAGCGATGGCATGCGGTCACCGCGGATCAGCCGGGAGATCGTCGAATGGTCGACGCCGGACTGCTGGGCCAACTGCCGCTGCGACATCTTCTTGGCCTTGAGCTGGGCCCGAAGCCATTCGTTGAACGCTCGGCCGTTCTGGGTCGTCATGCTGCCTGGGCGCTCCCTGGGCACGGCCGCGAGAGGGTGGGTACCAACTCGTCCGGTGCCTCGATGCCACGATGATGCGGACGAGGTCGGCGACCCTGTATCCCCCGTTGGTACCGGTCTGGCGCGCAGCGCCACGGATCCGGAACAGGAAGGAACGGTGGGGTCGCCGGCGGTCCGCTGGGGTTCTTCGCGGCGGAGCCGACAGGACGAACGTACTCCCCCGATTTCCGGGGTTCGCGCACGCCCAGCACCGTTCAGACGGGGGTCGACACCTCGGTCCCACCGATGGATCCGTCCGAGCGGCCCATCCCGCGCGGTTTCGACGACAGGGCGTAGGCGATCGAGCCGAAGACGATGATCGAGAACACGCTGATGACCCGGTCCAGCAGGGCGATGGCGGTGGCTTCGGGGAGGGGCACGCCGTAGGCCACGTGCAGCACGCCCACGACACCCGCCTCGACGATGCCCAGTCCGGCCGGACTCAGCGGCACAGCCGTCAGCAACGACCCGATCAGCGCCACGAAGACCGCCCCCGACAGGCCGAGCGACACGCCGGGGAACGACAGTGCCTGGACGACGAGGTAGAGCCGGAGCGCTTCGGTCATCCAGATGACCCCGGTCATGATCCCGAGCCGCGGCAGGTGGCGCGCCACGAGCGCCCCGAACACGCCCTCCTCGAAGCGGTCGTACAGCGCCAGGACCTGGTGCGGGAACGGCAGCGCCACGATGATCTGTCGCCCGAAGTTGCGCATCGTGAACAGCGCCACGGCGAGGACGACGACCACGACGACACCGATGCCGAACACGAGTTGGATGGCCGGCGGCAAGCCCGATCGGAAGCTCCAATAGCCCGCACCGATCCCGAGCACGGCGATCGCGAACAGGTCCAGCACCCGTTCGATGAACACCGTCCCGAACGTCCGCGAAAGAGACGCCGTGCTGTTGATCTTGAGCAGGTACGCGCGGTACACGTCGCCGAGCTTGGCCGGTACCACGCAGTTGACCAGCCAGGACAGGAAGATGATCTCCGTGGAGTCCTTCGTGGACACCCGAAGGCCCGTTCCTTCGAGCAGGGTCGACCAGCGGAGGCCGCGAATCGGGAACCCCGCGTAGAAGATCGCGAACGCCGCCAGCACGAGGAGTGGGTTCGCGCCGAGCACGAGTCCCGGCACCCTCGACAGCTGCGAGCCGTTCAGCACGACGAAGGCGGCGATGACCGCGATCGGGATGGCGATGGAGATGATCGTGCGCGGCTGGCGAAGGCGACGCGCGAGCGACATCTGCTCCGCATCCGGGTCGGCCTCGACCGGCCGAGGCGGGACCGAGAGGGCCGCGGCGGCGGGGACGGGGACGCGCGAGTCGAGGGCTGGGGTGGCCTGCATGGACCTTGACGCTACGTCCCCACCGGCCTCGTCGGCCATCGGACGATGGTCATGTCGCGGCTCGCTCATGCTGTGATCGCCATCCGCCCACGGCGATTGCCACGCGCCCACTGGACCCCCTTGGCGATCGGCGTCCAGAGGCGAACGGCATAGCTGGCACGACCGGGCACGAGCTGTGCCGTCGCCAAGGCCGTCCTCAGGCCGGCGGCGGTGGACGGATCGCCATCGAGCGCGGTGTAGGCGACGCCCACCTCCATGACGGTATGAGCGTCCGAGGCAGCGACGCCGGGCAGGCCGTGGTCCACGGCGAACGCGGCGGCCCGTTCGTTGCCCCTGCCGACCAGCCGAGCGTTATGGACCTCGATCCAGTCGACCAGCCCGCCGATCGCCGGCGCGACACCTTCCGGCGCCGCGAGGATCGATCCGCGCAGGCGGTCGAACGGGTGCGGGACCCCGACCAGGCCGCCCTGTGCCCGGATCGCCTCGATGGTGTCGGCGATCGGCATCCCGCCGGGGATCGGCGCCTCGATGAACGCGGCGATCAGGTCGCCTCCGGCGGTCCGGACCTCCTCGCCCACGATCACCGTCAGCCCGTCCGGCGCGGCGTCACGGGCGCGCAGGGCGCCATCGATGCGGTCATGGTCGGTCACGATCAGGTGGGTCAGACCTCGGTCGGCAGCCGTCCGCACGACCTTTGCCGGATCCGCGAGACTGTCGAAGGACGACGAAGTGTGGCAATGCAGGTCGATGAACGCGCGTTCGGTCACCGCGGCTAGATCTGCTGGACCAGGGACTTCTTGAAGAAGTCGAAGTGCTCGAGGGCGAGGCCCGTCCCCAGCGCGACGCAGTCGAGCGAGTTTTCCGCGACGTGGCACGGGACCCCGGTGACCTGGGTCAGCAGCTTGTCGATGTTGCGCAGCAGCGCGCCACCGCCGGACATGACCATGCCCTTGTCGATGATGTCCGACGACAGCTCGGGCGGGGTCTGCTCGAGCACGGAGCGCACGGCCGCCACGAGCTGCTGGAGCGGTTGCTCGATGGCCTCCATGACCTCCGAGGACGTGATCGGGATGGTCCGGGGCAGGCCGGCGATGAGGTCGCGACCACGGACCTCCATCGACAGCTCGCGCTCCAATGGCAGCGCGGTGCCGATCTGCACCTTGACCTCTTCGGCCGTCCGTTCCCCGACCATCAGGTTGTATTTCTTGCGGATGTAGGTGGCGATCGCCTCGTCGAACTTGTTGCCACCGACGCGCAGCGAATGGGACACCACGATCCCGCCGAGGGCGATCACGGCGATCTCGCTGGTCCCACCACCGATGTCGATGATCATGTTCCCGGATGGGCCGCTGATCGGGACGTTCGCACCGATGGCCGCCGCCAGCGGTTCCTCGATGAGGTAGGCGTCCTTCGCGCCCGCCTTGAGGGCGGCATCGCGGACGGCCCGCTTCTCGACGGACGTCACGCCCGCCGGCACGCTGATCATCACCTCCGGCCGGTTGAACCCGATCCGACCACGGGTCGCTTTGGCGATGAAGAAGCGCAGCATCGCCTCGGTGATGACGTAGTCGGCGATGACCCCGTCCTTCATGGGTCGGATCGCCTGGATGTTGCCCGGCGTTCGCCCGATCATCTCGCGGGCCTCCTCGCCGACCGCCACGATCCGGTTGTCGTCGGACACGGCCACCACCGAGGGTTCGGTGATGACGATGCCCTTGCCCTTGACGTAGACGAGCACGTTGGCGGTGCCGAGGTCGATGCCGATCTTCATGAGGAGGAGAGGTCGTTCCCTTCTGCGAGGCGCTCGATCCTGGCCCCGAGTTCCAGGAACTTGCCCTCGATGTTCTCATAGCCCCGGTGAACGTGGTGCGCACCGTGGATGGTGGTGGTGCCCTCGGCGGCCAGCGCGGCCAGGATGAGCGAGGCGCCCGCGCGCAGGTCGCCGATCTCCACGTCGCCACCGCGGAGCTTCGAGCGACCCACGATCACCGCGTGGTGGTCGTCGACGATGTCGATCGAGGCGCCCATCCGGCGAAGCTCGGTGAGCCACTCGAGGCGGTCCTCGAAGATGCGCTCGTCGACGTGCGATTCGCCGCGGGCCTGGGTGAGCAGGACCGATGTGGGCGGCTGGAGGTCGGTCGCCAGTCCGGGATAGGGCGCCGTCTGGATGTCCACCGGGCGGAAGCCCGGGTCGTCGAGGGCGGAGCCGTCGACCTCGATGGTGTCGCGG
Organism: Candidatus Limnocylindrales bacterium; assembly: GCA_035688805.1. GTDB lineage: Bacteria > Chloroflexota > Limnocylindria > Limnocylindrales > CSP1-4 > SPCO01. The sequence goes on from DASSMQ010000029.1 coordinate 15,829, forward strand.
CCGCAGGCCACGCTGACGCCGGCACGACCGACGATGTCGATGAACGCGCCGAGGTGCTCGCACGGCGCGCCGGTAAGGGTCAACGAGCCGCCGGTGACCGCGCCGGCGATCACGAAGGTGCCGGCCTCGATGCGATCCGGGATGACGCGGTGCTCGGCGCCGCGCAGGCGACGCTTGCCATGGACCTCGATCGTGTCGGGGTCCGTCCGCTGGACGTCGGCGCCCATCTTCTGGAGGAAGGCGATCAGGTCGTCGACCTCGGGCTCGCGGGCGGCGGGCCGGATGACCGTGTCGCCATCTGCCAGGGTCGCCGCGAGCATCGCATTCTCGGTGCCCATCACCGACACGAACGGGAACTCGACCGGCGCGCCCCGCAGCCGGCCCGGCGCCGTGGCGAAGTAGTAGCCGTTCCGGTACTCGATCTGGGCGCCGAGCGCACGCATCGCCTCGACGTGCAGGTTGACCGGCCGCCGGCCGATGCGATCGCCGCCCGGGTTGCTGATGATCACCCGCCCGAAGCGGGAGAGGAGCGGGCCCAGGAGCATGAATGAGGCGCGCATCTTGGCGGCGGCCTCGAGCGGGACGAACTGCCACTCGACGTCGCCGGCCGCGATCTCGTAGACGTTCGGCTCGGGATGATCGACCACCACTCCGAGCTCCGACAGGGTCTGGGCCATGACCCGGACGTCCTCGATCTCGGGCACGTTCGTGAATCGGCACCGCTCGCCGGTGAGGGTCGCCGCCGCGAACATCTTCAGGGCCGCGTTCTTGGCCCCGCTGATCGCGACGGTGCCGTGGAGCGGCCGACCCCCGTCGATCCGGAACACCTCCGGCGCGACCGGATCCGGCACGTACTCCCAGTGGAACGGTTTCGCGTCAGCCATGTCGATCTTCGCGGTCGGCTCGGGCGGTGCCCGGAGCACCTACCCGCGGTGCCGCGGCCCTTCTCGGTAGCGCCGTTCGGCGACGCGGATCCGGAGGAGCGCCTGCTGCAGGGCGGCTCGGGCAGCCGAGAGGTCGGCGCCTTCATGGAAGCCCGTCTCCAGGGCGCGCTCCGCCTCGCGCCGGGCCTCCTGGGCCCGCTCGAGGTCGATCTCGCTCGCCATGTCGGCCGTCTCGGCCATCACGACCACCTTGTCGGGCCGAACCTGGAGGAAGCCGCCGACGATCGCGAACGATTCCTCCGACCCGCCCTTGCGGATCCGGAGCTCACCGACGCCCAGCGTCGAGATGAGTGGGGCATGGTGCGGCAGGACCCCGAGCTCGCCCTCGGACCCCGGCAGCACGACGGCGTCGACCGTATCCGAATACGCGAGGCGCTCTGGCGTGACGATCTCGAGGAGCAACGGCATCAGGCCACCTCGCTGAAGGCGGCGGGCCTTGGCACCGCCGCCGTGACGGCGGTCACGAGGCCAGCTTCTCCGCGTTCGCGCGGACGTCGTCGACCGTGCCGGCCAGGAAGAATGCCTGCTCGGGCAGGGTATCGGTCTTGCCCTCGAGGATCTCCTTGAACGAGGCGACCGTGTCCTTGATCGACACGTACGCCCCCGATCGACCGGTGAACACCTCGGCCACGAAGAACGGCTGGCTCGCGAACCGCTGCAGGCGACGAGCCCGGGCGACGGTCGCCTTGTCGTCCTCGGACAGCTCGTCGATACCCAGGATAGCGATGATGTCCTGGAGGTCGCGATACCGCTGGAGGACCCGCTTCGTCTCCTGGGCCACGTCGTAGTGCTCCTGACCGACGACGTTGGGATCGAGCACGCGCGACGTCGAAGTCAGCGGGTCGACCGCCGGATAGATGCCAAGCTCGGCGATCGAGCGCTCGAGCCGGATCGTCGAGTCGAGATGCGCGAACGTCGTCGCCGGTGCCGGATCCGTGTAGTCGTCGGCCGGCACGAACACCGCCTGGAGTGAGGTGATCGAGCCCTTCTTGGTCGAGGTGATGCGCTCCTGAAGACCGGCCATCTCGGTGGCGAGGTTGGGCTGATAACCGACCGCCGAAGGCATGCGCCCCAGCAGCGCGGATACCTCGGAACCGGCTTGCGTGAAGCGGAAGATGTTGTCGATGAAGAGGAGCACGTCGCGACCTTCTTCGTCGCGGAAGTACTCGGCCATCGTCAGGCCGGTCAGAGCCACGCGCTGGCGGGCGCCGGGCGGTTCGTTCATCTGGCCGAAGGCGAACGCCGTCTTCTCGAGGACGCCCGATTCGGTCATCTCGTGGATGAGGTCGTTGCCCTCGCGGCTCCGCTCGCCGACGCCGGCGAATACCGAGTAACCGGCGTGCTCCTGGGCGACGTTGCGGATCAGCTCCTGGATGATGACGGTCTTGCCGACGCCGGCGCCGCCGAAGATGCCGATCTTGCCCCCCTTCTTGAAGGGGCAGATCAAGTCGATGATCTTGAGCCCGGTCTCGAAGACCTCGACTTCGGTCGACTGCTGGTCGAAGGCCGGCGCCTGGCGATGGATGGGCAGACGCACCGGAGCGTCGACCGAGCCCTTGTTGTCGATCGGTCGACCGAGCACATCGAAGACACGCCCCAGGGTCGACTCACCGACCGGCACGGTGATCGGAGCGCCCGTGTCGAGGACGGCGATGCCGCGGGCCAGCCCGTCCGTCGTCGTCATCGCGACGGAGCGGACCCAGTTGTTGCCGAGGTGCTGCTGTACCTCGCAGACGAGGGAGTCCTGGCCCTCCCGCTGGATCTCGACAGCGTTGAGGATGGCCGGCAACCGGCCGGCGGGGAACTCGATGTCGACGACGGGACCGGTGATCTGGATGACCCGGCCGGTCGCGTTGGCTGCGGCGGTCGCCATGGTGGGGATTGCCTCCTGCGTCGGTGCGTGTGCGCGTCAGCGGGCGTTGGCGCCCGACGCGATCTCGATCATCTCGCGGGTGATGTTGGACTGGCGGACCTTGTTGTACGAGAGGGTCAGGTCCTCGATCAGTTCTTCGGCGTTCTCGGTGGCGTTCTTCATCGCGACCATCCGGCTGGATTCCTCGCTGGCCTTCGCCTCGAGGACGGCCTGGAAGAGGCGCGTCGCGACGTAGCGCGGCAAGAGCTGCTCGAGGACCGCGCTCGCGTTGGGCTCGAAGATGAACTGGTTGCCGGGGATACCTTCGGTGTCCTCGGATGCCCGGATCGGGAGCAGCTGGTACAACTCGGCTCGCTGGGTGAGCGTGGTCACGAACCGGCTGTAGACGATGTCGACCCGGCCGTACGTGCCGGTGAGGAAGTCGTCGGTGATGAGCCGGGCCAGCGGGATCACGTCGGCGAAGGTGGGTCGGTCGCCGAAGCCCGCGAAATGGGCCTCGAGCGGGACGCCCGCCCGGCGCATCGCGTCGCGCCCCTTCCGACCGACGGTGACCACGGCCAGATCGCCGGGATGCTGGGTGATCTCCCGCGCCGCGAAGCGGATGGTGTTCGTGTTGAGCGGACCAGCCAGGCCCCGGTCCGTGGTCACCAGCACGATCAGGCGCTTGCCGCCTTCGCGCTCGGCGAGGAGTGGATGGTCCTCGCCGCCCAGGACGGCCGCGAGGTCGGCCAGGACCTCGTCGAGCTTGTCGCTGTAGGGCCGCGCAGCGAGCGTCGCGTCCTGGGCACGCTTCAATTTCGATGCCGCGACGAACTGCATCGCCCGGGTGATCTGCTTGATGTTGCGGACGGCGCCGATGCGGCGCCGGATGTCACGTTGCGATGCCATCGGAGGTCAGCGGCCGTCGGATCCTCATCTCAGACAACGGGTCAGGCCAGGAAGCTCTTGCGGAATTCGTCGACCGCAGCGTCGAGGGAGCTCGACAGCTCGTCGCTCAGCTTCTTGGTCTCGCCGAGCTCGGTCAGGATCGCTGGATGCTCGGTCTCGAGGTAGCGATAGAACTGCGATTCGAACTCCTTGACCCGCGCGGTCGGGATGTCGTCGACCTTGCCGGTCGTCGCGACGTACAGGATGGCCACCTGCTTCTCGACCGCCAACGGCTGGTACTGGGGCTGCTTGACGATCTCGGACAGCTTCTCGCCTCGGGTCAGCTGGTCGCGGGTCGCCTTGTCGAGATCGGAGGCGAACTGGGCGAACGCGGCCAGGGCGCGGTACTGGGCGAGGTCCAGCTTCAGGGGTGCCGCCACCTGCTTCATCGCCTTGGTCTGGGCCGCCGATCCGACGCGCGACACCGAGATGCCGATGTTGAGCGCGGGCCGCTGGCCGGCGTTGAACAGGTCGGTCTCCAGGAAGATCTGGCCATCCGTGATCGAGATCACGTTGGTCGGGATGTAGGCCGACACGTCGCCCGCCTGGGTCTCGATGATCGGCAGGGCCGTCAGCGATCCGCCTCCGTTCTCCTCGTTCAGGCGGGCCGCCCGCTCGAGCAGCCGGCTATGCAGGTAGAACACGTCACCCGGGTAGGCCTCACGGCCGGGCGGGCGCCGCAGCAACAGCGCCATCTCGCGGTACGACCAGGCGTGCTTGGACAGGTCGTCGTACACGCACAGCGCGTCCTTCACCAGGCCCTGACCGGCGACCTCGACGCCGTTCTCCATGACCTCTTCGCCCATCGCCACGCCGCTATACGGCGCCAGGTACTGGAGCGGCGCCGGGTCTTCGGCCCCGGCGACGACCACGATCGTGTGCTCCATCGCCCCGTACTGCTCGAGGATCGACACCGTGTTGGCGACGGTCGAGAGCTTCTGGCCGATGGCCACGTAGATGCAGACGAGGCCCTTGCCCTTCTGGTTGATGATCGTGTCGATGGCGAGGGCGGTCTTGCCGGTCTGGCGGTCGCCGATGATCAGCTCGCGCTGGCCACGCCCGATCGGGATGAGCGCGTCGATCGCCTTGATGCCCGTCTGGACCGGCGTGTCGACCGACTGGCGCACGATCACGCCCGGGGCGATCCGCTCGACCGGTCGTCTCGCGTTCGACTTGATCGGGCCCTTGTCGTCGAGCGGACGACCGAGCGGATCGACCACCCGGCCGAGCAGGCCCGCCCCGACCGGGATCTCGACCACCCGACCGGTGGTCTTGACGGTGTCGCCTTCCTTGATCGCGCTGGCATCGCCGAGGATGACCGCGCCGACCGTCTCCTCCTCGAGGTTGAGGGCCATGCCCATGACGCCGTCGGGGAATTCGAGCATCTCGGACGCGAGGGCGCCATCGAGCCCGTAGATCTGGGCGATACCGTCGCCGACCTCGACCACCGTGCCGACGCTGCGCGTCTCGACGCCGGAGTCGAACGAGTCGATGGCGGACTTGATGATGCTGGTGATCTCGTCGGAACGGATGGCCATGAGGGAGGGTCTCCTAGAGGGCGCCCGAGATGAGCTGATTCCTGAGCCGCTCGAGGCGTCCCCGAACGCTGCCGTCGATCATGCGGTCGCCGACGCGCACGACGATGCCGCCGAGCAGGTCGGGGTCGACGTCGACCTGGAGGGCGATCCGGCCGCCGGTCGACTGCTCCAGCCGCTGCGTGAGCGCCCTGACCTCGTCGGCGGTCAGCTCGGTCGCACTCACGGCGGTCGCGTGGGTGATGCCCTGACGCTCGTCGTCGAGCCGTCGGAATTCCGCGGCGACACGCGGCAGATCCTCGATCCGGCCCCGGCGAAGCATGAGCTGGACGAGATTCCTTGCGGGGGTCGAGATCCGCTCGCCGAGCATGCTCGAGGTCGCCTCCGCCCGCCGCTCGACGGGGATGGCCGGGTTGGCCAGGACGGCGGTGGCGCGCGGATCGCCGACCAGGCCCGCGGCGAGCTCCAGGTCGGAGCGCCAAGCCGCGATCGTGTCATCCCGCATGGCGACCTCGAATGCCGCCTCCGCGTAGCGCCGTGGGGCGCTGCTCCGGCGCGCCATCAGTCGGTCGCGTCCGTTCCGGCCGTCGCCAGGAACTCCTCGACGAGCCGGCGCTGGCGCTGGTCGGTCATCGATTCGCCGACGACCCGGCCGGCGGCGGCAAGCGCCAGGTCGGCCACTTCGCCGCGCAGCTCAGCGATGGCGCGTTGCTTCTCGGCCTCGATCTCCCCCGTCGCCCGCTCGCGCATCCGGTCGAGCTCGGCCCGGGTCGACGCGATGTCGGCATCCCGGGTCTCCTGCGAGACCTTCTGGGCCCGGGCCAGGATGTCGTTCGCCTCGCGCCGGGCCTCGGCCAGGGTCGCGACGCGTTCCGACTCGGCGTTGTCGCGTTCCAGTCGGGCCTGCTCGGCGTCCTTCAGGCCCTGTTCGATCCGCGCTCGGCGCTCCTCGAGCATCCTCGAGATCGGCTGCAGCGCGAACTTCCAGAGGATCACCAGGAAGACGACGAAGTTCGCCGCCGCGATGATCACCTGGAACAGGTTGATCTGAAAGAGGGCCTCGCTCTCGGCGGTCAGGCGGACGACGCCGCGACCGAGCTCGGTCGCGACGGCCAACAGCTCCACGCAGTGGTCTCCTGGTCGGGCCGGCTACTTGATGAAGATCGCGAGCAGACCGACCACGATCGCGAGGACGCCGAGTCCTTCAGCGAACGCCGCGAGGATGATCGCGATGCCGCGGATCTGACCGGCTGCGTCCGGGTTGCGACCGATGGCCGTGGCCGACAGCCCCGCAAGGATGCCGATGCCGATGCCGGGGCCGAACACCCCGAGGGCGGCGAGTCCGGCGCCGATGTGCTCCATGTCCTGGTTTCCTCCTACTCCGCTTGGTTGGGTCCGTCAGTGGGCGGGCTGGAGCTTGCCTGGCTCCGTCCCCTCGATGGTCGCGAGCACGTCCTCGGCGGCGTGCCCCTCGTCCTCGTGATGACTCTCGATCGCCAGCGTGATGAACACCAGCGTCAGGATGCTGAAGATCAGCGCCTGGATCGCGTTGAGCATGCCGTCGAGCAACAGCAGCGCGACCGGGAAGATGGCGATGGTCAGCGACGTGATCACGCCGAGCGCGACCTCGCCGCCGTAGATGTTGCCGAACAACCGCATCGACAGCGTGACGGGTTTGACGAACTCGAGCATCAGCTCGATCAGGCCGACGAAGAGGGCGATCACTCCGGCGCCGACGCCCTTCCTGAATTCGTAGAACGGGAAGAACTTGCCGAGATAGCCCCGGACGCCCAGGCGCCGGAAGCCTTCGCCCTGGAAGATCAGGAAGCTGACGAGGGCCATCCCGATGGTGATGTTCACATCGCTCGATGGGGCTCGCAGGAAGGCGACCTTGCCGACCGGCGGTACGAGGCCGATCCAGTTGTCGAACAGGACCAGCAGGAAGGCGCCGACGAAGATCGGGATGTACGGCTTCGAGCTCGGCCCGGCCAGCCCGACGCCGAAGTCGCTGAGGAACTCGTAGAACGCCTCGAACATGTTCTGGGCCCGCCGCGGGATCAGCGCCGGAGCGCGGGTCATCAGGATCACGACGCCGAGCACCAGGACCATCACGATCCACATCGTCAACAGCGTCGCGCTGATCGCCGGATGGAACGTGATCAGCTGGTCGGCGCCGGGGGCGGTCGCCGGGTCGAAGTCGATGACCGGATGGGCGGCCGGGAACTCGAGGGTGCTCGTGATGAAGCACGCCGGGAAATCACAGGCCTGGCCCGGGGAGCCGCCCTTGGGGAACGGCGGGAACAGGAGATAGGCGACGACATCGAGCAGGACGATGGCGGCGATCAGGCCGATCCAGAACGTCGAGACCCGACGACCGGACGACCCGCCGGACGTGGGCGCCGTCCCTGGCTCGACGACCGCGTCGGCCGCGACCTGCTCCGACAACGCTCCCTCCACACACAGGAGCGCGGCTGACGCCGCGCTCGATCCTTCGTTCCCGGTCGGTCGACCGGATCAGTCCATGGTCTTGAGAAACCTGCTGACCAGTCGGTAGATCATCACCGTCCCAGCCCCGGCCCCGATCAGGAAGCCGATGACCACGAAGAGCGGGAGTGTCCCGAACTGTTGGTCGGCCCAATAGCCGGCCAGCACACCGAGCAGGGTCGTGACGAGGAGTGAGATGCCGATCTCCGAGAAGAGGACGGCGTACGCCCCGCCTCGGCCGGGCTCGATCATCGACGACCTGTCAAGGCAGCGGCAGTGTAGCAGCTGCGCCTCCGCGACCGCCACCGGGCGCGCGCCGCCGGTGGCCCTCGCCGGCGGCCCGATCAGGGCGGCAACGTCACCTCGGGCGTGGTGGTGGCTGGGGAAGGGAGCGGCCCACTCGCGGCAGGTAATGGGGCGGCGACCGGTGCGCCGAGCGCCGGGGTGGCCGTGGCGGACAGCACGCGGCCCGTCGGCTGGCTCGGCCAGATCGCGACGACGATCCCGACGACAACGCCCAGCCCGATGGCGGCGGCCAGGAGCTCGCCGGGCAGGGTCGAGCGCCGCCGCAGGACGATGGGCGGTCCGTCGTCGGGGGTCCGTGCGTCGTCGTCGATCGGATGCGGCCGGCCGGCCACCACCAGGTGCGCCGGTCGCGCGGGGCGCGGCGGGATCGTCCGCATCTGGCGGATGACGTCCGCCTGGGCGATCATGGCCGCCCGCTCCTCCGATGCTCGACGTTCGGCGCGGGTGGTCGTCGGCCGGCCGAGACGGGCCCGGATCGTGTACAGAGCGAGCGACCGATCGACCAGGTCGACGGCCGGCCCGAGCGCCCCGCGCCGGTCGGCCCGGTCCACCTTGCGGCGGCCCGCCATACGGTCGGCATGGTCGCCCGTCCGGCGCGCGGCAGCAGCGGCCACGGCCAGGGCCACGAAGGCGATGATGACGAGGACGGGCAACTCGAGTGGCATCGCCGCCCGATGCTAGCACCAGGTCCGGGCCGCGCCGACTCGGGCATCTTCCTCATGGTGCGCCCGCGCGCCGCGGCGCAGGACCGGGTCAGTCGCCGACCTCGTAGGCCTCGGCTTCGAGCTCCTCCGGCCGGTCGAAGGCCCCGCGCGTGGGCCCGAACAGCACGAGCCCCGACAGGATGAACACGCTGATGAAGGCGTACGCCTGGGTCACGTCCGAAACGAGCATGGCGACGATCCCCAACGCTGCACAGATCGCATAGATGACCAGCACGGTGTCGCGATGGGACAGGCCGAGGTCGAGCAGTCGATGGTGGATGTGCGACCGATCCGGGGTGAACGGTGAGCGGCGCTGGGACAGCCGCCCGACGATGATCCAGAACGTGTCGATGATCGGGACGCCGAGCACGAGCAGGGCGACCGCCACCTTGGCCGATCCGAGGATCGACAGGACGGCCAACGTGTACCCCACGAATTGCACCCCGGTCGTCCCGCTGAAGATCCTGGCCGGATGGAAGTTCCAGCGCAGGAACCCGGCCAGCGCCCCCGCGAGGGCGAAACACAGCACCGCGATCAGCGGCTGGCCGACCTGCGTGGTCAGGCTGATCAGGCCGAGGGTGACCGACGCGATGAGGGCGATGCCCGACGACAGGCCGTCGAGGCCGTCGATCCAATTGATGCTGTTGATCATCCCGACGATCCAGAACACGGTCAGTCCGATCGAGAACGGCCGGCTGAACCGGATGACGCCTTCGCCGAATGGGTTATTGATGACCGCGATGCCGATGCCCAGGACGACGGCCAACAGCGCGAGGCCGATCTGGCCCCCGAGCTGCCACCGGGCGCGAAGGTCGAAGAGATCGTCCAGGGCGCCCATCAGCGCCGCCACGAGGCCGCCCAGGAACAGCGCGACGAGATCGCTCGGCTCGATGCTCAACGGCGTCGGGACCCAGTGCATCGCTTCGTTGAGCAGGACGAACGGCAGGGCGATGGCCAGGAACCCGGCCGCGATAGCGATGCCGCCAGCGCGCGGGATGGGCCGAGTGTTCACCCGGCGGGCGTCAGGTCGATCCACGATCCCGCGGCGGACCATGGTCCGGCGCACGAGCGGCGTGATCAGCAGCGCTACGGCCGCGGCCAGGCCGAAGACGGCGATGATCGGAAGGACGCTGCCGCCGACCCCTTCGATGAACGTCACGGTGCGGCGCCCCCGTCGCCGACGGGGCTCGTCACGCCGGCGGCAACCCCGGGACCGGGAATCGGGCCACGATCTCGGCGACCTCGGCCGCCAAGCGCCGCTGCACGGGCTCGTCGGCGCGTGACCGGATGGCGTCGATGATGATGCGGCCGACGCTGCGCATCTCGTCCTCGCCAAAACCGCGGGACGTCGTGGCCGGCGTCCCCAGGCGGATCCCTGAGGCGGTGTTGGGCGGCAACGGGTCGAACGGGATGCCGTTCTTGTTGACGGTGATGCCGATGGCGTCGAGCAGGGCCTCGGCCTCCTTGCCGGTGACCCCGAGGGGCGTGACGTCGACGAGCATCAGGTGGTTGTCGGTCCCGCCGGACACGACCCGTGCCCCCTGCTCGGCGAGCGTCTCGGCGAGGACGGCGGCGTTGCGGATGGTCCGCCGCTGATCCTCGCGGAAGGGCTCCTCGGCGGCCAGCTTGAAGGCGACGGCCTTGCCGGCGATGACCTGCATCAGCGGCCCGCCCTGGACGCCCGGGAACACCGTCTTGTCGATGGCCGGACCGAGCGAGCCCTTGAGGGCAGGGAAGTCGGCCGGATCGATCATGTCGGGGAGCTCGCGGCGCGCGAAGATCATCCCGCCGCGCGGGCCGCGCAACGTCTTGTGGGTCGTCGTCGTGACGATGTCCGCGTGCGGGAACGGGCTGGGGTGGACGCCCGCCGCGACGAGGCCGGCGACGTGGGCCATGTCGACGAACAGCAGCGCGCCGACACCGTGGGCGATGGCCGCCATCCGCTCGAAGTCCCACAGGCGCGGGTAGGCGCTCGCGCCGCCGACGATAAGCTTCGGCCGGACCTCCCGGGCCTGGGCCTCCATCTCGTCGTAGTCGATGTGCTCGGTGTCCTGGCGCACGCCGTAGGCATGCACCTCGTAGAGCTTGCCGCTGAAGTTGAGGGCCATCCCGTGCGTCAGGTGACCACCGTGGGCCAGGTTCATGCCGAGGATCCGGTCGCCCGGCTTGAGCACGCTGAAATAGGCCGCCATGTTGGCCTGGGCGCCCGAGTGCGGCTGGACGTTGACGTGCTCCGCGCCGGGGTAGAGCGCCAGCGCCCGTTCCTGGGCCAGGACCTCGGCCACGTCCACGAACTCGCATCCGCCGTAGTAGCGCTTGCCGGGCAGCCCCTCGGCGTACTTGTTGGTCAGCCAGCTGCCCTGGGCCTCCATCACCGCCGCCGAGACGTAGTTCTCGCTGGCGATGAGCTCGATGTGGGTGTGCTGTCGACGGCGTTCGCCCTGCATCGCCTCCCACAGGACCGGGTCGACCTCCGCGAGCGTCTCGAGCGCGAGGCCGCGCGTTGGGGAGATGGTCATGGCGTGCCGGCTCCTTCCTGCCCGCGTGCGCCCAGCGCCGGTCGCCCCCTTCCGGCTCACGCTCGCGGTATCTTCCCACGAACGCCCTCCCGTCCGAGCCTCGAGGCCCACCGTATGACCGACGCGCCCGCCGCCACCCTGACCGCGCCATCGCTCGACGCCGCGGCCCGTGCGACGATCGATACTCCGGCCCTCCTCGTCGACCTCGATCGCGTGGACGCGGCGATCGGCCGGATGGCCACCGTCATGCGCGAGCGTGGCGTCGCGCTGCGGCCGCACGCCAAGACCCACAAGAGCGTCGAGATCGGGCGGCGTCAGGTCGCCGCCGGCGCGGCCGGGGTGACGGTCGGGACGATCGGCGAGGCGGAGGTCTTCGCAGAGGGCGGGCTCGACGACCTGTTCATCGCCTATCCCCTTGTCCCGCTGGGGCCGAAGGCGGATCGACTCCGGGCGCTGGCGACACGCAGTCGGCTCCGCCTCGGCGTCGACTCGGCGACGGGCGCGCGAGCCGTGGCCGATGCGCTCGGCGCGGATCGAGGCCTGGTCCGCCTCCTGGTCGAGATCGACTCAGGTGGGCGGCGCAGCGGCGTGGCGCCGTCCCGGGCCGGATCGGTAGCCCGCGCGGCGACCGAGTCGGGGATGACGGTCATCGGGGTGTTCACCCACGGTGGTCACGGCTACGCCGGCCCCGAGGCGACCGCCGGCGCGGCCGACGACGAGGTGCAGGCACTGACCGAGGCCGCTGCCTCGCTCCGGTCCATGGGCGTGGAGGCGTCCGTCGTCAGCGCCGGGTCCACTCCGACCGCCCTCGGATCCGCTCGCGGCGCGGTGACCGAGGAGCGACCCGGGACGTATGTATTTGGCGATCGGCAGCAGGTGCGGCTCGGCTCGATCGCGCCGGATGCGGTCGCCGCGGTCGTCGCCGCACGCGTCGTCAGCGTGAACGAGGATGCGGGCCGGTTCGTGATCGATGCCGGGGCGAAGATCCTGTGCAAGGACACGACCACCTACGCCCCGGGCTATGGTGAGATCCCGGAGCTCGATCACGCGGTCATCGATCGGACCGCCGACTACCACGGCGTCATCGAAGTCGGGCCCGGTCGATCGCTCCCGGACATCGGACGGGTGGTGCTGGTCGTCCCGAACCATATCTGCCCGGTCGTCAACACGGTCGACACGTTCGTCGCGGTCCAGGGTGGACGGATCGTCGGCACGTGGCCCGTGGACGCGCGGGGCCGGAGCGGCTGACCAAACGCACGTCCCCTGTGCGTCACATCGGCGGACGGGACGACCGACGAGTGCATCCGACTCAGCGCAGGTCGTGCTCGATCCCGGCCCGATCCAGGGCCGCGGCCAGCGCATCGACCGGGATCGCGCCCGCACGAAGGATCACCGGGCGATCGCCGGAGCAGTCGACCACGCTGGACGCTGGACCGCCGTGGGCGCGGCCCCCGTCGAGGACCAGCTCGACCGCGTCGCCGAGTTGGGCCAGGATGCCGACGGCGTCGGAAGCCTCGGGCAACCCCGAGACGTTCGCCGATGTGGTCGGCAGCGGGCCGACGGTCCTGGCCAGCGCCCGCGGCGTCGGGTGGTCGGGTACGCGCAATCCGATGGTCCCAGCGCCGCCGGTCAACACGGGCGGCCAGGGCACGTCCGGCCGTTGCGGGACGACGAGCGAGAGGCCGCCGGGCCAGAACGCCTCCGCCAAGGCGACGGCCGCCGGCGTCATGCGGCCGGCCTCTGACGCCTGGTCGATCTCCGCGAGCAACAGCATGACCGCCTTGTCGGCGGGTCGGCGTTTCGCCGCGAACAGGCGCTCGATGCCGTCGGGGGCGGCCAGGGCGACGGCGATCCCGTAGACGGTGTCCGTGGGCAGGGCGACGATGCCACCGGCCCGCAGCACGTCGATCGCCTCGGCACGTCCGGCATCGTCATCGACGACCACCGGGGCTGTCACGATCGGCCCGCCCTGGCTGCGCCAGCGAGTCGGCGGGCGTTCGCCTGGATCCGCGTCGGCGAGGCGAGGACAAGGTCCTCGATCATCCGCGCCGCGCCGTCCTCGTCCACCGCCGGGGCGACGTACCGGGCCACGGCGCGGACCTCCGCGGGAGCGCTCGGCATCGCCGTCCCGTGGCCGACCTCGGCGATCATCTCGAGGTCGTTCCACTGATCGCCGATGGCCAGCGTCGAGGCGAGGGGGATCCCCGAACGCCGGGCGAGCCACCGGATCGCGCGCCCCTTCGAAACGCCCGGGGCCACGAACTCGAGGAACCTCGGGTGCGAGATCGTCACGTCGGCGACGCCCGCGAACGCGGCGCGGGCGACCGGCGCGATGTCAACGGGCAGCGGCGGCTCGCCGACGGCGAGCACCTTGGTCACGGGATGGCGGATCGCCTCCAGCAGATCGGGCACGAGTTCGGCCCGGGCACCCATGAACGCCGAGTAGTCGTCGGCGCGCGGGTCGTCGGCGCGCAGGATGAACCGCTCCAGGTGGTTGACGTGCGGATCGAGACCGTGCTCCTGCGTCCAGCGCAGGATCCGGCGCGCGGCCTCGGCCGACAGCGGCGTGTGGAGGAGCAGCTTGCCGACCCGCGGCGACGCCAGCTCCGGCATGGCCCGGATCAAGCCTCCCTGGTAGCCCACCACGGGGCCGGTCAGCCCGAGCTCGCGAGCGAAGCGCATCGCCGATGACACCATCCGCCCGGTAACGAGGGAGACCGCTACGTCGCGACCGATCGCCGCTCTGACCGCCGCAGCAGTCCGCGCCGTGACGTCGTGATCGTCGCCGATGAGGGTGCCGTCGATATCGAGGGCGATGAGGCGGATCGGGAACGCCGGCTCCGGCGTGACCGGGATGACCGACGGGAGGAGCGTGGGGGAGTCGGTCGAGGCGCCTCCGCGGGTCGCGTCGGTCACGACGAGGCCCGGGCCGATCCCCGACGCAGGATCGCGACTCGAGGTAGACCGGCCAGGTCAGCGGCCACATCGATCGGCCAGCCCGGCAACCACGCGGCAGCGGCCTCCCGGATGGTCGTGCCCTGGTCCGCGCCGACCTCGAGCAGCGCGACACCACCGTCCGCCAAGCCGGCGGGCAGCGATTGGAGCAACCGCCGGATCACGGCCAGCCCGTCGCTGCCACCGTCAAGCGCCAGACGCGGCTCGAAGGCCGCGCTGGTCCTCCGGGCCACGAGGTCGTCCACGGTCGTCGCCGGTACATAGGGGAGGTTCGCGACGATGACGTCGACGGGGTCGGAGCGCGCGGCGGGCGGCAGGAGATCGGCCGCCTCGAAGGCGATGCGATCGCCCACCCCGTGACCGACGGCATTCTCCCGCGCGAGATCGAGCGCGTCCGTCGATGCGTCGACGGCGAGGATCGCGACCTCGTCGGCCGGGACGCGCAG
>DASSMQ010000030.1:0-48844 GCA_035688805.1 Candidatus Limnocylindrales bacterium
GAGACGACGATGGGTCGCGAACGACCCTGGTTGGAGCTGGTGCGCGAGGCCGGTCGGCTGCTGGCCTGACCCCGCGGGGCGACGGCCGCGCAGCTCGCGCCGCTAGCCCTCCTGCGTGATCACGGTCACCGGTACTGCGACCGCCTCGCGCAATCGACTGGGCACGTCCTCGCCGAGCCAGCGCGACATCCCCTTCGGCAGCGTCGACACGATCAGCTCATCGACATCCCGACCGCGGATGGCGTCGCGGACCGCCATCACCGGATCTCGGTCGCCGACCTCGCCGTCGGCCTCGGCGCCCATCTCGCGGAGGCGGGTCAGGACCTCGTCGAGGCGGCTCCGGGCCACGGCCCGGGACTCCTGCTCATCCCACGTCAGCCGACCCCCGACCGGGCTGATCGGGACCACGACGTGGGTGTGGATGGGCCCTTGGGCGAGTCGAGTGCGGATGGCCTCGGTGAGCGACGCGCTCGTCAGCGTCTGGTTGGCCACGATCAGGAAGGTGCGCATGCCCGGATCCTCCACCGCGATCGGGATCATCATCCCACCACGGTCGAGCCAGCCAGGAGACGCGGTCAGGCGTCCTCGCCGTACTTCATCGTCATGTGCCGCGCGACGGATCGATGGATCACCTTCCAGCGCTTCGCCTCGGCCGCCCGAGCGCGCCGGTCGCCCTTGCGCTCGGCGTGCGCCAGCTCGCGTTCGAGCTTCCGGTGGCGTTCGAGTCGGTCGCGCGACAATCGCCCGTCGTCCAGGGCTGCCCGGACCGCGCAGCCCGGTTCGTCGCCATGTCGGCAATCGCTGAACCGGCAGAGGGCTGCGAGCTCAGCGATGTCGTCGAAGGCGAGGTCGACGCCCTCGTCGGCGCCGGCGACCTCGAGCGCCCGGATGCCGGGCGTGTCGATCAGGAACGCGCCGCCGGGCAGCTCGAAGAGTTCGCGGTGGGTCGTCGTGTGTCGGCCCCGGGAGTCGTCGGCTCGGACGGCGGCCGTAATCTGGCGGGAATCCCCGAGCAGGGCATTGACCATGGTCGACTTGCCGACCCCCGACGAGCCGAGCACGACCGCGACGGTGCCCTCGGTCAGGTACGGAGCGAGGTCGGCCAGGTGGTCGCCGGTCAGGGCGGACAGGACCACGACGGGGACCGTCGGCGCGATCGAGGCGATCGCGAGCAGTCGACCCTCGAGGTCGATGGCGATATCGGCCTTGTTGAGGACGATCACCGGACGTACCCCGCTCGACCAGGCGACCGCGAGGTAACGCTCGAGCCGGCGCGGGTTGAAGTCGCCATCGAGGCCGGCGACCAGGAAGGCGATATCCACGTTCGCGGCCAGGACCTGCTCGTCGACAAGGTGACCGGCGGTCCGCCGGCTCGCGTCCGCCGCGGATCGGACGAACGCCGAGCGGCGCGGCAGCACGGCGGTGATGACCGCGGGCGTGCCGGGCCCAGCGGTCAGCACGACCCGGTCGCCGACGGCCGGATAGTCGGACGGGGCGACCGCCTCGAATCGGAAGCGCCCGGACACGATGGCCGGTCGATCGCCGCCGTCGGCAGTTCGCACGATCGACGTCTCCTTGTGGACGGCGACGACCAGCGCCACTGCCTCCGACGATCCCTTGGTCACGGCGTCACCCGACCCGCTTGAGCTTGCCGGTCCGCTTGGCGTACCGCTCGGCCCGGCCGAACGCCCACAACCCGAACGGGATGAGCACGACGCCGGCGACGAGCAACGGCCAGATGTCCGACGTCAGCTCGGACACCGGGGTGCCCCGGACGAGTCCTGCCCGGACGCCATCGAGGACGTACGTCGCCGGGGACAGATGGGACAGGAACTGCATCCAGCCCGGCAGGATGTCGATCGAGTAGTACACGCCGCTCACGAGCAGCAGGCACGATTGCAGCACGAACGTCATCTGCGCACCGCGCTCGACGTACAGCAGCGGCAGGATCGCGGCGATCATCCCGATGCCGACGAAGCTGAACGAGCCCAGCAGCATGAAGGTGAGTGCCGTGACCGGGTCGGCGTTGGCGAAATCCAGCTGTGGGAAGAACAGCACGAGCGCCACGAAGATCACAGCCGTGTGGACCAGGCCGTAGACCATCGCGTAGACGACGCTGCCCAGCAGCTGGGCCCAGCGCCGGACCGGGGCCATGAAGGTGTATTCCAGGGTCCCCTCCCAGCGCTCGACGGAGACCGTCTCGGCGATCCAGCTGAAGACCACCGACAGGTAGTTCCAGAAGATCGCTCCCACCATCAGCGTCAGGAGCAGCGTCGGGCTGCCCTGGTCGGCACCGATGAGCGAGATCGACAGCGCGCCCGCGACCGAATACACCAGGAAGGCGACTTCCCAGCCCCAGTAGCGGCGAGTGAGAAAGAAGTTGCGCTCGATGAAGGCGTACGAGGCCTTCAGCTCATGGGCGACGATGGTCACCGGAGGATCTCCTTGTGGTCGGAGCGGACCCGACCCCTCAGCGGGATCGGGCCAGCTCCAGGCGGGGTTCCGCCGCGATGCGCTCGCCCACCGCGATGACGCGGCGACCGATCGACCGGCGGATGGATGGGCGGTGCTCGACGGCCCGCGCATGCGCAAGCTCGTCGATCAACCGCTCCTGGCGCTCGCGCGCCAGTTCGAGGGCTAACTGGTTGAAGTTCATGGTTCTCACCTCCTTTCTGGTCACTCGTCGTGGTCCGCGTCGTCCTCGTCGACGTCGTCGTCGAGGGAGCGGCCGGTGTAGGTCATGAACACGTCCTCGAGGCTCGCCGGACGACCCAGTCGGGCAGCCGTCTGGGCTTTCAGCCCGTCGGGCGTGTCCTCGGCCACGATCCGCCCGTCGTTGAGGACGGTGATGCGGGAGCACAGGCGCTCGGCCTCGGCCAGGTCGTGGGTCGTCAAGACGATCGTCGCGTCGTGGGTGGTGTTGATCTCCTCGATGAAGGCCTGGACATCGAGCTTGCTGCGGGGATCGAGGCCGGTCGTCGGCTCGTCGAGCAGCAGCAGGCTCGGGCTGGTCAGTAGGGCTCGCGCGATGGCGACCTTCTGCTGCATGCCCCGGCTCATCTGCTCGACCGGACGCCCGACCCGCTTCTCGGCGATCCCCAGGCGACCGAGGATCGCGATCGCTTCACGTCTGGCGTGTCGTCCGTCGAGCCCGTAGAGCCGTGCGGCGAACAGCAGGTTCTCCATCGGGCTGAGCTTCTTGAAGAAGGCGGCATCGACGCTGACCCGGTTGATCAGCCGTTTGACCGCCATCTCGTCACGCTCGATGTCGTGGCCGAAGACCTCGACTCGGCCGCTGTCGAGCGTCAGCAGTCCGCTGATCAGGCGGATGAGCGTCGACTTGCCCGAGCCGTTCGCGCCGAGGATCCCGTGCACGTCGCCACGCTCGAGGCGCATCGACACGTCGGTGATCGCGGCGAGCGGTTGCCGCTTCCGCCCGACCACGAACGACTTGCTGACGCCGTCGATGAACAGCGCCGGCAGGGCGGGAGCGTCGGTCGCCACCTCGACGGGTCGGGTGGCCACCGGGGTCGTCTTCAGTTGGTCGATGAGGGTGGTCACGATCGTTCTCCGGGATGTGGCGAGTGGAGGGCCGGGAAAGGGACGAGCCGCGGGTCCGTCCCGACGGGTGGTGTCGGGGTGGGCCTCGCGGCTCGTGGTGCTCGTCGGTGATCGCGGCCCGATCTGGGCGGCGCTGGAGCATCAAAAAAGCCGGGGGCCCGATCTGGCCCACGGCTCGCGGTCTGTCCGGACGGCGGTCCTGCCGCCTGCGGCTAGCTCGAGATGGGCGCAGATCTCCCGTCAACGACGGCGCCGATGGGCGCGGTCGTGCGTCGGAAGAGCGACATCGTTCTCATTCGGAGGCGTCCTCCTTTGAGCGAGCGAGGGCGGGCGACATGCACGCCGGCCGGCAGTCTAGGCGCGCCCCGCCGGTCGTGTCAATGACGACGAACGACGGAGGGAGGCGCGACGGATGACGTAGGGGGCGCGTACGCGGGACTGGTTTGGGGGAGACTCGCGGCGGGTCGCGGCAGGCTCGCGGCGGGTCGCGACGGCTCGGGGCGGCGCTTCAGGCCTCGCGAACTTCGGTTCTATTCGGGTGGCGGATACGGCGGAGTCTCCGACTCGATCTCCCTTGTCCTCGAGTCTCGAGGTGACTCGGCACGATGAGGATCAACCCGATCCGGCCTGTTCCGGCTGTCTCTCATTCGTGGGAGGACTCAGCGAGAAGAGATCACGGGACGCTGACCTCGCCGCGGTCGGATCGCCCGGCGGACGATGGGCCGCACGGGGCTCGTCGCGTTCCATTGGCGACGCGCGACCTCCGTGAAGCCGGCACGCTGGAACATCGCCAGCGTGCCCCTGTACGCCTCGCCGACGCCGATCCGCTCACCATCCGCAACATCCACCGGATAGGCCTCGAGGGTGGTCGCTCCATGGTCGCGGGCGTAGTCGACGGCGGCGTCGAGCAGTGCCCGCGCGATACCACGACCGCGCCACCGCCGACCCACCACGAAGCAGACGATCGACCACACCGGCGTCTCGTCGATCGGGGCGAGGACCTTCGAATAGGCCAGCCGCTCGTAGTCCTCGCGTGGACCGACGCTCACCCAGCCGACCGCGTCGTCACCTTCGTACGCCACCAGGCCGGGCGCTCGATCCGTCGCCACGCCGTCGTGCGTGGCGACCTCGAGCACGGCCCGGTGTCGAGCGCCGCTGCCGGCGCTGAAATCGACCCCGCGGATCCGGAAGTAGGCACACCAGCACCACTTCGGGTCACCGCCCTGAGCGAACAGCGCGGCGAGGTCGCCTAGGCGGTCGGGTGTCAGCGGTCGGATATCCATGGCTTGCAGCCTACCGGTCATGCCCGCCCGTGATGGCCGGTCTTCAGGGCATCTCCCACCCATCGGGAGGCACCGCGAAGGCCTTCAACACGGGCCTCCACGGTGGGACATGAGAAGCATCGGCCCGTCCTAGACGGCTGAGCTCCAACGCCGCCACCCGATCGGTATCGGCGAACGCCACCCAGCCGTGCATCCAGGCACCCGGCTCGGTGAACGGCCCGAAACAGATGGGCGGCGACGTGACGCCCGGCCACAGGTCGCTTCCGCATGTGAACGGCTGCGGCGCGACGTAGACCCGGGAGACGAGAAAGCCGAGCGGGAGGACGGTCGCCCGGATCGCCTTTAGGGCGGATGGGCATGGGTCGCCGTCGAGGCCCGGTCGCAGGTCGCCGTCGAACGGTAGGCAGGTGACCACCTCGACGGGGCTCGGTACGGGCGTATCGGTCGGCGTGATCGACGGCGCCGCGAACGACGAGGGCGTGGCCTCGAGAGACGGCGCGGCGATCGACGACGTCAGCCCGACGGACGGGGCGGGGACCGGTGAGCAGCCGGCCAGGATGGCGGATCCAAGCACCAGGCTGATCAGGATGCGAAGGTGCATCGGCGACGAACTCGGTTCGATCGCGGCGTCGCGTTCGCGTGGATGCGACTGACGGCCAGCGGCCACGCGAGATGGTACGCCGAGACCCCTTGAAGCGACGTCGTTTGACGCTCAAGGGACCCGGCCCTACGCTCCGCCGGTGGCCGAGACCTCGTCGCAGCGGGGCCGGTGGGCCGTCCGCCACGTCCCGCCGACGCCGCGCTCGATCGTGGAGTTGATCCGCGCCGGTACGCTCGATGCGGAGCTGGCGGCGACCCTGTGGGTGCTCATCGAGGGCCGCGTCCCCATCGTCGTCGCGGCCAAGGCGCAGGCGGTCGGCAAGTCCACGTTGCTGGGAGCGCTCCTGGACTTCCTTCCCCCGGGTACCCGAACCGTCGAGCTGGCTGGCGCGATGGAGACGTTCGACTGGCTGCCCCACGCGAAGGAGCTCGGCTGGCGGCGCCACAACGAGACGCCCGAAGGCGTTGCGACGGCTACCGGTCTCGGACGGCCGAGCAGCCGACCGATCCAGCCCCACGACACGGTCCTGCTCATCCCCGAGCTATCCGATCACCTGCCGTCGTACACCTGGGGCGCCGAGGCGCGGATCGCTATCCGGGCCGCGAGCATCGGCTACGGACTGGCCGCGACGATCCATGCGGACACCCTCGAGGACGTCTTCGACGAGCTGCGACGACCGCCCGTCCTGCTCGACGACGACGAGCTGTCGCGACTCGGCTTGGTCGTCATCCTGCGCCGCGTCGGCGATGGGCTGCGCCGGGTCGTGGCCGCCCATTTCGTCCGTCCGCTCGCCCGGGACGAACATGGCCACGTCCAACGGCTCGGGCCCGCCGTTCTCGCGACATGGGACCCCGACACCGACCGCTTCGAGCACTTCGCGTGGGGCGTCACCCCGGAGCTCGCCCGCATCGTCGACCGTCACCCCGGCGACTACGAGATCGAGGTCGATCGACGACGTGACTACCTGGCCGGACTCGCCGAGGCCGGCATCGTCGAGGTCGATGCCGTCCGGCTGGCGATCGAGGGGTACCGCGCGACGACTGCGTCCGACACCGCCATCCCCGCGCCGAACTGAGGACCGATATGCCGATCGACTCGCGCCCCGCCACCATCGCCGAACTCCGAGCGTCCGGCTGGCGGTCGCGCACGGTCAAGCTGGAGCTGCGTGCGAACCTCATCGCGCGCCTAGCTTCGGGCGCGCCGATCCTGCCCGGCATCGTCGGCTACGAGGAATCGGTGCTGCCGGCGATCGAGAACGCCATCCTCGCCGGGCACGACCTCGTCTTCCTCGGCGAGCGCGGCCAGGCCAAGACCCGGATGGCGCGGCTGCTCATCGGCCTGCTCGACGAGTGGCTGCCGATCGTCCGCGGTGGCGAACTCAACGATGACCCCTACCAGCCCGTCTCGCCCGCCGCGCGGGCGATCGTCGAGCGCGACGGCGAGGACGCCCAGATCGACTGGCTGGCGCGCGACCACCGCTACGCCGAGAAGCTGGCCACCCCGGACATCACGATCGCCGATCTGATCGGCGAGGTCGACCCGATCAAGATCGCCGAGGGCCGCTACCTGTCGGACGAACTGACGCTGCACTACGGGCTGATCCCTCGGGCCAATCGGGGCATCGTCGCGATCAACGAGCTGCCGGACCTGGCGGAGCGGATCCAGGTCGGACTGCTCAACGTGCTCGAGGAACGCGACATCCAGATCCGCGGTTTCACGGTCCGATTACCACTCGATCTGTACGTCGTCGCCAGCGCCAACCCGGAGGACTACACCTCTCGCGGCCGGATCATCACCCCGCTGAAGGATCGCCTCGGCTCGCAGATCCGCACCCACTACCCGCGCTCGCTCGATCACGAGTTGCTGATCGTCGCCCAGGAGAAGCATCGCTTCGCGGATGGTGGCGATGGCGTGCCGACCGTCGTCGTGCCGCCGTTCATGGAGGAGCTGGTTGCCGAGCTGACCCACCTGGCGCGCCGGTCCCCGGAGATCAGCCAGCGCTCGGGTGTCTCGGTCCGTGTCTCGGTGGCGAACATGGAGGTCCTCGAAGCCGCGGCGCTCAAACGGGCCGTCCGACTCGGCGAAACCGTGGCCGCACCGCGGGTGTCCGACCTGGGTGCCGTCGTGGCCTCGACGACCGGCAAGGTCGAGCTGGAATCGGTCGGCGACGAGGCCCCCGAGGAACGCATCGTCGAACGCCTCATCACCAAGGCCCTCTACGCGGTCTTCAACCGACGGGTGACGCTCGATGACCTCGACCCCATCGTCGAGGCCTTCGACGACGGCTTCGTGATCGAGACCGGGGAGCGGACACCGTCCCGCGAGTACGTGGCCTGGCTCCGGGAAGTGCCCGGCATGGACGACGCCGTCCAGGGTCTCGGCACCTTCGACGTGACGGATGGGGCCGAAGAGCCCGCGGTCGTCGCCTCGGCGGTGGAATTCCTGCTCGAGGGCCTCCACCTGGCCCGACGCCTGAACAAGGATCGGGTCCTCGGCGGCACGGTCTACCACCGCTGATCGCACAACGTGACCGCCTACTCGCCGGACCCGCGCGACCTGACCGGCCGAGTCCCGCGCGCCGACTCCGGCGAGGCGGCGCTGACTGGACACGCTCGTTATTCGCGCTGGGACGGCAGCCAACGCCTGCCGGATCTCGATGCGGACGAGATCCTCGGCGCGATCTCCGACGATGTGATGGCCGAGGGCGATCTGGGCGAAGCCCTCCGTCGGCTCATGGAGCGCGGCTGGCGAAGCGGCGACCCGACGCGACCCGACATGGCCGGTCTGCAGGAGCTCATGGATCGCCTGGCCCGGCGTCGTGAGGAGCTGCGCGAGCGGTACGGGCTCGACGACGTCCTCGGCGACATCCGGCGAGAGCTGGCCGAGATCGTTGCCGACGAACGGGCGGGCGTGGAGCGGCGGCTGGAGCGGGCCGCGACCGACGCGCCGGATCCAGTTACGGCTCGGGCCGCCCGGGACCTTGCGGCGCGTCGGCTCGGTCGGCTCGACGGCCTGCCGGACGACGTGGGCGAGCAGATCCGCGACCTGCGCGAGTACGACTTCATGGAGCCCAGTCCGCGCCAGCGGTTCGAGGAGCTTGTGGAGCGACTCGGGAAGCAGATCCTCGACCAGTTCGTGCAGGGCATGAGCGATGCGATCAGGTCGATGACCCCGGAGGACCTGACCGCGAATCGGGAGATGGTCCGCGACCTGAACGCGATGATCCGCGAGAAGCTCGCCGGCGGGGAGCCCGACGCGGGCGAGTTCCTCCAGCGGCATGGGCAGTTCTTTCCGGGGGCGCGCACGTTCGACGACATCATCGATCAGCTCGCCCAGCGGATGGCCGCGATGCAGTCGCTGATGCGCTCGCTCACACCCGAGCAGCACGCCGAGCTGCAGTCGATGATGGATGCGCTGCTCCGCGACGACCGCCTGCTGATCGACCTCGGCCAGCTGGCCGCGAACATGGACCGCCTGCTGCCGGGCGGCATCGGCGAACGAGTCCGATTCAGCGGCGATGAGTCGCTGTCGCTCGACGGCGCACTGTCCCAGATCGAGCGGCTGCAATCGATGGAGCGCCTCGAGGACGCGCTTACCGATATCGAGGCTCCGGCGGATCTCGGACGCATCGATCGCGACCAGGTCCGCGAGCTTCTCGGCGAGGACGCGGTCCGCGATCTCGACGCGCTCGATGACCTCGCGCGGCGGCTCGAGGAGGCCGGCTACCTGACGCGTGACGGCGATCGACTCGAGCTGACGCCACGAGGCACGCGCCGGATCGGCCAGCAGGTGCTCGACGACCTGTTCGCGAGGCTCCAGCGCGACGCCTTCGGGGGTCACCGCAGTGGCCGCAGCGGGCGAGGTGGTGAGCGGGAGGAGACCTCCAAGCCATACGAGTTCGGCGATCCGTTCCACCTCGACCTGCGGGCGACCCTGGGCAACGCCTTGCTGCGCGAGGAGAACGCGCCGTCGACGCGCGCCTCGCGGGCCTCGCCGGACGGCCGCGCCGCCGTCCGGCTCGCTCCCTCGGACCTCGAGGTCTATCGCACCGAGGAGTTGACCCGGACCGCCACGGTCCTGCTGGTCGACATGAGCCGCTCGATGCTGCTACGCGGCTGCTTCCTCGCCGCCAAGAAGGTCGCCGTCGCGCTCGACACGCTCATCCGGACCCAGTACCCGCGCGATCACCTGTCGGTCATCGGGTTCGCCTATTACGCCCGCGAGATCCGGCCGGGTGCGCTCGCGGAGCTGACCTGGGCCGGCTACGAGTACGGCACGAACCTCCAGCATGGGCTGCTCCTGGCTCGCCGGATCCTGGCTCGCCAGGCGACCGCGAACAAGGAGATCGTGGTCATCACCGACGGCGAGCCGACCGCGCATTTCGAGGGCGGGCAGGTCGAGTTCAGCTATCCGCCGACGCGACGGACCATCACCGAGACCCTGCGCGAGGTGCGGCGCTGCACCCAGGAGGGGATCACCATCAACACGTTCATGCTCGAGCGGTCGCGTGCCCTGACCGAGTTCGTGGCCCACATGACCCAGCTCAACCAGGGCCGGGCGTTCTACGCGACCCCGGAACGCCTCGGCGAATACGTGCTGGTCGACTTCGTCGGACGTCGCTCGAAGCACGTCCGCTAGCGAGTATCCTCCGCCAGTCGGTCCGCCGCGCCGTCACCTGGCGGCGGCTGTCCCGTAGGAGGTCGCGATGCAAGGCCTGTTGCCATGGTTACTGTTCCTGCACGTCCTGGGGGCGATCGTCGCGTTCGGACCCACGTTCGCGTTCTCGTTCATCGGGGCGATGGGGGGTGGTGAGCCGCAGCACGCCAATTTCGCGACCCGCGTCTCGCACACCATCGCGGCGCGGCTCGTGTATCCGATCGGGATCACCCTGCCGATCACCGGCGCACTGATGATCCTCGTCGCGGGGATCAACCCGCTGGCGCGCGAGCACTGGTGGTTGGCCATCGCCATCGTCATCTACGCGATCGCCTACGGGTATTCGTTCTTCGTCCAGCGCGCGCTCGTCGATCGGGTCATCGAGCTCACCTCGAGCCCGCCACCCCCCGGCGCATCCGGACCACCGCCCGAGCTGATGGCGGCCATCAAGCGGATCGGACAGGGTGGGATGGCCATGGGCGTCCTGCTCGTCATCATCATCTTCCTGATGGTGGTGAAGCCGACCATCTGACCCCCGAGACGGCCGTCGCTCCGGGTCTGGCCGGAGCCCGACCGCTCGCGCCATCGCCGGTACCATGGACGGTGCGAACCACACAGGAGACCACTGTCCGATGCCACACGTCGCGACCGACCTGCCCGACCTTCTCGAGACGATCCGGCCTGCCGCGCACCTCGAGCAGGAGCGGCTCGTCATCGACGACGAGCGGGCCTTCCGGGACCAGGCGATCCGCGATCTCGCCTGGACCGCGGTCTTCGCGCCGGACGAGGCGACGGTCGAGGTCGCCCAGTGGCTGATCTGGGAGGCCAGCCAGGCGCTCGGCGCCCGTTCGGCGAGCATCCACGAGCTGTACGTCGCCCGGGCCCGTGGCGAGGTCTCGGGCTTCACCGTGCCGGCGATCAACCTGCGCGCCCAGACCTTCGATATGGCGCGGACGGTGTTCGAGGCGGCGATGAGCGCCGACGTCGGCGCGGTCATCCTCGAGATCGCCCGGTCCGAGCAGACCTACACGTTCCAGCGACCCATCGATTTCGCGACCGCGTCGCTGGCCGGCGCGATCGCCGCGAACTGGCAGGCACCGGTGTTCCTGCAGGGCGACCACTACCAGTTCAACGCCAAGAAGTACACGACCGACCCCGAGGCGATGACGGAGGAGATCCGGCGCGCCTGCCGGCTGGCCATCGATGCCGGCTATCGCAACATCGACATCGACTCGTCGACCCTCGTCGACCTGACCAAGCCGAGCGTCGACGATCAGCAGCATGAGAACTACGTCCGGGCAGCCGAGCTGACGGCGCTGATCCGGTCGCTCGAGGCGGATGGGGTCACGGTCAGTGTCGGTGGCGAGATCGGCGAGGTCGGCCACAAGAACTCGACGGTCGACGAGCTTCGGGCCTATCTCGACGGCTATCGCCGCGAGCTGGACGAGCGGGCACCCGGCGCGACCGGGATCTCGAAGGTGAGCGTCCAGACCGGCACGAGTCACGGTGGTGTGCCGCTGCCGGGCGGCGGCGTCGCCGCGGTCAAGCTCGATTTCGACGTGCTGCGCGAACTTGGCGAGGTCGCTCGCACGTATGGGCTGGCTGGCGCCGTCCAGCACGGAGCGTCCACGCTGCCTGACGAGCTGTTCCATCGGTTCCCGGCCGTCGAGACTGCCGAGATCCATCTCGCGACCGGGTTCCAGAATGCGCTCTATGAGCACCCGGCCTTCCCGGACGAGCTGCATCGCAAGATCGAGGCGTGGTGCTTCGAGAACGCCCTCGACGAGCGCAAGCCGGACCAGACCGACCAGCAGTTCGTGTACACCACCCGCAAGAAGGCGATCGGCCCGTTCAAGCGCGAGCTCTGGGACTTGCCGACCAAGGACGAGATCCTGGCCGCCCAGCGACGCAAATTCTCGTTCCTGTTCACCGAGCTCGGCGTGAACGGATCGCGCGAGATGATCGAGGCGTACATCCGGCCGGTCGAGGTCCATCGACCGATGCCCGACGCGCTGCGGCCAAGCGTCGCCACGGGCTGATTCGAGGCCAGTCGCCGGTGGAGCCGGCCACGTGCGCGCCGTGAAGGCCGCCGGCGCGGCCGCCAGACTACGGGTCCCGGCTGTTCCAAGGGGACTCAGGGTCGCGTTTTCCGGCTGACGAGGACGGATCAGCACCGCTCGGCCCTAAACAGGGACCTCCAGTCGCATCAACCCCGTGAGCCGCGCAGCCGCGGGACTCCTGCCTTGAAAACGAGACTCCTGGTCGCGTCCCCCTGAAAGGGGAAATCCGGCGGTCCCAACGAGTCGCGAGACACCACGGTCGACTGGCCGGCATGACCGCTCCCCGCCGGCGCCAGCTTTCGCAACATCCGTTTGACGCGCCCTTGGCCGGTGCTATCCTCGCGCGCACGGATCGCCGGCGGAGGGAAGCGGCCGATCGTTCCTCGCGTCCTCGCGTCACTCCCCAGAGGTCAGACTCGCGCCCAGGCGCGGTGGTAGAGGAGGGCATCGTGGCAGGACCCGACATGTCCCATGACGTCGCAGCGCGCGACGACGCGCACCTGCGGTCGCTGGGAATCAGACCCGAGCTGCAACGACGGCTCGGGTTCCTGTCCAACTTCGCCGTCGCGTTCAGCTATATCAGCGTCTCGACCGGCACGTACACACTCATCGCGCTTGGCCTCGGCGTCGGGGGCCCGGCGTTCTTCTGGTCATGGCCCCTCGTCGTCATCGGGCAGACCTTCGTCGCCCTGAACTTCGCGGAGCTGGCGAGCCACTTCCCGGTGGCTGGCTCGATCTACCAGTGGTCGAAGCGGCTGTCGAACAAGACCCTCGGCTGGTTCACCGGCTGGTTTTATTTCTGGGCCGGGGTCGTGACCGTGACCGCGGTGGCCGGGACGGTCCCGCTGGTGATGTCGAGCATCTTCGGGTTCGACCTCAAGGCCGCAAGCCCGTTGCCGTTCATGAATAACCTCGTCTTCTGGGCGCTGGTCACGTTGGTCACGACGACGGCGATCAACGCCTTCGGGGTCCGCCTCCTGGCCCTGATCAATAACATCGGTGTCGGGGCCGAGATCCTCGGCATGCTTGTCTTCGCCATCGTGTTGCTCATCGTCGGACGGCACCAGGACGTGTCCGTCCTCACCCAGACGGCCGGCGTCGAGACCGCGGAGACCGGCGGCTACCTGCCGATCTTTGCCATCGCCATGTTCATGAGCCTGTTCGTGGTCTACGGCTTCGACACGGCTGGCACGTTCGGCGAGGAGACCCTCGATGCCAGCCGACAGGCGCCGCGGGGCATCCTCTCGGCGATCTGGTTGTCCGGCATCGTCGGAGCCGTGTTCCTTCTGGCCATCGTCCTCGCGACGCCCGACATGTCGGCCGCCCTGACCGACCCGTCGCCGATCGCAACGTCGATCAAGTCCGGGCTCGGTGACACGATGGGCACGGTCTATCTGTACGTCATCCTCATCGCGGTTTACGTCTGCACCCTCGCCATCCAGGGAGCGACCACCCGGTTGATGTTCTCGATGGGCCGGGACCGCCGGATGCCGGGCGGCTCCCTGTGGGGCCACGTCAACCAGTCGTTCCGCACGCCGGCCAACGCAGCGATCGCCGTCGGCATCCTGGCCGCCATCCCGTTCTTCATCAGCGACAGCCCAGGGCTGCTGGCAACCGGGGCAACGGCGCTGATCTACCTCAGCTACTTCCTGTGCAACCTGGGTGTCCTGGTGGCTCGCCTGCGCGGCTGGCCGCACAAGGAAGCCTGGTTCAAACTCGGCAGCTGGGGGGCCATCATCAATGTCGCGGCCCTGATCTGGGGCGGCTTGATGATCATCAACTTCGGGCTGTGGCATGACACCAATCTGTTCGGCAACTTCGGGACCGAACTGCGCGACTTCACGAACCCATCGCTGACGATCGTGACCTCGGGTGGGCAGCCGATCTCGTTCCTGCCCGACATCCCGTTCTTCGAAGGCACGGTCCTGCTGATCCTGATCGTCGGGGCGATCTACTACCTGGCCACCGGCCAGGCCCGCAAGGTCGACCAAGTCGAGGCCGACCTGGCGACTGGCGAGGCCGTCATCGGCTGACATCCCGCTCGGGAGGAGGCGATGCGGCGCGGCGAGCGATCGCCGCGCCGCTTCCGTTTCGAGGAGCTGGCGTGACCGATCCGGATGGCGCGATCCTGCAGGGCGAGTTGCGCGACCATCTGGTCGCAGCGCTCCAGCGCGTTCCCGACGTGGCCGGCCGCGAGCTGACCCTCACCGCGCTCAGTGGCGGCATCACGAACCGCAACTTCCTGATCACGATCGTCGGCCAGGCGGAGCGCTACGTCATCCGCCTGGCCGGCAACGACACGCACCTCCTCGGCATCAGTCGGGATGTCGAATACGCAGCGACCCTGGCGGCTGCCGGGGTCGGGGTCGGGCCCGAGGTGACCGCCTTCATCCGCCCGGAGGGCCACCTCGTGACCCGGTTCATCGAGGGGTCCCCGGTCTCGCTCGACCAGGTGCATCGGCCCGAGACGCTCGAGCGGGTCGCCGATTCGCTCCGGCGGATCCATGGCGGCCCACCGATCCCAGGCCTGTTCGTGCCCCTCCGCATCGTCGAGTCGTATCGGGCGCTGGCGCGTGCGCGCGGCGTCCGGATCCCGGTCGAGTACGAGCTTGCCGAGGCCATCGGCCGGCGCATCGAGCTCGCCTGCCTGGCCGACCCGATCGAATGGCAGCCCTGCCACAACGACCTGCTCAACGCCAATTTCATCGATGACGGCGCGCGCATCCGCATCGTCGACTGGGAATACGCGGGGATGGGCGACCCGTACTTCGACCTCGGCAATTTCTCGATCAACCATGAGTTGTCCCTTGACGAAGATGCCGCGCTGCTCCGGGGATACCTTGGGGAAGCGCCGCCCGCCGGGCGGCTAGCCCGCGTGGCGCTGATGCGCGTCGTGTCGGATTTCCGCGAGGCGATGTGGGGCGTGCTGCAGCAGGGCATCAGCACCCTCGACGTCGACTTCGTGGCCTACGCCGCCGAGCATTTCGATCGGCTGCTCGCGAATGCCAGCACCCCGGCCTTCGAGCGCGCTCTCCGCGACGCCGCGGGCGACTGACTCCGTGGGGCGACGAGGACGGAACCACGGCGTGGCCGTGCAAGCGTCCGGCTAGGCTACCGAGCCATGACGGAGCATGCCCAGGCGGTGATCATCGGCGGTGGTGTCGGCGGGACGTCGATCGCCTACCACCTGGCGGAGCTCGGCTGGCGCGACATCGTCCTCGTCGAGCGGGCAGAGCTCACGAGCGGCTCGACGTTCCACAGCGCGGGTCTGGTCGGCCAGCTGCGGAGCTCGGTCACCCTCACCAAGATGATGATGTACGGCTCGGACCTGTACCGCAGGCTCAAGGACGAGACCGGCCACGACCCGTCGTGGCACGAGGTCGGATCGATCCGGCTCGCCTCGTCGACCGCCCGGATGGAGGAGCTCGAGCGGCAGGCCGGGTGGGCCAAGACGTTCGGTCTGCCGATGGAGCTCATCAGCCCGGCGGAGGCGCAGGATCGGTTCCCGTTGATGTCGACCGAGGGCGTCCTCGGCGGCGTCTGGCTTCCGACCGACGGATGGCTCGACCCGTCCGGATTGGCGCTCGCTCTGGCGGCCGGGGCGCGGCAGCGCGGCGCGACGATCCGGACGCACACCCGGGTCGTCGGCATCAGCACCGATCGCGGTCGGGTCACGGGCGTCACGGTCGAGCACCGCGGCGAGCGCAGCGGGATCACCAGCGAGGTCGTGGTCGACGCGGCCGGCATGTTCGCGCCCGAGATCGGCCGGATGGTCGGCGTCACCGTCCCGATCATCCCGATGGCCCACCAGTACCTGTTCACCGAACCGATCGACGGGGTGCACGCCGGCCTGCCTCAATTGCGCGACCCCGACAACCTCGTCTACTTCCGCGAGGAGGTCGGTGGGCTGTGCATGGGCGGCTACGAGCGGGATCCTGCGCCCTGGTCGCTCGACGGCGTCCCTCCCGATTTCAACGGCAAGCTGCTCGCCCCGGACATGCCCCGCTTCGAGCCGATCATGGCGGGAGCGATCCGGCGGGTGCCGGCGATGGAGGAGGCGCGGGTCAGCCGGATCATCAACGGGCCCGAGGCCTTCACCCCCGACAACGAATTCATCCTCGGCGAGTCCGCGGTGCGCGGCTTCTGGCTGGCAGCCGGGTTCTGCGCGCACGGCATCGCCGGTGCCGGCGGCATCGGCCGCCAGATGGCGAGCTGGATCATCGAGGGGGAGCCCGAGCTCGACCTCTGGAAGATGGATATCCGTCGGTTCTGCGCGGCCTACCGATCGCCACGCTACACGCTCGTGCGATCGATCGAGAACTACGCCACGTATTACGACATCCACTACCCGAACGAGGAGCGCCAGGCCGGTCGACCGCTGCGCACGTCGCCGACCTACGAGACGCTGCTCAGCCTGGGGGCGGTCTTCGGCGAGAAGTCGGGCTGGGAGCGCCCGAACTGGTTCGAACCGAACGCCGACGACCCGCGCTTCGGTGGGCGCGCGACGCTGGAACGGCTGCGGCCGCGCGGATGGGCAGGCGAGCACTGGTCACCGGCCATCGCCGCGGAGGCGCTGGCCACGCGCCAGGCCGCCGCGCTCTTCGACGAGACGTCATTCGCCAAGCTCGAGGTGGTCGGGCCGGGCGCCTGCCACTTCCTGCAGACCGTCGCCGGCAACGACATCGATCGGTCGGTCGGGTCGATCGTCTACACCCAGCTGCTCGATCGGCGAGGAGGGATCCAGGCCGACCTGACCGTGACGCGGCTGGCCGACGACCGGTTCATGCTCGTGACCGGCACCGCCTACGGCAACCATGACGCGGGCTGGCTGCGCGCCGCGCTGCCGGATGACGGCTCGGTCGAGGTCCGTGACGTCACCTCGGCGCAGGTCTGCTTCGGGATCTGGGGGCCGAAGGCGCGGTCGATCCTTGCGTCGGTCACGCGCGACGACGTGTCGGACGGGGCCTTCCCATACCTGACCGCCCGCGAGATCGCGGTCGGATCCGTCCCAGCGCTCGCGCTGCGGGTGACCTACGTAGGGGAGCTCGGCTGGGAGCTGTACGCGCCGACGGAGTACGGCCGGGCGCTCTGGGCGACGCTGTGGGAGGCCGGGCAGGACGAGGGCCTGATCGCGGGCGGCTACCGCGCGATCGACGCCCTCCGCCTCGAGAAGGGCTACCGCGTATGGTCGAGCGACATCACCCCCGACGAAGACCCGTTCCAGGCCGGCCTCGGGTTCGCCGTAGCGCTCGACAAGGCCGTCGCACCCCAGGCGGTCGAGGCCCTGCGCGCGGCCAAGGCGACGGGCCCGATCAAACGGTTGCGCTGCCTGGTCCTCGACGACCCACTCGATGTGTGTCTCGGCAATGAGCCCGTCAGGGTCGAGGGCGAGATCGTCGGCCGGGTCACGAGCGGCGGCCAGGGCTACGCCGTCGAGCGGTCGATCGCCTACGCGTACCTGCCGCCCGAAGCCGGCATCGGTACGCGCGGGCAGGTCGAGGTCTTCGGCCGATGGGTGGGTTTCGAGGTCGCGCGTGAGCCGCTGTACGACCCGACGAATGCCCGGATCCGGTCCTGAGGTCTCAGCGCGATCAGGCGAGATCGATGACTCGGACCCCGGTGCGGTAGGCGTCGACGACGCCCGGTTCGACGCTCGCGTCGAGGTGACCCAGCGTCGAGGCAGCCATGGCGGTCCCCAGGATCAAGCCGTCGAGCGGGTCATCGCCCCGGGCGAGGGCGATGGCGAGTCCAGCCGTGACCGCGTCGCCGGCGCCGAGCGGACTCACGACCCTGACATCGGTGGGCGGCACGACCCGTACGGTCCGTCCTGCGGGTAGCCAGGCGCGCAGACCGGACGGGCCTTCGGTGATGCCGACGATGGGCACGTCCCCGAGTCCGGTCGGCCGTTGCGCCATCGATCCGAGGGCCGTCGTCGATGTCCGTGGGTCGCGGGCTTGCGTCGGATCGCCCAGCCGTTCGGCTTCCGCCGACGCGACCTTGACCGCGCTCGGTCCGATGGCCAGGAGGGCGGCCAATGCGGGGCCGTCAGCGTCCACGATGGTCCGAACGCCGCGCGAGGTAGCGGCTGCTGCGATGGCTGCGTGGGCTCGTTCGGTGCCGGCGGGCGTACTGCCGGCGAGCACGAGGACGTCGTTCGTGGACAGCCCCTGGATCGTCGCGGCATGGACGCGCGCAACGGCCTCGGTGCCGGGGTCGGCTGCGGTCGCGTTGATGACGGTCAGCGCATCAGGCGTGACGATCGCCAGGTCCGTGCGGCTGACGACGGGGGAGGGGATCGCGACGAGCTCCAGGTCGGGCAGGCCTGCGGCGATGGCGCCGATGGCATCGGCGAGTCGTTCATCCGCCAGGACGATCAGCCGCACCGGCGCGCCCATCCGTGCGACGTCGAGCGCGACGTTCACGCTCTTGCCACCGACGCCGTGAGCGGTGGCCCCAGGAGCGACGCGGTGGATCGTGCCGATGCGGACCGTATCGAGACCGAGGATCAGGTCGTAGGCGGGATGCAGCGCCGGGATGACGATCATGGCCACGGTCGCGCGGGGCGCGCGGGGGCTGGGGACCGCGCGCCGGCGGGGGAACGCGTCGGCGGCCGGACCGCGCTGGTCCGGCCGCCGATGGATGCCTGGTGGTGGACGCTCAGCCCAACGGTTTCGTGGGGCAGGCGTTGAGGTCGGCCGGGTAGACCCATGGCTGGGTCTCGGGCGCATCCGCGTTGTCGCGGGTGATGGCATACAGCCCGGTCGGGTTGTCGTGCTTCACGGTCGCCTTGTCCACGGTGCCGCGGATGGCGTCGGCCACCAGCTTCACCGAGTAGTAGCCCATGTTGAACGGGGCCTGGGCGATCAGCGCGTCGTACACGCCCGCCTTGAGGTCCGCGATCTGGTTCGGGGCCGAGTCGAAGGCGACCAGCTTGATCTTGCCATTCTGGCCCGCCGCCTTGATCGCCGAGGCGGCGCCGTTGGCGGCCGTCTCGTGCGTCGCGTAGACGCCGGCGAGATCGGGATTGGCCGTGATGGCGGCCCCGACCGCGTCGGCAGCCTTGGCCTGGTCGGTGCCGGGATAGACGTATTCGAGGACCTTCGCCCCGGCGGCCTTCATGGCGTCCCGGAAGCCGTCGGCGCGACCGCCGATGTCGGGCAGACCGGGCTGCATGTGCAGGACGAGGTACGAGCCCTTCCCGCCGGTCAGCTTCAGCATCGCCGCGGCCGCGGTCTTGCCGCCCTCGTAATGGTTGGACTGGATGTTCTGCAGCTCGACCGGCTGGCTCATCGGGGCGTCGATGGTCACGACCGGCTGGCCGGCCTCCATGAAGCCCTTGATGTC
Source organism: Candidatus Limnocylindrales bacterium (assembly GCA_035688805.1). Lineage (GTDB taxonomy): Bacteria > Chloroflexota > Limnocylindria > Limnocylindrales > CSP1-4 > SPCO01. Next base: position 19,506 of record DASSMQ010000030.1, read on the forward strand.
CGAGACGAGGGCATCGGGATCGGTCGGGGAGATGACCCAGCCCTGCGGGCTGGTCGCCTTCGCGGCGTCGACCAGGGGCCGCGTCTCGTTGATGTCCCAGTTATGGGAGCCGGTCCAGTTCAGGTTGACGTTGAATTCCTTGGCGGCGGCCTTCGCGCCACACTCGACGCCGGTGTAGAAGGTGATGCCGATCTGGCCGGCGATGAACGCGATGCTTACCGCGGCGCCAGACGTCGACCCGCTGCCCGATGGCTCGGCTGCGCTGCCGGCGGCGCTCGGTGCCACGCTCGGCGCGGCCGCGCTCGGTGCGGCACCGGGCGTGCCGCTGCTACATGCGGCGACCAGGACCATCGTCGCGGCCCCGAGCGCCAGGTATCGTCCCAATGTCGATCGTTTCACGCTGCTCCTCCTCCACGCGAGCCCGATGGCTCTGAACCGGTGTGGGCACCAGGGCCCACGCTAGATGGCGCGCTCCCGGCGCCGCTGGTCGAAGTACACCGCCAGGATCAGGATGATCCCAACGATGACGAACTGGTAGAACGGCTGCACCTGCAGGATGACCAGGCCGTTCTGGAGCATGACGGGGACGAGACTGCCGAGGATCGAGCCGCCGATCGACGCGATGCCTCCGAACAGGCTCGTCCCACCCAGGACCACCGCCGCGATCGCCTGCAGGCTGTCCGTCTGGTGGCCGACGACGTTGGTGTTGGCGTTGCGGGCCAGGTCGATGACCGCGGCGATGCCCACGAGGACGCCCATGAGGACGAACAGGCGGGTCGTATGGCGTTCGACGTTGACGCCGGCCCGGATGGCCGCCTCCTTCGACGAGCCGATCGCGAGCGTTCGCAAGCCGAAACGGGTGCGACGCAGGAACCACCACATGATCGCGGCGACCACGAGCGCGAGTGCGAGGGGCGCGGGCAGGAAGCCAAGGAGCTTCAGGCCACCGAAGCCCTGCTGGATCTGGTCGGGGATGAACGGCACGTTGGCCGCACTGGTCAGGACCAGCGCGACGCCGTAGGCGATCCCCGAGGTGCCCAGCGTCACGATGAAGGAGGAGAGGCGCAGCCGCGTGACGATCAGGCCGTTGAGCAGACCGACCGCGGCGCCCACCGCCAGCGCGGTGAGGACCCCCAGGGTGATCGCGAGCCCGAGGTTCGGGTATTGACCGGCAGCCACCTGCTCCGAGCTGCCGCCCACGGCCACCATGACCTTGGCTCCCAGCACCGATGACAGGATCAGCGACTGGCCGACCGACAGGTCCAGGTGACCCGCCCCGATCAGGTAGGTCATGCCCATCGCGAGCACCATGATCTGGGCGGCGTTCAGGCCGATCGACAGCAGGTTGTCGACCTTGAGGTAGACGGGGGTCCCGTACACGAGCGCGCTCGCGATCCCGAACCCGATGGCCAGGGCGATGATGAACAGCGTGAGCCAGATGGAGGTGGCTCCCCGCAGGGATCCCAGTCGACGGGTCCAGCCGGTCGCCTCGACGACGGCGTCATCCGCGCGGACTGCATCCGCGGCGGCGGCCGGCGTCGTCGCTGCCGGCGTCGAGGCCGCCTCGGCCACCGCCGGGGGCTCGCTGAGCGCGTCGTCGCTCATGCCACGACCTCGCCGAGCATGAGCCCGATCACCTCGCTGAGGCGCAGGCTGCGGGCATCGCGGACGGCCACGACCGCGCCGTGGCGCATCACAGCGATGCGATGCGCGAACTCGAGCATGCGCGGGATGTCGTGGCTGATGACCAGCACCGCGAGACCGCGGTCGGCGGCGGCGGCGACGGTCTCGTAGACGATCGCGGACTGCTTCGGCCCGAGCGCCGCGGTCGGTTCATCCATCAGGACCGCGGTGGTCGCCCAGGTGATCGCGCGGGCCACGGCGAGTGCCTGGCGCTGACCGCCAGACAGGTTCCCGACCGGGACGTTGTAGTCCCGGAGGGTGATCCCGAGCCGGCCCATCGCCTGGCGCGTCTCGTCGACCATATGGCGTCGATCGACCTCGCCCAGGAATCGACGCCAACCGGGCCGGATCTCCTCGCGTCCGAGGAAGAGGTTGTCCGACACGCTGAGGTGCGGCGCGAGGGCGAGGTCCTGGTAGACCGTGTGCACACCGAGCGCGTGCGCATGGTGGATCGACTGGACCCGCGTCGGTTCGCCCCAGAACTCGAGCTGACCGTCATCGGCCATGAGCGCGCCGCAGATGACCTTCGTGAACGTCGACTTCCCGGCGCCGTTGTCGCCGACGAGGGCTACGACCTCGCCCGGGAACAGGTCGATGGACGCGCCTCGCAACGCCTGCAGGTGACCGAAATACTTGACGATCCCGGTGGCGCGGATCGCGGGCACACCGGCCCGACCCTCCGCCTGCCCGGATGCGGCGGCCGTCGTCGGGGCGCCGATCGTCGCCATCCCTACCTCACGCTGCCACCGATGGGCGCCGCCTTCCCTCGTTGGCGGCTCGACCGAGTTGTCTGACCACTGTTGTACGACGAGTCAAGTGGTGCGGCCCATCCTAGCGGAGCCCGTCAAGCCCCGTGGCGTCCGCGACACCACCGCCCGAGGGTTCGACCGCGCCGTCAGAGGATGGCGATCGGTCGGACCCATGAGCCCGTCGCGCCCGGGATGCGCAATGGGGCGACCATGAACAGGAACTCGGTCCGGCCAGCGGTGTCCAGCTGGTCTGCCAGGACGTCGAGGTCCATCCATTCGATGAGATGGATCCCACGCCGGGTCAAGAGCTCGACGTGGACCGTTCGGGACCAGTCGCGGATCGGTTGTGGCTCGCTCCCGCCCGTGTCCGAGCCGAAGACGGCCATGCCGGCCTCGGCGAGATGGATGGCGGCGTCGACGCCGATCCCCGGCTGTGCGTCGAGGAACGTATCGCGGGCGCTCCGCAACGCACCGATCTTGCCCGTCCGCAGCAGGACGGCGTCGCCGGGACGGATCGTCGCGCCCGTGGCCGCGAGGGCGGCATCCACGTCGGCGACCGTGACTTCATGAGCGCCACCGAGTGGGATCCCGTCACGGGCCGCGACGACATCGAGGAGCACGCCCCGCGTGACGATCGGCGGCACGGTCTCGACGCCACCGAACGACCAACCGTCGGCGGTCCGGCTCGTCTCGGCATCGTGCCCACCGAAGACGCGGCCATCGTGCACGACGTGGACGAGCGCGTCGAGATGGGTGCCCTGGTGGATGCTCCCGGCGATGGCGTCCAGGTGGAAGCCGTCGCGCCCGGAATGGAGGCGAGCATTCCACGCCTCTGGGGTCATGACGTCAGACCGGACGAGGGGCTCGTTGAAGTCTGGGTCACCGGGCGGCAGGAGCGTGGCGTCCAGCGGCACGGAGAGATCGATCACGACGCCGTCACGGACGAGCGAGGCCGCATCCCGGACCAGCTCCGGCGTCATGCCCGCGAGCGCCCCAAGGACGGTCATCGATCGGCCCCGAGGCCGGGCGGCGGCGCGGGGACGTCCCCGTTCAGGGCGATCTGGCCGCCATCGACGACGATCGTCGCTCCGGTGATGTACGCAGCTTCGTCCGACGCCAGCCAGAGCACCGGCCACGCGACGTCGATCGGGTCGCCGATCCGGCCCAACGGTACAGCCCCGAACCCGAATCCCGCCGCCAACATCGGCTTGGTGATCTCGCTGACGATGGTGCCGGGGGCGACGAGGTTCACCCGGATGTGCGCGGTGGCCAGATCGACCGCCATCGACCGGACCAGGAGCACGAGCGCGGCCTTGCTCGCGTTGTAGGCCGCCATATGTGGCTCGGCGACGAAGCTGTTGGTCGAGCCGATCACGACGATCGAACCGCCGCCCGAGGTGGCCATGGCGCGGGCTGCCGTCCGGCAACCAAGGAACGCGCCGCGGACGTTGGTGTGGAAGACCTCGTCCCAGGTCGCGTCGGACGTCTCCAGGAAGGGCACGACACGGTGGATACCGGCGTTCGAGACGTGGACATCGAGCCGACCGAACCGCTCGATCGTCGTGTCCACGAACCGCTCGACATCGGCGCTATCGCCGACGTCACCGGTCACGCCGATGACCCGCTCGTCGTCGCCGAGCGCACGGACGGTCGCCGCGAGCCGATCGGCATCGCGGGCGAGGAGGCCCACCGAGGCCCCCTCCCGCAGGAACAGTTCGGCGATGCCCCGGCCGATCCCGGTCGAACCGCCCGTGATCGTCGCCACTCGCCCCGCCAACCGTCCCGTCGCCTCGACCATCATCGCTCCCAACGTGCCGGGGCCCGAGGCGGGCCGCTGGCTCCACTCTACCCAGGGTGGCACGGCCCTACACTGGCGACCCGAGCATGGAGGACGGTGAGATCCGGCGCGAGGGGTATCGGATCGGGATCGACGCCGCGACCGGGGTCGTGCGTGTGGCGGCCTTTCGCGATCGTGACGGTCGGGTCCTGGCCCGCGCGGAGCGGCGGTTCGACATCGTCGCGGAGGACATCCGGCGCGAGATCGACTTCGTCGCGGTCGAACGGGCCCTGCTGGACGCGCTGCGCGAGGTCGTCTCCGACGTCAGAGCCGGCGGGCCGATGCTGGCCGTCGGCATCGCCGCGACGGCATCGACCGTGGCGATCGTCGATCGTCGCGGCGGTCGTCCACTCGGTCCGGCGCTGCTGTGGTCGGATCATCGGGCCACGCGCGAGGCCGCCGCGCTCCGCGCGGCCGGACATCCCCACCTGGAGCGGATGCTCGGACACGTCTCACCCGAATGGGGGATCGCCAAGCTCGCCTGGCTGTCGGCCGCGGGCCCGCTCCAGGTGTCGGACGGCATCGTCGTCGAGCTCGCCGACTGGCTCGGGTACCGGGCGACGGGGATGTGGGTCGCGAACGCCGGGACCCGCGAGTGGGGTTGGGCGGGAGGCGACGACGGGAGGGTGCCGGAAGCCCTCATCGAGGCGGCAGGCCAGCCGATCGCCGCGGCCGCTCAAGTCGCCTCGGAGGTTCGGGTGAGCGGGGAGATGCTCGGGCCGGTCTTGGAAGGGTCGGGGTGGCCGGCGGTCGCGCATGGGGCACCGGTCCTCGTCGGCGGGATGGACAGTCACCTCGCCGCGCTGGGCATGGGCGTCACTGCCCCCGGGCGCCTGTGCCTGACGGTCGGGTCGTCGTCGGCGGCCATCGGCGGGCTGGCGTGCGGAGACGTCCGGGGCCGCATGTACGGACCGTTGCGGAGCGCGGTCCCGGGCCTGCCCGACGGAGCCTGGCAGGGTGGCCAGACGACCGCCGGCCTGGCGGCCGCGTGGGCTCGAGGCGTGCTCGGCGGCTCCGCAGGGGCATTGGAACGTGCCGCCGCCGCAGTCCCGGCCGGCAGTCGGGGCGTGACGTTTCGCGAGACGATGATCGACCGCCGGACCCCGTCGCCGCGGGCGCCGATGACCGGCGGATGGACCGGTCTCCGGCTCGAGCACGGTCCGGGCGACCTCTATCGCGCTGTGCTCGAGGGCATCGCCTTCGGCCTGGCCGAGGCCTGCGCCGGGCTTCGCCCACGGGAGGTCGTCGCGGCCGGCGGCATGTTCCGCAGCGCCCTGTTCGGCGGCATCCTCGCGGACGTCCTGGGTCGGCCGATCATGCGGTCGAGGGACGAGGCCAGTGCCGCGATGCTCGGGGCCGCATTCGCCGATGCCCCCGAGCGCGTCCCGGGACTGGTCCGGATCGCCTCCGTCATCGAGCCGAGCGGCGCAGACTACGCAGAGGCGCGTCGGCGATACCTTGCAGCCGAGCCGTCCCGATCCCCTGATGAGGCATGACCGAAGCGTGAACGCGCCGACCGTGATCAACCTGCGCAGCGATACCCAGACCCTGCCGACCGAGCGGATGCGTCGGGCGATGGCCGAGGCCCCACTCGGGGACGACACCTACGGCGAGGACCCGACGGTCCGTCAGTTCGAGACCATGGCGGCCGAACGTCTCGGGACCGAGTCGGCGATGCTGGTGCTGTCGGGCACGATGGCGAACCTCGTCGCCCTGCTCGTCCACTGCCGCCCCGCCGACGAGCTGTTCGTCGACGCGGGGGCTCATGTCGTGTACTACGAGTCCGGCGGCCTGACGGCCGTGGCCGGGGTCACGCCGACCTACGTCGCCTCGGAGCGTGGGCACATCCTCCCGGAACCCCTGCGAACGGCGATCCGCCGCCCGAACGTCCACTATCCGCGGCCTCGGCTGGTATGGCTCGAGAACACCCACAATCGCGGAGCCGGCTCCGTCATGCGGATCGACCAGCAGCGCGCCGTCGAGGCCGTCGCTCGCGAACGGGGTCTGGCGGTGCACCTCGACGGGGCGCGGGTATTCGACGCAGCGGCGGCGCAGGGACTCGACGCGCGCGATCTCGTCGCCGGCGTCGATAGCGCGATGGTCGACCTCACGAAAGGCCTGGCCTGTCCCCTCGGCGCATTGCTCGTCGGCTCGGGCGCGTTCATCGATGAGGCGCGGTTCCGTCGGCGGATGCTCGGCGGTGGGATGCGCCAGGCAGGGGTCATCGCGGCGTGCGGCATCGTCGCGTTCGAAGACCTCCTGGACCGGTCCCTGGACGATCATCGGACCGCCCGGCGGCTCGCGGAGGGTCTCGCCGCGATCGACGGGTTCGGGATCGATCCGGCCGCGGTCGAGACGAACATGGTCTACGTCGATGTGGGCCGGCTCGGCACGTCTACCGAGGTCGCCGCCGCCCTGCGGCAGGCCGGCGTGATCGTGTCGGACCGACCTCCGCGCCAGATCCGCCTGGTCACCCATCTGCAGATCAGCGACGACATGATCGACGCCGCACTGGAGCGGATGGCGGACGTCGCCGCCCAGCGTCGTGGCGCGCGCAGCGCCTGACGCTCCTCGTGCGCGGGGCTCGATCAGGCGCCATCGGCCTTGACGTCGGCACGAGCGCGGTCAAAGGACTCCTCGTCGACGGAGGTGGGCGGGTCCTCGTGCGGTCCGCGCGAGTGATCCGAGCGGAGTTCGGACCCGGGGGGCGGGTCGAGGTGGATGCCGCGGATGTCGCGGCCGCCGCTCGCCGCGTCATCTCCACCTTGGCCGCCCGGGCCGTGGCCGAGGGCGTCCGGGTGCGGGCGATGTGCGCCGGCGGCTCGGGCGACGAGGCCGTCTGGACGGACCGGGACGGTGACCCGGTGGCGCCGGTCCCGTTGAGCCTTGACACGCGGGGAGCAGCCGCCGGCGAAGCGATCGCGGCCACGGTCGGACGGGAGCGGTACCTCCGCCTCACGGGTCTGCCGCCATCGGGCGCCTACCCGGTCTCCCGGCTTCGTGCTCTCCGGCAGGAGCGGCCGGACCTGGCGGAGCGGGTCGCGAGGCTGCTGTCCTGGCCGGAGCAACTCGCGCTGGACCTTGGCGTCGGGGTCCGTGGCGAGCCGACCCTGGCCGCCCGGAGCGGCGCGTGGAGGGTCGATGCCGGCTTGGAGGGACGATATGAGCCGGCGCTCGTCGCCGCGGCGTCCGGGGGCGCGCCCAGGGACCTGTTCCCACCGGTCGTCCCGACGGGGTCGGTCCTGGGCGTCCTCCCCGGGCGGGTCGCCTCGGCACTGGGCCTGCCACGCGGCGTGACGCTGGTCGCCGGCGGCTTCGACCAGGCCATGGCGACGCTCGGTGCGGGGATCATGTCGCCCGGCCTCGCCCATGTCGGCGCCGGATCGTGGCAGGCGCTCACGGTCCTCGCCGACGACCGCCCCGGCGTCGACCTCGTCGCTGCCGGCTTCACGATCGGACCGTCGATCGCGGCCGGGGGGCGCTGGTCGGTCATGGCCAGTGGCCCGGGCGCGAGCCTCCTCGGCTGGCTGGGTCGGATCGGCGGGCGCGCCGGCCGATCGGGCGACGAGGCACGGCGGGCGATCGCGCTCGCTCGTCATGCCGCCGACCAGCCCACCCGACTGGTCGTCATCCCCGATCTCGGCGGTGGTGCGCCGCCTCGGCCGGACCCGGCGGCCCGTGGCACGATCGCGGGGTTGGCCCTCGGGGACGGCCCGGAGCGCCTGGCGCGGGCCTTGCTGGAGGCCGTCGCGATCGGTCTTGCTGACCGGTTGGCGCGACTGGACGAGGCTGGTCTCCGAGTCGAGGAGATCCGGATCACCGGCGGCGGTGCTCGCGACCGACGTTGGCGGCAGCTCACCGCCGACGTGACCGGGCTGCCGGTCCGAGCGGTCGAACCCGTCGATGCCGGGGCCGTGGCCGCAGCTGCCCTCGCCGCGACGGCCGTCGGCCTCGCGCCAGAGGCCTCCGTAGCCGTTGCCCGGACCAGCCATCTCGGGCCGCCCGCGCTGCCGCGTCCGCGCCACCACGACGTCTACCGCAGCATGGCGCAGCGGACAGTGGACCTGCGGTCCGGTCTCGCCGCCGTGCAGCGGACCGCGGCGGGCGGGTAGGCTCGCGGCGGGCCTCCTGTCGCGATCGGCGACCTGACGCCCGGACGATCGGAGGCGACGGTGGACAGGTTGCGCGGACGACGGGCGGTGGTGACCGGTGGGGCGCGCGGGATCGGAGCGGCGATCGCCCGAGCGTACGTGGACGAGGGGGCCGAGGTGGTCATCCTCGACCGCGACGGCGATCGCGCGGCGACGACGGCCGCGGCCATCGGGCCGGCGTGTCGGGCCCGTGCCGTCGACGTCAGTTCGGAGGAGCAGGTCGACGGTGCATTCGCCGCGCTCGAGGCCGAGGGATTCGCCGTCGACCTGCTGGTCAACGATGCCGCGATCCAGCGCGAAGCTGCCTTGGCCGACCAGACGGTCGAGGACTTCCGGGTCGTGGTCGACACGAACCTGCTCGGCACCTTCCTGTGCTCTCGGGCCGCGCTGCGGGTCATGCTGCCGCGTCGGACGGGCGTGATCGTCAACCTGAGCTCCGTGCTCGGCCTGACCGGCGACGCCCTCCTGCCGATCTACTCGGCGACGAAGCACGCCATCCTCGGCCTGACGAAGTCGACGGCGGTCGCCTACGCGGCCGACGGGATCCGCTGCGTCGCCATCTGTCCGGGCGACGTCGACACGGAGCTCAACCAGCAGTACTTCGCGTCGCAGCCCGACCCGGCGGAGTTCCGTCGGCGCCTCGAGCGGGAGTATCCCGGTCGTCGGATGGCCCAGCCCGAGGAGATCGCGCGGCTGGCGGTCGCGCTGGCCACTGACGACGCCTCGTTCGTGAACGGCACCCACGTGCTCGCCGACGGCGGCATCATGGCCCGTCTGTTCGACCTGTACTGAGCGGGGTCGCGCTCCAGTCGGGGCGTCTCGCGACGATCGGCGCGGCCGTCGGCGGCCACGCTACCATCGGTCGATGAGCGCGGAAACGGCACAGGCCTGGAGCGCGGGCCTGCGCCGCGCCGACCCGGCGGATCTCGAGGCCTGGCTCCGATTCGCACTTGGCTGCGCCGACGTGGCGGATGGACTGGCCCTGCGCGGCCTGCGCGACGAGCTGACGGTCGAGGCCAAGGCTGACGGCTCCTTCGTGACCCAGGTCGATCGCGCCATCGAGACGGAGATCCGGTCGCGATTGACGGAGCGCTTTCCGGATCACGGCGTCGTCGGCGAGGAACTCGGGTCGGAGGCCGGGTCCGGCGGGACGCGCTGGTACCTCGATCCGATCGACGGGACGCACAACTTCATGCGCCGGGTCCCGCTGTTCGGCATGCTGCTGGCCGTCGAACGCGACGGGGAGATCCAGGTCGGGGTCATCAGCGCGCCGGCACTGGGGATGCGCTGGTGGGCGAGCCGCGGCGAGGGCGCCTGGACCGTCGGTGGCGGGCAACGCGATCCCAGGCGGATCCACGTCTCGGAGCGGGACGACCTCGGCGTGGCGCAGGTCCTCTTCCGATCGGTGACCGACATGCACGCCTCCCGGGTCGCCGCGGGGTTCGACGCACTGCTCCCGGCCGTCTGGCGGGAGCGCGGCTTCGGGGATTTCTGGGGCTACACGCTCGTAGCGGATGGCGCGGCCGAGGCCATGATGGAGCGCGACCTCGGACCGTGGGATCTGGCGGCGCCCTGGATCCTGGTCGAGGAAGCCGGCGGACGGATCACGGATTTCGATGGCGAACGGTCCTTCGCGCGGGGCGAGGCGTTGGCGACGAACGGACGATTGCACGACGTGATGCTCGACCGGCTGTGGGGCCGAACGAGCGGGCCGCGACGGGCGCCCGCCCGCTGACCGTGCGCCGGTCGGCGATCGGCGCGGCCCGAGGGGCTTGACCGCGCCGGTACCATTCCCCCACACGTCCGACAACAGTGGTCAGACAACTCGAGGGACGGGATGGGCAAGGCCGTGCAGTCGGTCATGGGCGAACTGTCAGCCGCGATCGAGGCGGAGTACCGACCGGGGGACAGCCTGCCGTCCGAGCCGGCCCTGGCCGCCGCCTACGGCGTGAGCCGCGCGACGATGCGCGAGGCTCTCCAGAACCTGTCCGGCGCCGGCATCGTCCGGCGGGTCCACGGTGTCGGCACGTTCGTGACCGGCGTGAGCAAGAAGATGGAGAGCGCCCTCGACGTCGACCTCGGGGTGACGGAGGCGATCAGGGCCGCCAACAAGCAACTCGGGGTCCAGGTGCTGCAAGCAGCCGAGCAGCCGGCGCCGCGGCTCGTCGGGGAAGCGCTCGGGCTCGTGCCCGCCGGCCGCGTGCTTTGGATCGAGCGAGCCATCCTCGCCGACGACGTGCCGGCCGTGGCGGCCGTGGACGCCATCCCGGTCGCCGTGGCGAACAGGGCGACCACGCCGTACGAGGGCGGCTCCGTCTACCGCTTCCTCGAGGTCGAGTGCGGGGTCCGGCTCGCGGGTGGCTCTGCATCGATCACCGCGGTCGCGGCGGAGCGTCGCGTGGCGCGCGTCCTGAACATCGCGGAAGGGAGTCCCGTCCTGCGGATCGCCCAGACGGAGCGAGCCGACGACGGGACGATCGTGCTGTACTCGGAGGAACACTACGTGCCCAACCTGTTCGAGCTGACGATCCGGCGGACCCGCCGCGGACGGGGGGTCGCGTGACCCGCTCGACCGATCTGGCCAGCTCTGCAACGCCGACGCAGCGAGCAGCGTCCCCGGAGCGGCCGGACGCGACACCGGGCTGGCTGCGCACCTTCGCACGCCCCGAGCTCTGGGCGGCGGCCGGCTACGACGCCAGTCATCACGACTTCGCCTGGCAACACCGCGAGCTCGCCCGGCTGATGTCCAACGAGTGCCCATTGCCTCCGGACGAGGTCGTGATCGAGGCAGCGATCAGCGCCATGCGGGAGGCGAACTACTACCCCAATTCGGGCTGGGAGCTGCGCGACGCCCTTGCCGAGTTCGCCGGAGTCGCACCGGCGTCGCTGATCCTCGGCAACGGCTCGACCGAGATCATCGATGTCGTGACGCGCACGTTCATCACGCCCGGCGATGAAGCGGTGATCCCGGTCCCGACATATGCGTTCTTCGAGACGCAGGTTCGACTCAATGGCGGCACGCCGATCCTCATCCCGACGACGGCCGATCTCGGGTTCGACGTCCCGGCCATCCGGGCCGCGGTGACGCCGCGGACCAAGCTCATCTTCCTGTGCAGCCCGAACAATCCGATCGGGCGGAGCTGGACGGAAGCCGAGGTCGTCGCGGTCATCGAGACCGGGATCCCGACCGTCATCGACCAGGCCTACCTGGAATGCGGCTACGGCCAGTCGTTCGCCCCGCTGATCGCGCGGTTCCCGAACCTCATCGTGACCCGCACGATGTCGAAGGCCTTCGGGCTCGCAGCGATACGGGTCGGCTACGGCCTGGCCGACCCGGCCGTGATCGACCTCCTCCTGCGTGTCCGTATCCCGTTCAGCGTCTCGCTCATCGGAGCTCGAGCCAGCCTGGCCGCCGTGCGCGACCCGCGCGTGCTCGAGACCCGCCGGCGCTATATCAGCGAGGAGCGTGACCGCCTCTTCGCAGCGCTCTCGGCACTGCCGGGCGTCACGCCGTGGCCCTCAGAGGCGAACTTCATCACGATCGACGTGACCTCGACCGGTCGGCGCAGCCTCGACTACGTGGCCGAGGCGAAGGCTGAGCAGCTGCTCCTGCGACGGGTCGCGGCGCATCGGCTCGAGGGTGAGTACGTCCGGGTCACGATCGGCACCCGCGAGGAGAACGATCGCTTCCTCGCGGTCTTCACCCGGAGCGTGCCCGGGGCCGATGCCCGCAGCGCCTGACATGGCTCGGCCGGTCGTCCTCGCCTACGACGTCGGCACAAGTGGGGTCAAGGCCGTAGTGGTCGACGCGGCAGGACGGGTGCTCGGATCCCGCGTCCGCGGCTACGGCTTGTCGACGCCACGACCGGACGAGGTCGAGCAGGACATCGATGCCATGGCGACCCAGCTCGGCGCAGCAAGCCGGGAGGTGATCGCGGCCGTCGGTCTCGACCCGGGCGACGTCGCGGCGGTGGGATTGACGGCCCAGATGTTCTCGGTGGTCGCGCTCGGCAGCGACGGCCGGCCGATCCGTCCGATGCTCTCCTGGCTCGACCAGCGCTCGGCCGCCGAAGCGGCACGGATCCGCGCGACGTCCGGTCCTGACGGGGGCTATGCGACCTTCGATGCCGTGCTGACGGCGAAGGACGTGGTCCCGCGGATCGCCTGGTTGGAGGCGCACGAGCCGGAGACCGCTCGGCGGACGGCGTGGTACGTGGACTGCAAGGAGGCGGTGGCGGCGCGCCTGACCGGCCAGGTCGCGATCGATCCCGCCGGCGCGAGCGCCTTTCGACTCCAGGATCCACGCAGCGGCGGCTGGGATGCCGCCCGGTGTCGGTCGGCTGGGGTGCCCGTGGATCGACTGCCGCCGATCGTGGCGGCGACCGATGTCATCGGCCGCCTGACGCCCGACGCGGCCACCTTGACCGGGCTGCCGGTGGGTACGCCGGTCGCCTGTGGCACCGGGGATGTCGCGGCCAGCCAGATCGGGGCCGGTGCGGTCGGGCCCGGCGATATCCACCTGTCGCTCGGGACGGCGGTCTACTTCGGCATCCTCGCGGCGACACAGGTCGCCGATCCCGGGCAGCGTCTCGGACCGCTGCGCCACATCGCGCCACCGGGCTGGCTGCTCTGGCTGGAGATCGCCACCGGCGGGGCGGCGCTGTCGTGGCTCGATCGGCAGATCGCCGGCCTTGGAGGGCCGGCCGAGCGCGACCACGCAGCCATCGATCGGGCAGTCGAGGCGGTGGCCGACGAGATGGACGGTCTCCAGTTCGTCCCGTGGCTGACGGGCGAACGGGTGCCCCTGTTCGACGACGCGGCACGGGCGGCCTTCGTCGGCCTGGGCCTGCACCACGGGCAGGCCCACCTGATCCGGGCCGTGATGGAAGGCGTCGCCAGCCAGATCGCCTGGGCCTACGAGTACGGCCTGGCGTACGGCATCACGCCCGGGACGATCCGGGCGGTGGGTGGCGGGACGATCGGCGGGCTCTGGACGCGCCTCATCGCGGACGCGCTCGATCGGCCGCTCGAGATCGTCGCCGAACCACAGGACGCCGGCGCCCGGGGCGCCGCCGCGTGCGCGCTCGTCGCGGCCGGGCTCGCGGGCGACGTGCGGTCCGCGGTCCCACCCACCATCGAGCGGGTGGTGGAACCGGATCCGACGGGAAGCCGGAGGGCGAGCGCCCGGCTAGCGACGTTCCGACGGCTCTATCCCGCGCTTCGCGCCGCGACGGAGCGCGGGGACACCGGTGGGTCAGCCGCGGCACCGGCCGTCTCCGCCGATGTTCGACCGCCTGCCGAGGTACTGACGTGACCGACGACCACCTCGTCGCGACCTACCTCGCGACGCTGCCACCCGGCCGCGAAGAGGCGGCCGCGGCCGCCTTCGCTGAAGGGCAGAGCATCGGGACGTGGCAACCGGTGCCGGGTATCACCGATGCCATGCGGGCACGGCATGGCGGCCGCGTCGAGGAGGTCCGGGCGCTCGGCCCGGGCGAAATCGTCGCCGGCGAGGCCGCGGAAGCATCGGGCTGGCTCGTCCGGGTCGCCTTTCCGATCGTCAATTTCGGTCCCCAGTTCCCGATGCTCGTCACGACCCTGACCGGCAACGACCCGTCGACATCGATCGCGGCCCGGCTCGTGGATATCGACATCGCCCCGGCATTCGCGGCCGGTTTCCCCGGGCCGGGGGAGGGGATCGCGGGCTGGCGACGGATCACCGGCGTCGCCGACCGCGCGCTCGTCATGAACATGATCAAGCCCTGCACGGGGTTCCCGCCCGAGGTCGGGGCCGGATTCGTCGCGGACAGCGCGCGCGGCGGGCTCGACCTCATCAAGGACGACGAGCTCCTGGCCGATCCGTCGTTCGCCCGCGTCGGCGACCGGGCCCGCGCATACGCGCGGGCCCTCGATGAGGTCGCCGCCGAGACCGGCCGTCGATCGCGCTACGTCGCCAACGTCACGACCCGCGGTCGTGACCTGCTCGATACGGCGCGGTCCGCGCTCGACGGCGGGGCCGACGCCCTGATGGTCAATGCCCTGGCGGTCGGATTGGACGGCCTGCAGACCCTCGCCGAGGCTCGCCTCGGGGTGCCGATCCTGGCTCACTCGGCGGGCAGCGAGACGTTCACGACCGCGACCGCCAGCGGCTACGGTCACCGGCTGCTCCTCGGTCGGCTGCTCCGTCTGGCCGGCGCGGACGCGGTGCTGTCGAGCACGCCGATGGCGCCGCGGCCCCTGTCTCACGCCCGGTTCGAGGCCTTCCTGGACGCCTGTCGGGACGACTGGGTCGGACTCCGACCGGTCCTGCCCATGGTCGGGGGAGGATTGCGCGCCGACCACATCGGCGCCCTCCTCGAGATCACCGGACCCGACGTGATCCTCGGCATCGGCGGGGCGATCCAGGGTCACCCCGACGGCGCGGCCGCCGGCGGCCGGGTCGTGATGGAGGCGCTGGCAGCCGCCGCCGCGGCGGATCGGGTCCGCCCGACCTCGCGCGTCCGCTGATGCGCCCGCTGATCGGCACGAGCTGGAAGATGAACCTCACGCCGAGCGAAGCTGGTGCCTGGTTCGCGGCAGCGGGTCCGCGCCTGGCGGCGATGACCGATCGCGACCTCTTCGTGCTGCCGCCCTTCCCGGCGATCCCGGCCGCTCGGGCGGCATTCGCCTCGACGGCGGTCGCCTGGGGCGCCCAGGATGTGCACCCCGACGACCGTGGCGCCCATACCGGCGACGTATCGGCGCCGATGCTCGCCGATCTCGGCTGCACGTTCGTCGAGGTCGGTCACTCGGAGCGTCGACGTGACCACCGCGAGGGCGACGCGCTCCTGGCCGCCAAGGTGGCCGCCATCCGGCGCTGGTCGATGACGCCGCTGCTGTGCGTGGGCGAACGAACGCGTGGCCCGGTCGCCGCCGCGACCCGGGTCATCACCCGGCAGTTGCGCGGCGCGCTCGGCGACCTGGACGCCGACGGGCTGGACGGCGTCGTCGTGGCGTACGAGCCCGTCTGGGCGATCGGGGTCGGTGCCCAGGCTGCGCCGCTCGAACACATCGAGGCCGCCCATCTGGCGATCCGGCGCTGGCTTCGCCGGCGGAACGCGTCCGCGACCCGGGTCCTGTACGGCGGCAGCGTCGATACGGAGAACGCGCGCGCCATCGTCTCGCTCCCCGGCGTCGACGGCTTGTTCGTCGGCCGGGCCGCCCTCGATCCGGCCGCATTCGTCCGGATCGCCGGCGTGATCATCGACAGGGAGGACTGACCATGGACGACCGCGATCGACGGCTGGTGATCGGGGCCGACGATGCCGGGCTGGGGCTCAAGGATGTGATCAAGGCGTACCTCGACGAACGGGGCGTCGCCTATGACGACGTCGGGGTCGACAGCCCGGACGCGACCGACAAGGGCATCGACTACCCGGACGTGGCGGAGGTCGCGGCGACCGCCATCCGCGACGGTCGATACGCCCGCGGGATCCTGATCTGCGGGACGGGGATCGGCATGGCCATCACGGCGAACAAGGTGCCCGGCGTGCGAGCGGCGCTCGCCCATGACGTGTACTCCGCGCAGCGGGCGCGCCGAAGCAACGACGCGCAGGTCCTGACGATGGGCGCCCGGGTCATCGGTGCCGAGGCGGCCAAGACCATCGTCGGGGCGTGGCTCGAGGCCGAGTTCGATGGCGGGGGATCGACCCGCAAGGTGGCCAAGATCGCCGACCTCGAGCGGCGCCTCGCCGGGTCCGAGGAGTAGGCGAGACGCTCAGCCGGGCCGTGTGCCGGGCAGGACCGTCTGTGGGCCCATGCCGTCGCCCCAGCGCGGGACGGTCGTGCCGGCAGGCCACACCTCCGGTCCGCAGCGGAAGGCCATCTCTCCGGGCGCGTCGTAGCGGCCGGCCACGAGGTCCGCGTCCATCGCCGCCATGACCGACCGGAAATCGGTCCACGGCCGGAAGGGCCAGCCGCGCTGCTCGCACAGATCCGCGAGGTGCGCCTTCGCGAACACCGTGTCGGCATGGCCCGCTGCATACAGGTCGCTGTAGCCGTCGCCAACGAAGACCACATGCCGGCCCTGCGCTCGGTGCCACAGCACCCGAGCGCGCTTGCAGGTGCCGCACACGAGGCAGCTGGGATGGCCGTTGGGAAAGGCGATCCGGACCTCGCCGTCGTTGAAGGTCGTCTGCGCGGTCACGACCGGGATGTCGTCGATGCCCATCTCGGCCAGGGCGCCCGGCACGAAGAAGCCGAAACCATCGCTCACGATCTCGACGGGCACGCCCCGTTCGCGCAGCGTCGACGCGAACGTCGCGAAGGTGGGGTCGTGCTCCTCGCCCCGACCGATGCCCTCGATCGCGCCGTCGCTGTCGTCGAGCAGTGCCGCCTGCCGGGCCAGCAGCTCGCGCGATCCGATCCGGCCCTCGAGGTACGCCCGCTCGAGCGGAGCCCACTCGTCCAATCGGGCATGTCGGCGCATGACCTCGTCGGTCAGGTCCGCCCGCGCGATCGTCCCGTCGTAGTCGACGAGGACCGCGAGGCGCGGTGGCTCGGTGCTCACCGGCGGACCGAGCCCGGGGCCGGCCCGACCGTCTCGAGCAGCCACGCGACGTCATCACCGATCACCCCGTCGGCTCCGGTGCGGACGCTGACCTCGATCGACTCGAGCGTGTCGGTCGGCCAGGTCCAGACCGCGACATCCGCCGCGTGCAGGGCGTCGACCACCTCGACCGTGAGCTCGTCCCAGCGGTGCTGCAGCACGGTCGCCCCAGTCGCTCGCGCCTGGCGGACGGCCTCAGCTGGATTCGGCGGGGCGTGCTCAGGAAGCCGCTCGGGCGCCAGCAGGATGTCGGGGGCCATGCGCCGTGCTGTGGCGAGCGCGGCGTGATCGAACGACGACACGAAGACCCGATCGAGCAGGCCGCGGTCGCGCAGCAGTCCGACCAGGGCGACCGCCACGTCGGGTGCCGCCTCGGTCGTGCCTTTGACCTCGAGGCAGAGGGTCACGCCCGCGGGGATCGCCAGGGCGAGGAGCTCCTCGACCGTCGGGATGCGCGTGCCGGCGAAGCGCGGGTCGAACCAGGATCCTGCATCGAGGGCTTCGAGCTCGGCCAGGGTCGCGGCCGCGACGGGACCGTGGCCGTCGGTCGTCCGGTCGACGGTCAGGTCGTGCATCATCACGAGCCGACCGTCACGGGTCAGCTGGAGGTCCGCCTCGATCGCCCGACAGCCGAGGGCGATCGCCGCCTCGAACGCCGGCAGCGTCTGCTCGGGAAAGGCGGCTCGATGACCGCGGTGGGCGACGACCAGCGGGTGGTCACGTCGCCAGGGGTTGCGCGCCACCTCAGGAGGTGACGACGCCGGCGCTGGCGGTGGTGTCCTCCGCGGCTGGGATGAGCCGGCAGCCGACTGGGTCGAAGCCGACCCAGACCGGGTCGTCGATGTCGATGGCCGCCGAGCCGTCCTCGCCGTTGACGTCGGCGAGCAGCATCCCGGAGTCGATCTCGACCGCCAGCCGGGTCGTCGCGCCGAGGAAGGTGCGCTCGGCGACCCGACCCCGATGCTCGTGGTCGCGCACCTCGCCATCGACCCGCCGGGTGACCCGGACGCGCTCGGGTCGGACGACCATGACCGCGTCCGTCCCATCTTGGATGCCATCGGTCGCGGCGACCGTGATCGTCCTGCCGGCCCAGTCGACCAGGCCGGTGCGCGCGTCGCGGACCCGGACCGGCAGCCGGTTCGAGGTGCCGATGAAGCGGGCCACATATTCGGTGGCGGGCGCGCTGTAGATGTCCTCAGGCCGGCCTTCCTGCTCGATGTGGCCCTCGCGCATGACGACGACGCGGTCGGAGATCGACAGCGCCTCTTCCTGGTCGTGGGTCACGTACAGGGTGGCGATCCCGAGGCTGCGCTGGATCCGGCGGATCTCCCCACGCAGCGACACGCGCACGGCGGCATCGAGCGCGGACAGGGGCTCGTCGAGCAGCAGGACGGGCGGCTCGATGGCGAGCGCTCGTGCCAGCGCCACGCGCTGCTGCTGGCCGCCGGACAGCTGGTGGGGGAAACGCTCCGCGGCGGAACCGAGCTGGGTCAGCTCGACCAGGTCCGCGACCCGTTTCTTGATCTCCGCCGCCGGTCGGCGTCGGACCGTCAAGCCGTAGCCGATGTTGTCCGCCGCGGTCATGTTCGGGAAGAGCGCGTACGACTGGAAGACCACGCCCATCCCGCGGCGTGACGGGGGGTCGCTGGTCACGTCCCGACCCTCGAGGATGACCCGGCCCGCGTCGGCGTCCTGAAGACCCGCCACGATGCGGAGCGTCGTGGTCTTGCCGCAGCCGCTGGGGCCGACGAGGGTCACCAGTTCGCCGCGTTCGATCTCCAGATCCATCCGTGCGACGGCGACGACCGAGCCGAAGCTCTTGCGCAGGTTGACGAGCTGCAGCTGGCTCACGGGCGACCCTCACGCGTGCGTTGCCATCTTGACATCGGTCGGCTGGAGCGTAACCTGACCGCGTAGGTCAGACGTTATACCTCATACGGCTTTTGGTCCAGAGGGAAACGCGATTTGACGCTCGTCGGTCAGACGAAACTCGCCTCCCGCATCCGCGACGAAGTCCGCGATCGCATCCGCGATGGACGCTTCGGCGCGGGCATCCAATTGCCGCCAGAGATCGAGCTCGCCAACTCCCTCGGTGTCAGCCGGACCACGGTCCGCGAGGCGCTCCTCCAGCTCGAGCAGGAGGGCCTGGTCATCCGGCGCCATGGGCACGGCACGTTCGTGCGCTCGAACCCGCTCCTGCGCGGGAGCCTCAACGAGAACCTCAGCACGACCGACGTCGTCCGCTCGCACGGGATGGAGCCCGGCACCACCCATGCCCAGCTGCAGCGGACCACGCCATCGGCCGATGACGCCGCCCAGCTGCACCTGTCGGTCGACGATGAGGTGCTGGTCCTTGAGCGGGTGAGGACGGCCGATGGTCGACGGGTGATCTTCACGGTGGACACGATCCCGGCGCGCCTGTTCGACGCCGTCGGCGTCGACCCTTCCGGCCTACTCGATCCGGCGCTGTCGCTCTACCAGTTGTACGCGCGGTCGCTCGGGCGGTCGGTGACCGACGCGACCGCATCGATCAGCGCGACGACCGCCGACGCGGCCATCGCCGATCGGCTCGACACGCCACCGGGCAGCCCCCTGATGCGCGTCGAACAGGTCGATACAGACGCCGATGGTGAGCCGGTCCTGCTGTCGCGCGAGTACTACGTCGCAGACACCTTCGAATTCACGGTCCATCGCCGCGGCCCTGGGTTGCCGGCCCGACCGGGCACGAGAGATGGCCCATGAGCGGCTGAACGGCCGGCGGCCAGGCGCCGACCACGACTGAACGCTGCGCCGGCGCGAGGACCGGCGGGCGACAACGGACATCAGGCGACGTGCGGGCAGATCGGGAGACCCGCGACCGTTCGGATGAGGAGGAAGAGGACCGATGCATCGATCTCTCAAGGGCACGACGGGCGCGCTTGCCGCGATCCTCGTCGCTGCCGCCTGTGGCAGTGGCGGGACGGCGACCACGGCGCCGGCCCCATCGACGGCGGCGTCGGCGGCAGCGTCGGCGGAGGCCAGCGCCTCGGGCGCGGCGGCTACGCAGGATTCCGCCGCAGTCGTCGCAGACCTTGCCGAGAAGGCAAAGGCCGAGGGCAACCTGAACAGCTACGGGATGCCGCCCGACTGGACCAACTTCGGGGCGATCTGGGACGGCTACTTCGCCAAGTACGGGAAGCTCGGCCACACCGACACCGACATGTCGAGCGCCGAGGAGATCCAGAAGTTCATCGCCGAGCAGAACAACCCGGTCGCAGACCAGGGCGACATCGGCATCCAGTTCGGGCCGGTCGCCGTCGCGCAGGATGCGGTCCAGCCGTACATCCCGACGCGATGGGACATCGTCCCCGATTACGCCAAGGATCCCAACGGCAACTGGATGTGCTGGTACACCGGCACGATCTCCTTCGCGGTGAACACCGCGCTCGTGAAGAACGTGCCGCGGACCTGGGCCGACCTCAAGAAGCCCGAGTACAAGGGTACGGTCGGCATCAGCGACCCGCGAACCACCGGTCAGGGCGCGATGTCGTTCCTCGCGGCCAACTTCGCGGCCGGCGGATCGGAGACCAACCTGCAGCCGGGCTTCGACTACTTCAAGGCGCTCAGCGACGCCGGCAGCTTCACCCCTGCTGGCCCGAGCTCGGCCAACGTCGAGAAGGGCGAGGTCGCGATCGCGATCCTCTGGGACTACAACTCGCTGCCGCTCCGGGACAAGCTCGCGGCGCTCAGCCCGGCGGTCCCGATCGAGGTCGTCATCCCGAGTGACGGGACGACCCAGGCCCCGTATTGCCACATCATCAACAAGTACGCCGCCCACCCCAACGCGGCCAAGCTCTTCCGTGAGTACATCCTGACCGACGAGGCCCAGATCCTCCAGGCCCAGAAATACGCGCGACCGATCAACAAGGATCTCGTGATCCCGGCCGACGTCGCCGCCAAGTTCCCGCCGGCCGACCAGTACGCGGCGGTCAAACCAGTCAACGACTGGAAGGCGGCCGCTGAGGCCATCGCCGGCCTCGCCACTGGCTGGACGATCGAGGTCGGCCAGTGACGGTCTAGTCCTTCGCTCCTCCACCACGGGACGACCGCGGGGCTCCGCCTCGCGGTCGTTCCATGTTCGGCCGGTGTTCCGGGGAGGTGGGGCGCGGGCGTGACGGCCCGGTGTCCGGCCGGACCCGCGCCCGGGGACCGTACGGGCGGTGGTGGCCTGCGTCCCGGTGTCCGGCCGGACCTGCGCCGGGGGCCGTTACGGGCGGTGGTGGCCTGCGTCCCGGTGTCCGGCCGGACCTGCGCCGGGGACCGTCAAGGGCGGTGGAGGCTCCTTATCCGGCAAAACGTGCTCCAGGAGACCGCAATGGCCGGTATTGACCGGTACTCCGGCAGGATGTGCGGCCCGGAGACCGCAATGGCCGGTACTGGCCGGTACTCCGGCAGGATCTGCTCCCGGAGACCGCAACGGCCGGCCTTGACCGGTACTCCGGCAGGATGTGCGTCCGGGGACGAGTCATGGGCCGAAACGGGGCGACCGCCGGCCGGATCTGCCCTCGGACCGGCCATAGCGGTCCTGGGGCGAACGTTGTGCCAACGCCACTGGCAAGGCGGCGCCCTGCCTGACCGCTTGCGAAATGACCGTTGCGAGACTCCCCGCGACGGGATGCCCGCTCGGTGAAATGACCCTACGAGTTGACCGGACGATGGGACCGCGACGAGGGACCGCGACGAGGATCGTGACGAGGGGACCGCGACCAGGGACCGTGACGAGACTACGCGATGAGGCTGCGCGACGAGGGACCGTGACGAGGGGACCGGACCAGGGACCGCGACGAGACTACGCGACGAGATTCCGCGACGACGTC
Source organism: Candidatus Limnocylindrales bacterium (assembly GCA_035688805.1). Classification (GTDB taxonomy): domain Bacteria; phylum Chloroflexota; class Limnocylindria; order Limnocylindrales; family CSP1-4; genus SPCO01. Next base: position 41,369 of record DASSMQ010000030.1, read on the forward strand.
CGCGATGCGGGCGTCACGCGGTTGACCGCGGCGTGTCGCTGGGCCCCCGGCTCCTACGGCGATGGCGCCAGGCCGCGGGCCGACCGCGCCCTGGACCCCTCCTAGCGCGTCCCGAGCTCGATCGTTGCGCGCTTCCGGAACGCGAGCAGGATGATGAGCGACGTGATCCAGCTGATCGTGAACCCGATGACGACCATGACCGTCGTCTTGTGCGGCTGGTCGTCCCAGATCGACACGGTCCACACGCCCGACGTCTTCCATGCGTCACCGACCAGGAACGACGACAGGGTGAACTCCCCGAACGACACCGAGAACACGAGCAGGGCGCCGGCCATGATGCCGGGTCCGATGTTCGGCAGGATCACCCGCCGGAACGTCATCCAGCGCGATGCCCCTAGTGTCGATGACGCCTCGCTCAGCACGTTCGTGTCGATGGCCTTCAGGCTGTTGTCGAGCGCCCGGTACATGAACGGCAAGCCGGTGACGACGTAGGCCAGGATCAGCAGGGTCGGGGTGCCCGACAGGACGAGCGGCTTCGATGAGTACGTCCGGATCAGCGACAGGGCGAGCACGATGGTCGGCAGGGCGAACGGGAGGAGCGACAGGAACTCGACGACGGGTCGAAGGCGCGGTGCCGCGACATGGATCAGGTACAGGGTCGGGGTCATCAGGATCACGCTGACCGCGATGGTCGCGATCGACGCGACCAGCGAGCGGCCCATCGTCGGGATGAACAGCGGGTCACCGATGGTGTCCTGGATGTGCTTGGTCGTGTAGCCGGCCGGCAGCACCGTGTCGAACCAGGTCGTGGCGATCGAGAACAGGAAGACGCCGACGAGCGGGAACAGCATGTAGCCGATGAACACCACGAACAGGATCGTGAAGCCCAGCTCGCGGACGCCGCCCTGCGCCCTCGCACTGCCCTCGGTCACGTCCTGGGAGACCGCCGTGGCCGTCATCCCTGCACCCAGCGCTGGGCACGCCGCTGGATGAGGTGATAGGCACCGACCGAGATCGCGACGCTCGATAGCAGGACCAGGCCCATCGCGTCCGCCTGGCTCGGGGCGAAGATGACCTCGCCGCGCCGAAGGATGCTGATCTGCACGGTCATCAGGTTGACCCGGCTGCCGACGAGGGCGACGGCGGTCGCGTACGCGCCCATCGACGACACGAACAGCAGCACGGTCCCGGCGACGATCGACGGCATCAGCACCGGCAGGCCGATCCGCCGCCAGTAGTCTCGCGAATCCCCGCCCAGCGATGCCGATGCCTCGCCCCACTCCCGCTTGAGCGCCCCGAACGCCGGCAGCATCAGCACGACCATCAACGGCACCTGGAAGTAGAGGTAGACGACGACGAGACCGACGACCGAGTAGATCGAGAAGTAGTCGAGCAGGTCGATGCCGAACTGACGGATCAGGATGGTGATCAGTCCGGCAGCCCCCAGGACCGTGATGAAGGCGAACCCGAGCGAGATGCCGCCGGCGTTGGCGCTGATCGTGGCCAGCGTGAACAGGGCGCGGCGGACCCGTGTCCGGCGCGTCCGAGTGATGGCGTAGCCCAGGGCCGTTCCGATGACCGCCCCGAGGACGGCGCTCACGACCGAGATGAAGACGGTGTTCAAGATCGACTGGGCGAACGTCTGTTTGGTGAAGACGTTGGCCAGGTATTCGAGCGTGAATCCGCGCTTGTCCGAGACGCTCCCGATCGACAACGCGACGATGGGGATGAGCTCGAACATCGCGCAGAACACAAAGAACGGGAGGAACGCCACCAGCAGCCCCAGCCGCGACCTCGCCCTGCCCGACCACCGCACGGTCCGGACCCTCCCTGCCTGCATGATGGGTCAGTCGTATGACCATTGTGCCATGTGGGCCCCCGCCCGGGAACCCCAAAGTCGTATGATGATTCTGTGACATGTCGGTGGCGACCCGATCCAGGTGGCGGTCGATGAGCGCGTCCCAGTCGCCGCCGTTCGCACGCGAGACACGCCGCGTTTCGGTCGAGCGTGACCGTCTGTGGCCGGTGTTCGACGACGCTCAGCTGCTGGCCCGGGTGCTCCCGGGCTGCGAGCAGCTCGAGGCCATCGAGCCGCACGTCTATCGCGGCATCCTCGCGACGAAGCTGCAATTCCTGACGATGCGCGCCGAGGTCACGGCTCGCGTGCTCGACATCCGGATGCCCGATGCGCTCCGTCTTGAGATCGACGGCCGGCCGCGCGGGTTGGCCGGGTCGTTCCGGGCTTCGATCCAGATCGGCCTCGACGTCGACGAAGAGCCCGGCACGATCGTCACGTACCAGGTGGCGCTGACCACGAGCGGGCGGCTGTCGGCGTTCGGGGCGCCACTCCTTCGCGATACCTTCCGCCGTCAGGTCGGGGACCTGGTCGCCAACATCGAGCGCGAGCTGGGCGACGGCCAGGCGTCGTGACCGAACCGGCCGCGCCCGGTCCTGACCGGCCAGGGGACCAGCTCATCCTGGCCATCGACCAGGGCACCAGCTCCACCCGGACGCTGGCCTTCGATCCGGAGCTCCGGGTCGTCGCCAGCGCCGAGCGTCGGCTCGCTGTCAGTCATCCGCGCCCCGGCTGGGCCGAACAGGATCCGCTCGAGATCCTCGCATCCGTGGTCGATACGGTCGCCGATGTCCTGCGCACCGTCGGCGGCCGCGAACGGATCGCTGCCGTCGGCCTCGACAACCAGGGCGAAACGGTGGTCGCCTGGGACGAGCGCGACGGCCGGCCGCTGGCGCCGGCGATCCTGTGGCAGTGCCGTCGCAGCGAGCCGATCGTCCGACGGCTCGCGGAGGAGGGCCTCGGCCCCGCCATCTCCGAACGGACCGGTCTTCCCCTTGACGCGTACTTCTCGGCAGGCAAGCTGCGCTGGCTGCTCGACGAGGTCCCCGGGGTCGCAGCCGCGGCGCGCGCCGGGACGCTCCGCCTCGGGACGGTCGACGCCTGGCTGACGGCGCGCCTCGGCGACGCGCCGCGGACGGATCCCTCGACCGCATCGCGGACCCAGCTCTTCAGCCTGGACAGCGTGGCGTGGGACCCGGAGCTCGCCGCCTGGTTCGACGTCCCGCTCGAGACGCTGCCGGTCATCGTCCCCTCCGCCGGCCGGCTCGGCGAGATCGGGCATCCGGCTTGGGGTGGGTCGCTGCCCGTGCGAGCGATGCTGTGCGACCAGCAGGCGGCGCTGGCGGGCCACGGTTGCGTCCAGCCCGGGCAGCTCAAGGCGACCTATGGCACCGGTGCATTCATCCTGGCCGACGCCGGTCCGTCGCCGACGCGTCGCCCGGCGGGCCTGCTCACGTCGGTGGCCTGGTCGGTCGACCCTGGCGATACCACGTACGCCTTCGACGGCGGGGTGTTCAGTGCCGGCAGCCTGCTCGACTGGCTGGCCGGGATGCGCATGATCGATGACGGGCCGGACGCCGATCGACTCGCGGCCACCGTGTCGGATACGGCGGGCGTGGCGATCCTTCCCGCGCTCGGTGGGTTGGGAGCCCCGTGGTGGGACGGCGCCGCCCGCGGTGCCATCACCGGCATCAACGCGGCGACGACGCGGGCGCATGTGGCCCGCGCCGCCTTCGACGCCATCGCGCATCGGGTCGCAGACATCGTCGAGGCGATGACGCCGGCGCTCCCGTCGCCACCACTGCGGCTGCGGGTGGATGGCGGGCTCTCCCGGAGCGCCGTCCTGGTCCAGCGCCAGGCCGACCTGCTCGGCATCCCGGTCGAGATCGCCGACAACGACGAATCGACCGCCCTGGGCATCGCCGCGATGGCCCAGGTCGGGGCCGGCCTGCGGTCGCTTCGCTCGCTGTCCCGGATCGCTGGCCAGGGCCGGCAGGTGCTGCCGGGCATCGCGTCGGACCGTCGACTCGAGGAGCGACGGACCTGGCGCCGCTATGTGGAGGCCGTCAGCGCCGTGACCGCCTGAAGATCCCTACGCCGCGGTGACCGCGCCGCGGATCCGCCGACAGCCAAGGAGCCGCACGTGACCGACAACCCCTGGATCCGGCCCGACCATCCGATCGTCATCGCCCATCGCGGGCATTCGATCGCGCTGCCCGAGAACACGATGGCGGCGTATCGCCGGGCGGTCGAGCTCGGGACCGACATGATCGAGGCCGACGTGAACATCACCCGCGACGGCCGGTTGGTGATGATGCACGACCCCACCCTCGACCGGACCACGACCGGCACGGGTCGGGTCAGCGCTTCGACGCTTGAAGAGGTCCTCCGCCTCGACGCTGGTTCGTGGATGGGGGCCGAGCATGTCGGCACCCAGGTGCCGACGACCGAGGAGCTGCTCCGGTTCGCCGCTGAAGCCGGGATCCTGATGTGCTTCGAGGTCAAGGGGGCCGATCCCGACGAGTCCGACAGGATCGCCATCGACCTCGTCGACTTGTTCGTGCGGCACGACGCACTCGGCTGGGCGTTCATGTCGAGCTATCACCACCGGGCGATGGCGGTGGCCAAGGCGCGTGTGCCGGAGCTCCTGCTGGCCCCGGAGCGGTTGCCGGACCACGTGCCGGCCGATCCGGTCCAGGCATCCGGCCAGGCCCTCGCCCTCGGTGCCCCGGTCCTGCAGAATCACTGGCGGTTCGCGACCCCGGCTCTTGTCGAGCAGTGCCACGCTGACGGGGTCGCTCTGTGGACCTGGCCGACGACGGAGCCGGAGGGGATCGAGATCAGCCTGGATGTCCGCGCCGACGCCGTCATGGGTGACGACGTGCCGGCCATGGTCGAAGCGGTCGCCCGCCGAGCCCGACTCGCCTCGTGACCCTTCGCCGGCCGATCGGGATCGGGCTCGTCGGCTGCGGCAACATCTCGGTGGGGCGGCACATCCCGGCCTACCTGGCGATGCCCGAGCTGGCCCGGGTGGTGGCGGTCGCCGATCCGTCCCCGGAGCGGCGCGAGCTTGCCGGGACCATGCTCGGGCTCGATGCCGATGCCATGCTCGATGACGCGCTCGCGCTGGTCGATCGACCGGATGTCGATGTCGTCGACGTCTGCACCCCGCCGCATATCCGACTGCCGGTCATCGCAGGAGCCATCGAGCGCGATCGACCCGTCCTGTGCGAGAAACCGATCGCCACGAACCCGCGCGAAGCGGCCGAGCTGGCCGAGCTGTCCGAGGCCGGCGGCGTGCCGATCGGGGTGATCCACAACTACCGGTTCCTGCCCGAGATCGTCCGGGCTCGCCAGATCATCGAGCGGGGCGAGATCGGTGAGCCCGAGGTCGCCATCCTGCAGTTCCTCGGCGTCGAGGATCGGCCGGGCGCCGCCGCCTATCGACCCGACTGGCGTCACCGATCCGCGGTGGGCGGCGGTGGTGTGCTCATGGACATGATCCACGTCGTCTACGTCGCAGAGCTGTTGCTCGGTCGCCCGATCGAGCGGGTCAGCGGTCATGTCGATGCCCGTGAGGAGGGCGCGGCGGTCGAGGGGCTCGCCCTGGCGCGCTTCGAGACCGACGCGGGTGTGGCGCTGGTCGATGTCGGCTGGGGCGTGGGACCGGGTGGCATCGCGGTGTCCGGTCCCCTCGGTCGGATCGAGATCCGGAACCAGGACGGGGCGACCACCCCGTTCCGCCCGCCCGAGACCCTCGAGGTCGTCCTCGGCGACGGCACGCGCCGTATCGAGCGGTTCGAACCCGACCCGACTGAACCCGTCCCGGCCGTGTACGTGACGGCGACCATCCGCGAGCTGCTCGAGGCGTTCGAGGTCGGGCGACCGCCGGCCGTCACGGCCGCCGACGCCGCCCATGTGCTGGAGGTCGCGATGGCGGTGTACGAGTCGGCCGGCACTGGACGCACCGTCGGCCTGCCCCTCGATCGGGCAGACCCGGTCTTCCAGGACGGGATCGCGGGACTCGAAGCGCTCGATCTACCGCCCTGGAGTCCGGTCGTCCGCCGCCGACTGTTCGGCATCGGCACGACGCGAAGCGGATCGGAAGGAGCCTGATGGAACTCGGGATGTACACCGACTCGGTCGGCCACCTGTCGCTGGACGAGACGCTCGATCTGGCCGCCCGCATCGGCATCCGGGGGATCGAGATCGCCGGTGGCGGCCAGTCGTCGGCGCCCCACTTGTCCCTGGCCGAGATGCTCGCATCGCCCGACGCCCGAACCCGGTTCCTCGACCGCCTTGCCTCGCGGGGTCTGCATGTCGCGGCGCTGAATTGCTCGGCCTGGCTGCTGCATCCGCGCCTGGGGTCCGAGCAGCGGGCGATCGTCGAGGGCACCATCCGCCTGGCTGGGCTGCTCGGGGTCTCGACCGTGGTGACGATGTCGGGTTGTCCGGGCGAAGGCCCGGGCGGCAGCGTCATCAACTGGCCGACCTACCCGTGGCCGGACGAGCTGGTCGATCTGCGGGCGCGACAGTGGGACGAGGTCGTCGCCTTGTGGCGCGAGCTCGGTCCGTACGCGCTCGACCACGGTGTCGACCACATCGCTCTGGAGCTGCATCCGCTGCAGCTGGTCTACAACGTGCCGACCCTGCTCGAGCTACGGGAGGCGATCGGACCTGTGGTCGGCGCCAACCTCGATCCCTCGCACCTGTTCTGGCAGCGCATGGATCCGCTGGCCGCGGCGGCGGCCCTCGGCTCGGCGGTCCACCACGTCCATCTCAAGGACACCGCATTCGTCGAGGACCAGGTGGCCATCGCCGGCGTGCTCGACCATCGCTCGTTCGGGCGGCCGGCGAGCCGAGCCTGGAACTTCCGGACGCTGGGTCGTGGACATGACGGCGCCTTCTGGCGAGCGTTCCTGGCGGCGGTCCGGGCGACCGGCTACGACGGCGTCCTGAGCATCGAGCACGAGGATCGGTCGCTGGACCCGGTCGACGGCGTCGAGGAGGCGGCGAGCTTCATCCTGCCGATCATCGCCGCGGTCGACGCGGCGGCGCACTGATCCGCGGGGGGAGGGTCCAGCGTCGGTCCCCCGACCACGGCACCTGCGGGTCAGGCGCCGGCCGCGGCGAGGCTCTCGTCGAGGATGCGCAGCGCCCGGTCGACTTCGTCGGCGGTCGTGACCAGCGGCGGGATGATGCGGACCACGTTCACGTAGGTCCCGGCCGTCAGGACGATCAGGTGACGGGCCAAGGCCTCGGCCTGGATCCGCTTGGTCAGCTCGGGATCCGGGACGCGGCCGTCGCCCTCCCCGGGCTTGACGAGCTCGATGGCCACCATCAGGCCGAGGCCCCGGGCGTCGCCGATCGATCGGTAGCGGGTCTTGAGCGCGAGCAGACCATCGAGGAACTGCCGGCCACGCTCGCGAGCGTTGCTCACCAGGCCCTCCTCCTCGATCACGTCGAGGGTCGCGTTGGCGGCCGCGCAGGCGACGACGTTGCCACCGTACGTCCCGCCGTGGGAGCCGGGCCGCCACTGGGCCATCAGCTCACGGCGGGCCAGGATGCCGGACAGCGGCAGACCCGACGCGATGCCCTTGGCCATGACCAGGATGTCGGGC